>NZ_JBFEFH010000020.1:0-134436 GCF_040717455.1 Tautonia sp. JC769
GCGTCCCGGGTTCGGCGCGATCGGCTCGGCGGTCGGGTGCTCGTCTCAGTCGTTCCAACCCTCCCAGGTCAGGCGGAGCGTCTCGGGCAGGACGCGACCGGCGGCCTGGTAGCCGTGATAGCTGTCGTCGGTGACGAAATCGACGTCGTAACCGGTCTCCGACAACGCTTCGTGCATCCGGACGTTGGCCTCCCACCAGTTTCCGAAGCGGTTGATCAGGTCGTTGCGGCCATCGTGCAGGACGACCTTGACGAGCGGCTTCCGCTCGGCCTGCCGGACGATCTCCGGATACGCCCCGCCCCCCCGGATGTCCGTGAAGCTGCCGATATGCGAGCAGACCCGGCCGAACAGATCCGGGCGTTCCCAGGCGACCGTGAACGCGCAGATCCCGCCCGACGACGCCCCGCCGATGGCGCGAGACTCCGGGTCGTCTCGCAGGTTGAACTCCGACTCCAGCCGAGGGAGGACCTCATCGGCCAGGAACGTGGCGTAGCGATCGCTCAGGGTGTCGTACTCGATGCTCCGGTTGCGCGAGCCGTCGTCGTTGACCCCCGGATTCAGCAGGGCCAGGATCGTGACGGGCATGTCCCCGTCGGCGATGAGGTTCTCCACCACCGTGCCGACATGTTCTCGCTTGTAGGCGTCTCCGTCCTGGAAGACCATCACGGCGGCCGGCTCGGCACCATCGTAGGCGGCGGGGACATAAATCCAGCCGGTGCGGTCGTTGTCGAAGACCTCGCTCCGGAAGCTGAACTCGCGGAACGTGCCGTAGTCCTGCCCGGGCCGCTTGGACGACTCAAGGGGATAGGCCCACCCCGGCATCTCGATCGACCCGCCGCCGATTCGGTCGCCTCCCAGGGTGAGCTCATAATTGAACTTCTGGTCATTGGCGACCTCCAGCACGATCGCCCACAGGCCGGACTCGCCGATCGGCTTCAGTTCCCGGCCCTGCTGCCTCGTGACCATCCCTTCGAGCCGGGGGGCGGGGTCGGCCTCGCTCGGCGCGGCCGCGACGAACGCGGCCAGCCCCTCGTCATGGAACGCGGCCCCCCGAGCCGGGTCGGCTCCCTCCGGGAGGCGTTCGCGGATGCGGGCGGCCAGCCGCGCGCCCTCGTCGGCCGCGATCGGTCCCTGCAAGGCGTCTCGCAATTCGGCCGCGGTGATCGGGTCGGGATTCAGCAGCATCGCGATCAGGAGGGAGAGGATCATGGGGGGATCTCGCACGCCCACTGGGCGGACAGGTCACGGGCCTCCTCGACGGCGCATGACCAGATACGCCGGGACGCCCGCGAGGATGATGCCGAGCCCGACGATCGACTCGGCGAATGTCTCCTGGAGCATGTTCCCGAGGAGCAAGGCCGCCCCCGCCAGGTAGATCAACGGCGTGATCGGGTAGCCCCACGTCCGGTACGGACGCTTCAGGTCGGGCCTCGTGCGCCGGAGGACGAAGACGGACGCCACGGTCAGGGCATACATGAACGTCGCGCCGAAAATCACGTAGGAGAACAGGACATCATAGAGCGGTGTCTGATTGAGCTTGACCCATGCGTCCCGGAACCAGACCGGCAGGCCGCTCTCCGAGCCCGGCGCCTCGATCACCAGGAAGATGGCGCCGGCGGCCGTCAGGAGCGCCGCCCAGGCGGTCTGGATGATGATCGCGTTGGCCGGGGTGTGGAACCTCGGATGGACGTGGCTGATCGCGTGCGGCAGCAAGCCGTCTCGGGCCATGGCGAAGTACGCCCGGGGCCCGGACAGGGCATTGCCGTTGAGCGCGATGAAGATCGACCCCATCACGACCAGGGCGATGAGCCAGGCGCCGGGGAGGCCGAACAATCGGACGAAGAACGCCCCCGCCACGTTCCGGCCGTCGGGCGGCTGGGCGACGTCGGCCATCGGCAGGACGAGGTGATAGGAGAGCGTCACCCCCAGGTACACGCCGATCAGGGTCAGGGTCCCCAGGATCGCCGCGCGCGGGATGTTCCGCTCGGGCTCCCGGATCTCCTCGGCGAGCGCAGTGATGTTGATCCAGCCGTCGTAGGTCCAGAGCACGCCGACCATCGCCGCCAGCATGGCCCGCATGAGCGACCCGCCCAGGTCGGTCGGCCAGACGGGAGACAGGTTCTCGGCCCGGGCCACCCCCATCACAAACGGCAGCGGGAGCAGGATCATGGCGATCATGGTGCCCACCTTCAGCACCGTGCCGAGGACCTGCACCCCCCCGCCGACCCGGGCACCCAGCACGTTCAGGACCGCCAGCGTCGTCATGGCCAGGATCGCCACGCCCGCTTCCCAACCGGCCTTGGGAATGCCGTCGGGGGGCGGCACCACCTCGCCGAAATAGAGGGCGAATCCGGCCGCCAACGCCGCGACCGAGCCGGATCGGATGACCAGGAATTCGGTCCAGCCGAACAGGAAGCCCGCGAGCTTCCCGAACGCCTCTTTGAGATACACATACGGCCCGCCGGCCTGCGGGAGCATCGCCCCCAACTCGGCGACCGTGAGGGCGCCGGCCAGCGTGAGCAACCCGCCGGCGACCCAGATGGCGATGATCAGGCTGATCGACCCGAGGGTCCCCGCCACCCGCGCCGGCACGATGAAAATGCCCGATCCGATGACCGATCCGACGATCGCGCTGTACGCGGTCGCCGGCCCCAGCACGCGGGGCAAGATCGGGCGGTCGGCCTTCCGAGGATCGGTTGACATCCGGGCGTGCTCTCTAAGGATGGAAATCGGCGGGAGTCGGGAACCAAAAAGTCAGGAAAAACGCACTTCTGTGAGCGGTCGAACGCCTCAGTTCGCGTCCCGGGCGGCGTCGGCCGCTTCGGACATGACGGCGATGGCCGCCTCAATTCGATCGATCAAAATGGGGATCTGTTCGTCCAGGACGTCTTGATCGGTTTCTTCGATCCCCTGTCGGACGCCCGGCAGGGGCCAGCTCGCATAGCCGGTCGTCAGCCCGGGGGCGTAGATCGCGTGGCGAAAGAAGGGCCGGCCGGGGAGCCCCTCCTCGATCAGGAACGCCCGCTCGACGCGCATCAAGGCGTCATTGACGCGGCTCAGGGTCGCTTCATCGGGCCGATCCTGCCGATCGGCCAGCGCGGCCGTGGCCTCGTCGAGTGTCGCGGCCTGCTGTTGGAAGTCTCGGATCGTCCGGCCGAGCCTGGCCAGGCCATCGACCCGGATCGGCGGCTCGTCGGGGTTCGCCAGCGATTTCCGAGCGACCATCTCGCGGAGCCTGTCCAGCTCCTCTTCCAACGCCTCGCCATAGGGCCGGAAGGTCAAGGGGGCGACCTCGGCCGAGGCGGCTCGGAAAAGGATCAGGGTATAGAGCTTTGCCGCGGTGGTGTGCCTCGTGAATCCGGGGTCGCCGAACCGTTCCATCCAGAAGAAGTTGTCATAAATGGAGTGATACACCCCGTAACGACCGCCGAAATCGACGTTCAGGGCGGGAATGCCCAGGTGGTCGAGGAAGGCCGTGTAGTCGGACCCCGAGCCGAGCGGATTGAGCCGAGCGGAGAAGCTCGGCAGCTCGGGCATGGGGTCCTCGGCGTCGAGATCGGGCATGTTCAATCGAGTCGACTTGGCCCACGCCGATCGCTGTTCGTCGAGCCAGACATCCCGCAAGGATCGGCCACTCGACGGCTCGACCACGTCGGCGGCGGCCGACAGCATCAGGTCTCGGAGCGACGGCACGCCGTCCACGTCGAGATTCGGCCCGGAGACGGCCGAATCGACGTTGAGCATCATCAGGGCCCTGGCGTCGAGTTCGTTCCGGTGCTCGTCGGCCCATTCGGTCGAGCCGACGAGGCCGTATTCCTCCGCGTCCCAGCTCGCATAGACGAGGGTGCGCCTCGGCCTCCAGCCGTCCTTGTAAGCCTCGCCCAACGCCCGGCAGGCTTCGAGCGTGGCGGCACTGCCGCTCCCCGGATCGACCGCGCCGTAAGTCCAGGCGTCGCGGTGATTGCCGACCATCACCCAGCGGTCGGGCTCGACTGCCCCCGGCAGGGTGGCGATCACGTTGTGGATCGTCTTGAGGCTGTATTTCGTCCGAACCGCCAACCGAACTTCCACCGGCCCCGGGCCGACGTGATACGCCAGGGGCAGGCCCCCTTGCCACCCTTCGGGGACCTCGGGGCCGGCGAGGGCCTCGAAGATGGGCAGGGCCGCCTCGTAGCTGATCGGCAAGGAAGGGATGGCGGCGAAGTACTCGTCGCGGTCGAGCCCGGTTTCCTCCTCCCAGGCGTCGACCAGATGCGGCAACACCGAATAATTCATGCTGGGATCGTCGAGCGACATCGGCGCCTTGCCCGCCAGCGGGAAGCCGAAATGGCGGTCGAACGGCAAGCGATCGGCCCCCTTGACCGACGGCCCGTGCGGCGTCGAGGGGTCTCCCGGACCGAGCGAGAGGAACTGGACGCTCCCGCGCTGGATGGCTGAGGGGGGCCGGAACGGCCCGTTCGGATAGACGTCGCCTCGGGCGTAGCCGTCGTCGATCGGATCGGAATACATCAACACCCCGATCGCCCCCCGACGCTGGGCGTTCAGGACCTTCAGGCCCCGGAAGATCGCCCCGTAGCGGGCGAGGACGATCTTGCCGGCCACGTCGATCCCCAGGTCCTCCAGCGCCTTGAAATCGGCGACGGTCCCATAATTCGCATAGACGATCTGCCCGGTCACGTCTCCCGAGATCCCGTAGCCGTGGAAGGCGGGCCAGGCGACCGGGCTGCTCGAGTCCTTGTCGAGCGGGTTCGGATCCTCGATCACCTTCAATTCGATCGGTTCGGGGCGGACGATCGAGACCGAGGTCAGGCCGTCGGGTTCGTTCAGCAAGACCTCGTACTCGGCGAACTCGGCGTCCCAGCCCCACTCGCGGAGCGATTCTCGGACAAAAACGGCCGTCTCGTACCCCGCGACGGTCCCGGCCTCGTGCGGTTCCTCGGTCAGGCGTCGCAGGATCGACCGCGCGGAGTCCGGGTTCGGGACCGTCAGCGCCCGGGCCTCCACCCCGGCCAGCGCGTCCGCCTGGGGTGCCGAATACCCCGGAGGGCGAGGGTCGTCGTCCCGGGCGGCAGCGGGGGCTGCCAGGAGCACGAGCAGCGAGACTCGCCGGACGATTCTGGACACCGAGGGGTTCCGATGCATCGGCGCAACGCTCCGAAACGGCGGGGCGACTTGACAGGGCACGCCGCGAGGGGGCATCCTCAGTCCGACGAACCGAGACGCGGCGCCCGTGATTGTGAGCAGGATACGGCCCGCCTCGGACCAACGCCAGACCCTCCGGCCGGATCGTCGGCGCCGGCGATGCTCACGAGCCGGCTGATCCCCCGGCCGATTCCGTCGAGGCTCATGCAGATGTCGATCGTGCCGTTGCTTGCGGGAATCGGGCTGCTTGGCACGCCTGGCTCTCAGGCCTCACCGGCCGAGGGAGAGGTCATTCAGGCCCGCTACGAGGTCGACCTCCTGGGCAGGAGTCGGGTCATCTTCGCCTTGCCCCCCGGCCCCCGGACCATCACGGCCTTCCGGTGGGTGCCGGACCCGGATTCCCCGGATTCCTGGGAATCGGCCCGTCTTCGCCTCGTCTGGGACGGCGACGACCCGGAGCGTGCCGGTGTTGACGTCCCGCTCGGCCAGTTCGCCCGCACCGACGACGATCGCCCCGGATCCTTCGTCAACGACCGAGCAATGCCCTACCGTCGCCTCGGCCGACTGGTGCTCGATGCCGAAGGTCCCGTCCGCGGCTCCCTCCGGCTCGAGACCGTCCCGGAGGCGACCATCCTCGACGATCGGGGCTACCTCAGGGCGACGCTCCGGGCCGAAGCCGACGAGGCGGGACGGGAGCCGCCGTTGAATTCGGAGAACGTCGGGGAGAATCACGAGCGCGAAATCGATCCCGCCGTGCGATACTGGTACGCTCGCGATCCCGGGCCGGTTGCGTCGCGCCGGTAGGTCGTCGATCGTGGTCGGAACGGCCTGGTTTCCCCTTTCCCGCGTCTCCAGTCGTGCGTCGAGGTGTCTCGAAGGCCCCATCGTCCGGCTCGCCCTCCGAGGAGCCGGGGGAGAAGTACTCATGCCGCTCTCCGTCACCGTTGGTGGTGCGAAAGGAACCTTCTCGGATCAGCTCGGGGGCGAGGTGGCTCGGGTGCTCGACCGGGCATTCGGAGCCGAGGGGGACTGGGAAGGGGTGCCCGTGCGCCACTTCGGCGAACTGACGGTCGATCTCCTCGCCGAATTGCACCGCCGAGCCGTCGAGCAACTGGGCGACGATGCCGTGCCGAACCTCTCCGGCATCGTTGGGGCGCGGACCGGCGTGTTCCTCCCAGCCCACGTCCAGGCAATCACGCTCCCCCTCTCGGAACTCGGGCCGCTTCACTGCGCGAGCCTGCCGGGCCTGCGGGACGAACTGGCCGACCTGGCCAACTGCTGGGATCTCCCCCTCGACGACGCCGCCTTGCTCGACCTGCTCCGCGTGGTCGACGACCCGGAAGACGGCCCGGTCTGCGAGCCGATCGAGGTCATCACCTTCGCTCGGCTGGCGCTGGCGGCCAACGAGGCCGTCCGACGCGACTGCCCGCTCTGGCTGCTCGATCGGGTCCCCCTGGCCGTCCCGTGCGGTTGACGGCTCGGCGGATCTCGGTCCCCTCAGAACGCATACCGGACGCCGCAATACGGGAGCGACCGGCGCAAGAGCGACTCGAACTGCGTGACGAGCTCCCGCTTCAGCCCACGCCGATAGCGGACATTGCGGCCGCCGGTTTCGGAGACCTTGGCTTCCTGAAGGTCGGGCACCCAGAGCAACTCCTCGGCCTTCGGATGCCAGCGCAGGTTCACCTCGTGCAGGCCGTCGTGATGGGTCAGGAAGATGACCTCGGCCCGCAATTGCCGACGCGCCCTCGGGCCGATCGCGTCGTCGATCCTCGAGAACAGGTCCGCATAGTCGTCGAGCCAACCCTCGTAGTAGATCACCGGGCTGAAGTTCAGGTGGACCTCGTACCCGGCGGCGACGAACTCGTCGATCGCGGCGATCCGATCGGCGATGCTCGACGTGCGAATGTCCAGGAGCTTTGCCACGATGGGCGGCATCAGGCTGAACCGGATCCGCGTCTTGCCGCACGGGTCGTAGTCGAGCAATGCCCGGTTCACGAATTTCGTGGCGAACGACGCCTTCGCGTTCGGCAGGCGGCGGAACAACGCGACGAGGTCCCGGAGGTTGTCCGAGATCAGGGCATCGACCGAGCAATCCCCGTTCTCGCCGATGTCGTACACCCATTGCCAGGGGTCGACCTGGTTCGGGGAGACCTTTTCACCCTGGCGGATCGCATGGTGCTCGATCGCCCGGCTGATCGCGTCGAGGTTCACGAAGGTGCTGATCGGGTTGGCGTATCCCTTGCGCCTCGGCACATAACAGTAGGAGCAAGCCATCGCGCAACCGTTCGAGAACCCCGGCGCGATGAAGTCGGCCGATCGGCCGTTCGGACGGATTTCCATCCCCTTGCGAACGCCCAGCACCAGCGTCGATTTCTTGATCCGAAGCCAGTCCTCGGCCATCCCTTCATTGCCGTGCAGGCCGGGGATGTTCCAGTGCGACGGCACCACGACCCGCTCGGCCTTCGGGAACCGGTCGAGGATCTCCCGGCCCCTGGGGACATCCGGGACCGACGGTTCCAGATAGATCGTCCCGACCTCGAGGATCGAGGCCGGGACCACGGGCTCGGATCGCGTGGGCATCCTTCGGTTCCTTCATCCTTGAAACCGATTTGGATCGGGGCGCAATGCCGGGCCCAGACCAGACGCCCCGGTCGGCCCCGCCGCCGCGTCTGATTGTAGACAGGCGTCCAGATGTCGTCGAGGCGTCGGCGGTCCTCAGTCGGCATTCGCCCCCCGCCGGGGGAGATTCCGGGGGACCGGGCTCGGTGCCGTGATTGTGACCTCCGGGGAGGCGTTCAGCAGATGAGCACTGCTGTAACCCGACTGGATGGTGTCGAAGTGGACCGGGTGGGAGTGCGGGGGCAGCGGGTTGCTCCGTTGCCGGAAGCGGTGCGCCAGTTCCTCGCTCCTGGAGCGTTCGCGGGCCCGTCGCTTCTGAACCTCCAGCGCCTGCATCATGGCCATCCGGGGACCGCCCCCCCCCACGTTCGCGTAGATCTGCGCCTGCCTCGTGTTGTGCATGGACCAGTAGACGCCGTACAGATTGTCCGGCGTCCGGTAGATCACCTGCTGTTGCATCCCTCGCATCGTGGTCTCGCGATTGGCGAGCATCGACTGGATCATCGCGTTCGTGCGGTTGACCGACTGGATTGCCCCGGTCATTCCCAGGTTCCCACCTCCGGATGATAGGCCCGGCGGGTTCATGGACGAGATCATCCCGTTGGTCCGGACGATCGACCGTTGCGTCGCGCCGAGGTATCGGTCGGCCCCCCCCGCGGTCTGGGCCTCGGCGACCGACGCCGACAGGGCGGGAACCATCAGCGATGCCACGATGATCGGCAGCGTTCGGGCAGTTGTCATGGCGAGTCTCCGGGGAATCGTCCCGATCGGCCAGGACCCGGGCGAAGTGTCGATGCAATCATGATTCTACGACCTGGCGGCACGGGGACGCAAGTCATCTGTGCGTCGGGACGCGATGATGGATCGATCGGGTCGGGCCGAGAAGGGCCCCCGGCGACGTGTTCGATCGCCGAGGGGTCCGAACTCCTCCGCTTGCCGGGCCGGCGGGGATCTGCTACGACACGGGCCGAATCGTGAAGAACGTGCGGATCGAACCTGCAATGCCCGGGCCGGGGGTGATCTCGTGGTCGCGAATCAGATCGATCTGGCCTTCTCCGGCGACCTGACCGACCCCTGGGTCGTCGCGCTCCGAGACGCGATCCGAACCCCTTCGCTCCGGGCCATCGGGGAGGAGCTGCCCGAGCGATGGCCCGCCGGGCCGCCGCCGTCGGTCCTGGTGCTGCACCGGGCGACGCTCTCGGTGGCCGAGGCCGATCGCCTGCGCCGGCTCAGGGACGCTGAACGTGCCCCCCGCGTCATCCTCGTGGCCGGGCCTCATGCGAGGTATCACCAGATCATGGCCTGGTCGGGCCTGGTCGACGTCCTCTTGCCCGAAGCCACCGCCGGCGAGACGATCGCGCGACATCTCGGGCAAGCGAACGCCCCTCGCGTCGCGCCGCAGCGGCCCGTCCCGATCGCGCTGGCCTGTCGTCAGTGGGAGTTGGGCCGCTTGCTCGAAGACGCGCTCGGCCCGGCCGGCTATGCGCCTCGACGTGAGCGGGACGACCCCCTCCTCGGGCCGGAACCCTGGGTCGCGTGGGACGTCCCGGTCCTGGATCCGGACTGGTCGACCCGGCTGGCGATGGCCGCGCAGCGTCGCGGGGTCATCGCCCTGCTCGGGCTGGCCGATCGGCGGACGGTCGCCACGGCCCGGGCCGCGGGGGCCATCGCCTGCCTCGACCTCCCGATCGATCCCGATGACCTGATCTTCGTCCTGGATCGACTGACCGCCGCGAGGCGATCGGTCCCATCGCGGCGCGATTCGTCGCACCCGCACCGCCCTCGGTCGTTCGATCGGCAATCACGCGTCCGGACCCCATGACCTCGGGCCGGACATTTCTCTTGGGGCCTGACACGGGGCGAAAGGACGCTGGCGGCAAGGCGCCGGTTGGGATAGGCTTTGCGAGAGGTTCGCCCGCGGGAGCTCGCCACGCCGATACGCATCACGGAGACGCACTGGAATGACCCCTCGCCTTTCGAGACGATCGCTGTTCGGGGCCGCCTCGGCCCTTGGCCTGACCTGGAGTGGTTCGAGGGCGAACGGGGCCTCGGCCGACGCCCAACCGGCGATCCTCGGCGGGACCCCCGTGCGGACGGCTTCCTTTCCGAGGTGGCCGATCTTCGGGGACGAGGAGATCTCGGCACTCGTCGACGTGCTGCGATCGGGGGCCTGGTATCGGGGCAGTGGCAATCGGGTCGAGCAGTTCGAGTCCGCCTGGGCCGAGCGCCTCGGGAGTCAACACTGCGTGGCCACGGCCAACGGAACGAGCGCGCTGATCACCTCGCTCAATGCGCTCGAGGTCGGGCCGGGAGACGAGGTGATCGTCCCGCCCTATACTTTCGTCGCGACGATCAACGCCGTGTTGATCCAGCATGCGTTGCCTGTCTTTGTTGACGTGGACCCGGAAACCTCGCAGATCGATCCGAGCAAGATCGAGGCGGCCATTACGGAGCGGACCCGGGCCCTGATGCCGGTGCACATCGGCGGCTCGCCGGCCGACATGGACGCGATCATGGCCATCGCCTCGAAGCACGGCCTCCCCGTCATCGAGGACGCCTGCCAGTCGCACCTGGCCGAGTGGCGCGGCAAGAAGGTCGGCACGATCGGCGACCTCGGCTGCTTCAGCTTCCAGGCGAGCAAGAACCTCAACTCGGGCGAGGGGGGGGCCGTGATGACCCAGGACCCTCGCCTGCAGGCCGAGTGCATGAGCTTCCAGAACAACGGGCGATCCGGGCCCGGGATGCCCGGCCTCTTCGCCCGCAACGGCGCCAACCTCCGCCTCACCGAGTTCCAGGGGGCCCTGCTCCTGGCGCAGATGACCCGGCTCGACGCGCAATCGAAGCAACGGGAGCAGAACGCCGCGATCCTCACCGAGCAACTGGACGACATCCCGGGCGTCACCCCCGCCCGGATGTACGAAGGCTGCACCCGGAACGCCTATCACCTTTACATGTTCCGCTACGACCCGGATCAGTTCTCGGGCCTCCCCCGGTCCGGATTCCTCAAGGCGCTCGCGGCCGAGGGGATCCCGGCCTCCGGGGGTTACGGGCCGCTCTACGACGAGCCGTTCCTCCGCCGGGCGCTCGACTCCCGGGGCTTCCGCGCCGTCTACTCCACCCAGCAGCTCGCCGAGTATGAAGATCGGATCGACTGCCCCGGGAATGAGCAACTTTGCCGGGAAGCCGTCTGGTTCACCCAGACGACCCTGCTCGGCGGCCGCGAGGACATGGATCAAATCGCCGCGGCCATCCGCAAGATCCGCGAGCACTCCGGCGCCATCGCCGCCCTCTGATCGACCGACCTGCAGCAGATGCCCGGGGGCCTCGAAACGGGGCGTTGCCCGCCCTCAGCCCGACATCGGGCGGGCAACGCGATCACGAGAACGCGGGGGGATCGACCACCGAATCCACGACGTACGACGAATTCCTGTTGCGATTGATGGTGTCGTCCACGGCCTGGACCACACTCTCGCCGAGCCCTTTCTGGCGGATGCTCTCGATCCTGTCCCGGCAGGCGAACATGGCGTCGACCACGTCCGGATCCCACTGGGTCCCGGCCCCCTGGCGGAAGATGCGGTCGATTTGCTCGGTCGCCAGCCGGCGGCGATACGGCCGGGTGCTCGACATGGCATCGAAGGCGTCCGCCACGGCGAGGATGCGGGCAATCTGCGGGATCTGGTTCCCGGAGAGCCCGTCCGGATAGCCGGATCCGTCGAAGTTCTCGTGGTGATGCGCGACCCCAGGCAGCAGATGATGCAGCTTCTTCAAGTCGGATAAGATCTGCACCCCGATGGTCGGATGGCGCTTGATCTCGCGGAACTCCTCCGGCGTCAGGGGGCCGGGCTTCTGCAAGGTCGCGTCACAGATCCCGATCTTGCCGATGTCGTGCAGCAGGCCGCACAGGTACAGGTCACCCCGCTCGTTGGGCGACAGGCCCAGCTCCTCCCCGAGCAGGGTGGCGATCCGCCCCACGCGCTCCGAATGCCCCAGCGTGTACGGGTCCTTCGCGTCGATGGCCGCCGTCAGCGATCGAATGATGCCGAAGAGCAAGTCTTTCAGCTCGGTGAAATGGCGGGCGTTGATGCGCTGCGTGGCGATCAGGTTGGCGACCGGGCGGAGCAGGTCGGCCTCATCCTGACCGAGAGGCCGCCCGTCGGTCGGGTTGACCGCGACGACCCAGCCGGCCCGCACCCCCTCGGAGTCGGAGGAGATGGCCAGGGCCTGCCGAACGCCCTCGAGGCCGTCCTGGGCGTCGTCCGCCCAGTGGCGTTCCCCCTGGTCGCTCCTGCTGGGGATCAGGGCGCGGAAGCCCTCGGGACTCAGCCCCGCCACGTCTCCGTCGATGACCACCGCCTCCCGGCGGCTCCGGGGGACCCAGGCCACGGCTTCCACCTGGAGCGCCTCGCGCATCGATTCGACCGCCAGGCGCTGGAACCGTTTCGGCGGCTCGGCGATGGACATCTCCCGGGTCAGCCGGTCGGGGATGCGAAACTGAGTTCGTCTCGACCTGAGCGACGACGACTCGGCCTTCCTCGACGATCCCCGCCTCGTGCCGAGCCGCTGGGCCACTTCCCGCCCCCAGGCCAGCAACGCCTGGGCGGGGGTCGCGGGTCCCCAGGTCCGAGTCCCGCCGCGCTCCCCCAGGCTCGTCAGCGCGAAGCCGATCCAGATGGTGAGATCCTTCCCGAACACCTCCTCCATCTCCTCGAGATGCAGGATCAACCAGAGGTGATCGTCGGCCGGGCTGGCGAGCCAGAGCGAGGCCCCTCCCGGTTCGCGATCCAGGTCGATGGCCGTGCCCGCCGCCCGCGACGGATCGGGCCAGCGGACGCCGTCGGAACCTTCCTGCGCCAGCCAGAGGGGTTGGTTGTTCAGGTCGGTGCCGAGCAGGCCGACCGGGGCCGTGAACTCCAGTCGCAACGCACGAGCCAGCCCCTGGGCCTGGTGCTCGGGGCTTTCCACCACCTGCTGAGCGTCCAGGTGGATCGAGAACGGATCGACCGTACTGCCGGCGTGCATGGTTCCTCCTGGATTGCAAGACGATCCCGCCGCCCCGGGCACGCCCTGCCCGGCATTCGGTGACGGTCCAAGGAGAACGCTAGGTCGTGGCCGGACTTCGTGCAACTCGGACCGCGGTTCCCGGCCCCGACGGTCCGGGACGGGGCGAGGAAGCCTCCCGATCGCCCGATCGGGAACCGTGCCCCTGGCCCATCTGCAGGATCCGCCGGTGACCGCGTTGCAACAGACCTCCCCCGACGCCTCGCCGGGCGCCTGATTGATGATTCTGGGAGACATTCGGGGTCATTCTCGAAGCCTCGCGCCCCGATCTCGGCCCGAAGAAACCAGGGGTGTCCTACAGTTCATTCGGGATTCCGCGAAGGTTGGGGGTGTTGAGGGGGCGGCCCGGATTCCCCTCAGGGAATCGGTGCGGTCCGGTCCTCCCCGCCGGCTCGGAGGAGCAACGGAGATGGATGATCGGGGATCGTCGTTTCAGGACGACTCGCTGGAGTTCGACCCGGCCGTGGGCTGGAATCTCCGTCCCGAGTCGTTCACGGAGTCCGACGCATCGCAATCGTCATTCTCGCCCTCCTCCGACCCCCTCCACGCGCCGTCCGATCGGTCCTCGCCGCCCGGAGAGCCGCAGGCGGATCTCGATTACTCCATGCATCTCCGCCCGAGCGACGGGTCGATCCCGACGCCCGACGCGGCCGGGGCCCCGCCGAGGGGGTCGGCGTCTCCGGGGCAGGGGAAGTGGCGCTATCCTCGAACCGGCGAGCACCTGGCCGGCTTTCGGATCGTCGGAGAGCTGGGCCGAGGGGCGTTCGCCCGGGTCTACCTGGCCGAGCAGGAGAACCTGGCCGACCGGCAGGTCGCCCTGAAGGTCTCGAATCAGCCGGTGGGGGAGGAGTCGCAACTGCTGGCCCGATTGCAGCATTCGCATATCGTCCCCATCCACTCGGTGCACGAGGACGCGGCGTCGGGCCTCCACCTCATCTGCATGCCCTATCTGGGCGGGGCGAACCTGGCCCAGGTCCTCGAGGCCGCCGCGGCCGCCTCGGGCCCCGCCTCTCGCGACCCGGGGGGGAGCCTGATCGAGGCCCTCGACCTGGTCTGCGGGCCGCTCCCGTCGCTGCCGGCCAGCCGGATGGAGGGAGGCCACCGGCACCCCTCCCGGGGGTTGTCCGCGTCCAGGATCAAGGCCGCCTCGATCGATCCGGCTCACGCGATCCCCCGGTCGATCGAGGCCGCGGTCGTCCCGCTCTCCCGACTCCGGGCGCTCTGGAACCGCTCGTGGCACTGGATCAATGGCGGGAACCCCGATCTCGACGAGGGGCCTCGCCCGGTCGTCGCGTCCGATCGCGCCCAGCCGGCCCGCCATTTCCTCAGGCATGCCAGCGCCGTCCAGGCCTCCGTCTGGATCGCGGCCCGGCTGGCCGAGGGGCTCGAACACGCCCACTCCCGGGGGCTCCTGCACCGCGACCTCAAGCCGTCGAACATCCTGATCACCGCCGACGGCATGCCCATGATCCTCGACTTCAACCTCTCGGCCATCGCCGATCCGGGGGACGAGGGGAAGCGGGCCCGGATCGGCGGCACCCTGCCCTACATGGCTCCCGAGCATCTCGACGCGTTTCACCCTCGGGGATCGACCCCCGCCTCCGCCGTCGATGAACGCTCCGACCTGTACTCGCTGGGCCTGATCCTCTTCGAGATGGTCGCCGGCCGCCAGCCGTTCCGCGAGCCTCCCGAAGGCCCCCCCATCGCCGAGGTCCTCGACCAGATGATCGTCGAGCGGCTGACGGCACTCCCCTCGGCCCGGGCCATCAATCCCGCGGTCCCCTGGAGCCTCGACGCCCTGCTGCGCAAATGCCTCGATCCGAATCCGAGCAAGAGGTATCAGCACGCCAGCGACCTGGCCGAAGATCTCCGCCGTTTCCTGGAAGACCGCCCGGCCCGCCACGCGCCCGAGCCGAGCCTTCGCGAGCGGTTCAGCAAGCTCATGAGGCGCAACCCCCAGTTGAAAAGCTCGACGACGGTCGGGGCCGTCGCCATGATCCTCCTGGTCTCGATCGCCCTGATGTTCCTGGCCGTCAGGGAACGATGGCAGGGCGACGCCGCCCGCCTGGCCCTGCGGGATTTCGAGAACGACTTCACCCGCTGCCAGATCCTCCTGAATTCCTCGACCGACCCCAGCCTCGTCTCGAACGCCGACCTGAAGCGCGGCCTCCGCCGCGCCCGGATGGCCCTGGCCCGCTACGAGGTCGATCGCCTCGGCCCCGCCTGGGTCGATGGGCCGATGGTCCGGACCCTGCACCCCTTCGATCAGCGGGCGTTGATCGACCAGGTGGTCGAGCTGCTCATGCTCGAGGCGAGGGCCTCGATCGTCGTGGCCCGAGACGGCCCCGAGGCCGACTACGCCGCCGCCCTGATCCGGGCCGTCCAGCGGCTCGACCTGGCCGAGCAGGTCGATCCCCGGCCGCCGTCCACCCTCTTCGCCGAGCGTGCCACCTATGCCGCCGCGCTCGGCCTCGGCGACCAGGCCGAACGCGACCGCCGGCGGGCCGACGCGATCCCCCCGGAAACCGCCCGCGATTACTACCTCAGGGGGACCGCCGCGCTGGCCAATGGGCAGATCGATCAGGCCGAGGCGCTGCTCGACCGGGCCACCGGGCTCGACCCGAGACGCTTCTGGTCCTGGTTCGCGCTCGGGCTGTGCCACTTCGAGCAAGGCCGCTACGACGTGGCCGCCTCCGACTTCGCCATCTGCACGCTCCTCAACGCGCGGTCCGCCCAGGCGTTCGCCAACCGGGGGCTGGCGCTGGCCATGGACGCCCGGCCGGCCGAGGCGCGGAACGCCTACAACGAGGCCGTCTCCCTCGATCCCGACCTGATCCCGGCCCGGGTCAACCGCGCCCTGGTCTGCCTGGAGCTGGAAGATCCGGGCCAGGCCGCGAATGACCTGCAATACGCCATCGAGTCGACCCGCAGCCGCGACCCCGCCCTGCTGGCGACCT
The DNA here is from genome assembly GCF_040717455.1 of Tautonia sp. JC769. Taxonomy (NCBI): domain Bacteria; kingdom Pseudomonadati; phylum Planctomycetota; class Planctomycetia; order Isosphaerales; family Isosphaeraceae; genus Tautonia; species Tautonia sp. JC769. Next base: position 15,780 of record NZ_JBFEFH010000020.1, read on the forward strand.
GGGCCGAGGCCCTGGCCCGATCCGGCCGCAGGGTCGAGGCCGACCACCGCTTCGGCGAGGCCCTGAAGGACCGCCCCGGCGACCCGGTGATCCTCGTCGCCCGGGGGTTCGTCCGCCTGCCCGGCGCCCCCGAGGCCGCTCGCGACGACTTCGAACGGGCACTCGCGACCGACCCGAGATCCCCCCGCGCCCACCTCGGGCTCGCCCACGTGCTCCGCGCGGACCGTCCGAGCGAGGCCCTGGCGCACCTCGATACCGCCCTCGCGGCCGAGCCGAACCTGGTCGACGCGGTCCAGCTTCGAGCCCTGGTGCGCGCCCGGCTCGGCATGCGATCGGCCGTGGCCGATGTCGATACCCTCCGACGCTTCCCGACGGCCCATCGCCTCTACAATGCGGCCAGTGCCCTGGCCATCCTCTGCGAGGCGACCGAGGACGGCTCGTTGAAGGACGACGCCCTGGCCTTGCTCCGCCGCGCGATCGACGCCGGTTTCGACCCCGGGTTCGCCGCCACCGACCCCGACCTCACCTGCCTTCGACCGCTCCCCGCCTTCCAGAAGCTCGTCCAGCCGCGGTGAGCGGGCGGTCCCGAGCCGGCCCGAGCCGCGGCCGAAGGCGCGACCGGGACCTATTCCTCGGCGTCGACCTCATCGACCGGAAGCCGCCCGGCCCCCTCATCGATCCGGATGTGCAGGCGGAGGGCGTCGACGACCCTGGCGAGACTCTCGCTGCTCATCGCCTCGGGGGCCCGAATCCGGACGACCTTGCCCGCGTCGCTCCCCCAGAGCAACAGGTCGATGCGGACTCCCGGAGCGACGGCCTCGCTTCGCGTCGCTGCTCGGGGCGGGGGGGGCTGCTCGGGCGGATTGGGTTCGTTTCGGACGGGAGGCCGGAGGGCCTCGATGGGCGGCCGGGCCGGGGCGGCGCCCTCCGGCCTGAGCACGCCGTCGTCGCCCAAGGCCCCGGCGAACCGCGCCGACTCCACGAACGCCTCGGCCGCCGCCAGCTTGGCCGAGGCCGTGATCTGGTAGCTGTGATAGAGCAGGTTCGCCAGCCGTTCCGGGTCGGGCATCCGCCGGTCGGCCAGGCGGACGAGCAGGTCGGAATAGAGCGGCGGCGTCTTCAAGGCCTCCCGATAGAGCCGGGGCAGGTCGGCCGGTTCGACCGGGTGGAGGATCGACCGGGAGAGGGGAGAGATGCGGTAGCCCGAGCCTTCGAGCGTCAAAAGGCCGAACTGCCGGGCCGCGCTCAGGCGGGTCGAGAAGGTCCGCGTCTTGATGCTCTCGAAGCCCAGCGAGGCCGCGATCGCCTCGGCCGAGGTGCCGTCGAGCCCCTGGTCATCGACGAACCGGGCCAGTTCGATCGCCTCGGGGAGCGGGGCACCGGGATACCGGGCGCTGCGCTCCCGACGCGCCCGGGCGGCGGGAGTCTCGGGATCGTCACTCACTGGGCACCCCCGACGACTCTCGCCTCGCCAGCACGAAGGCCGCCGCCAGCACGGCCGCCAGGAAGACCAGCACCGCCGCGGCCCAGATCCAGTCTCGCCCCGCCAGCGCCGCCGCGACCGCCAGCGCCGCCGCGGCCAGGAGCAACGGCCGCCACGGTCGGAGCCGGAGACTCAGGCGGAGGATCATCCTCAGGATGCGGAGGCCGTCCCGGAATGCGTTGAGCTTGCTGTGCGTCCCGGCGATCCGGGGGCGATACGGCACCGGATCCTCGACCACCCGCAACCCCCGACCGACGGCCTCTCCGGCCAGCTCGGTCTCAATCTCGAACCCTTCCGATCGCAGCCGCATGGTCCGCATCGCCCGGGGCGAGAAGACGCGGTAGCCGGAGAGCAGATCCGTGGTCCCCGGCCCGACGAGCACCCAGAACCCGACCCCGATCAGCAGATTCCCGAGGCTCCGGACCGGCGACATCGCCCCCGCTTCGGCGATCGGCCGGCGGATGCCGACCGCCATGTCGGCCCGACCCTCTAGGACGGCCGCCAGCAAGGGGCCGACGGCCGAGGCCGGATAGGTGCCGTCGCCGTCGATCATCACCACCGCGTCGCGGTCGGCCAGTGCGGCGAACATCGTGCGCACGACGCAGCCCTTGCCCTGTTCCGGCACCGGGATGACCGTCGCCCCGGCCTCAGCGGCCACGGCGGCGGTCCGGTCGGTCGAGTTGTTGTCGAAGACCGCAATCTCGGCCTCGGGCAGCTCCCGACGCCACTCGGCGACCACGGCGCCGATCGCCGCGTCCTCGTTGTAGCAGGGGATCGCCACGGTCACCCGGGGTGACGTTGACGGCATTGGATCACTCAACGGACTTCCATCGGCCTCGCGCTGGCATTCGTCAAACCTCCCGACCCGGGGTCACGATGCCCCATTGTTCCCCCAACCGCCTCGCGAGGCAACGCGGAGTCAGCCCCCTCGGCGGACATTCCTCCCGTTGTCCTCCCCCGGGCCCGGCCGATATGATTGAGAACCGATCGGCCCGCGTCCGTGTCCGTCACGGAGGCGGGTCGATTCGTTCCGCGTCCGGATGACCTCGTCCGCCGGTCTGCTCCGCAAGGACTCGGCGAATCGCCTCGAATTCCCAAAGGATTGCTCCCCAACGGGCCAAAGGAGATGCGTTCGTGACGAGCCGCCGGGTGATCAGCAACGGGGTGGCCTTCCTGATCGTCTTGACGTTGGTGCACCTGATCATCGATGCGTTCGCCGCGTCGGTCCACCCGCTCTGGCCCGACCTGCAGAAGCGGCTCGGCGGCGGCGCGGCCATGATTCAGGCGGCCTTCCTGTTCTGGAGCCTCACGACCTCGGCCAGCCAGCTCGTCTTCGGCTACTTCGGCGACCGCTACCGAGGGGGCTGGATGCTCTGGGCCGGCCCCCTGGTGGGGATCGCCTGCATGGGGGCGGTCGGCCGGGCCGAGTCGCTGCCGGTCCTCGTCGGGCTGTTGATGCTCGGCGGCCTCGGCGTGGCGGCCTTCCATCCGGAGGCGGCGGCGGCCGTCGGCCACGCCCTGCCCGAGTCGAGGAGCCGGGCCATGTCCCTTTTTGCCACCGGAGGGTTCCTCGGCCAGTCGCTCGGCCCCCTCGGGAGCGGCTGGATGTCGGAGCGGTACGGCCTGTCGTTCCTCGTCTGGAACATCACCTGGGGGCTGGCCCTGGTGGCGATCCTCACCCCCTGGCTCCGGTCGGCCACCGCCTCGATCGGGTCGAGCCAGAACGGGCGAGGGGTCTCGCTCCCCGAGTTGATCCAGGCCAGCGGCAGCCGCCTGGGGACCCTCGCCTGGGTCGGCGTCCTGCGCACCCTCCCCGCGGCCGGGGCCCCGATCGCCCTGGCCTTCCTGCTCGAATCCCGAGGGGCGGGCAACAGCCGGATCGGCCTGGTCCAGGCGGCCTTCTTCGGGGGCATCGGCCTGGGGGGGCTCGTCTGCGCCGCGTTGGTGAGCCGGCACCGGGAACGGATGGTCCTCTGGCTGCTCCCGATGCTGGCGGCCCCGTTGCTCGCCGGCTGCCCGGTGGTGGCCGGCCCGTGGATGGTGGCGGCCTCCGGGGCGCTCGGCCTGATCGTCGGGCTGGGCCTGCCGGTGTTCATCAGCTACGGCCAGCAGCTCGTGCCCGAAGGGCCCCGGATCGCCAGCTCGATCACGATGGGGGTGACGTGGGGCCTCGGCGGCGCCCTCGTGGCCGGGATCATGGCCGTGAGCAATCACCTGGGTCGGCCGGAACTGGCGTTCCTCACCTTCGCGGCCTCCTCGTTACTCGCGGGCCTGGCATGCCTGCGGCTCCCCGAACCGGGCAAGCACCTGTTGAAGGCGTCTCCCGTGGTGCTCGACCCGGCTCGACCGGGGGAGGCCGTCGCCTGATCGATCGGAGCGAGCAGCCTTGATGGACCTCGTCGTCTTCACCGCAATCCTGGCCCTGGTGCTCGTGCTTCCGGCTGTGTTGCTCGTGCAAGTCGGGATCGACTGGATCGGTGATCGGATCGAGGACCACTGGCCCGACCGGACTCGTGCGGCTTCCCTTCGGTTCTGGTTCCGGCTGCTTGCTCCGTGTGTTCTTTCGATCGGCTTGCTCGTCCTGCTGGTCGCCATGACCCTCAACCGCTGACCGCTTCTTCCCCGCTCGAATCCCCCCATTGAGAAGCCATGAACACGCAGGTCGGGACTGTAACGCTGGTCGGCGCCGGCCCTGGTGATCCGGGGCTCCTGACCCAGGCCGGGGCCGAGGCGATCGCCCGGGCCGAGGTGGTCGTCTACGACCACCTGGTCCAGTTGCGATTGCTCGACCTCGCCCCCGCCCACGCCGATCGCGTCTTCGCCGGCAAGCAGCGGGGCCGCTGCCCGGTCCCTCAGGACGAGATCAACGCCATGCTCGTCCGCTTCGCCCGGGAGGGGAAGGCGGTCGTCCGCCTCAAGGGGGGCGACCCCTACGTCTTCGGCCGGGGGGCCGAGGAGGCCGAGCACCTCATCGCCCATGGGGTCCCCTTCCGGGTGATCCCGGGGGTGACGGCCGGGGTGGGCGCGACCTCCTACGCCGGCATCCCCGTCACCCACCGCGACGACACCTCGGCCGTCGCCTTCGTCACCGGCCACAACGAGCCCGGCGACCCGGGCGACCGCATCGACTGGCCCGCCCTGGCCCGGTTCCCCGGCACGATCGTCTTCTACATGGGCCTGCGGCACCACGCGGCGATTTGCGCCACCCTGATCCGCCTCGGCGTGGATTCGTCCACCCCCGCGGCGATCGTCTGCAACGGCGCCACCGCCGCCCAACGCACCGTGGCCGGAACCCTGGCCACGCTGGCCGGAGTCGTCTCCGCGGCCGGGCCGGGCATCGCCTCCCCCGCCTTGCTCGTCGTCGGCCGGGTGGTCGCGCGCCGCGAGCCGCTGGCCTGGTTCGAACGCCTGCCGCTGTTCGGCCGGACCATCGTCGTCACCCGGCCGATCGGCGAATCCGACCCCTCCGCGGCCGACCTCGAAGCCCTCGGCGCCGAGGTCGTGATCGCCCCGACCGTCCGGATCCTCCCGATCGACGACCCCGGGCCGATGGACGACGCCATCGACCGCCTGCCTGCGTTCGACTGGCTCGTCTTCACCTCGGGCAACGGCGTCCGGCACTTCCTCGACCGCCTCGAAGCCCGAGGCCGCGACCTCCGCGCCCTCGGCCACCTGAAGCTCGCCGCCATCGGCCCCGCCACCGCCGAGGCGCTGGCCCGATACCGACTCCGGGCGGACCTCGTCCCCGAGTCCTTCCGCTCCGAAGGACTCGCCGAGGCGTTGGCGCCGCTCGTCTCCGGCAAGCGTGTCCTGCTCGCCCGGGCCGACCGGGGCCGCATGGTCCTCCAGGAGCAGCTCTCGCCGATCGCCCACGTCGAGCAGATCCCCGTCTACCGCAATGCCGACGCCGACGCCTTGACCCCCGACGTGCTCGATCGCCTCGAACGCGGCCCGGTCGACTGGATCACGCTGACCAGCTCGGCCATCACCGCCCGACTGCACGCCTTGCTCTCGGACTCGGCCCGCAAACGGATCGAGACCGGTGCGATTCGACTGGCCAGCATCAGCCCCGTCACCAGCGAGGCCGCCCGCCGCCTCGGCTGGTCCATCGACGCCGAGGCGACCGAGCACACCTGGCCCGGCCTGCTCCGGGCCCTCGTCTCCGCCGAAACGAGCCGGAAGTCCCCCAACTCCGATTGATCGACCGCCCCGGGCAGGCTCAGGGTGCCGAAGGCGTCAGCGCCAGGTCGCCCGGCGTCGAGGTCCAGTCAGCCCCCTGGGGGTGAGGCGTCCCGCCGTCGTCCTGACCGTCCGGCCCGACGGAGTAGAGGACGAACCCCGTTTCCGAGTCGGCGACTCGATAGACGAACGGCCCGCCGGCGAAGGGATCGGTCGGCAATTCGTTCAGGAATTCCGGCACGAGCTGTTCGAGCCGATCGGGCACAGCCGAATGCCGGGCTTCGTAACCTCGAATGGCCAGATCGACGGCCAGGAGTCGCGTCAACGCCGACGCCCGGAGCGAGGCATTCCGGCCCGATTCCAGCGCGGGGAGGAGCAGGCCGTCGAGCCTGCCGCGTACCCCGGGGACGAAGGTCCGGGCGAGCCTCAAGCCCCGAGGGGCGGTCTCGAGGCCCCAGGCCGTCTCCAGGGCGATCGTCTCCTCGATGTCGGGCCGATCGGACTCGAAGGCCATCACCGCCTCGGCGAGCGTCCGGCACTGATTCTCGTCCAGGTCGTCCCTGAGGAGCCGGAGCTGTTCCCGCCCGGTTCCCTCGATCGCGAAGCCGACGAGGGCGTGGATCAGGAGGCCGTTCCGCGTCCCGTTGCGGGACAAGCGGAGGATCGCCAGCGACCGATCGGCCGCCGCGTCGATCTGCCCATCATGCCGCGCGACGATCGCCTCGGCCACCATCAGGCGGGCGAGCATCCGGAGCGCCCCCAGATCCCGCATGTCCGCATCGTCCTGGGTGAAGCGCAGCGGGACGCCGCTCGGCAGTTCGAGCCCCTGGTCCGCGACGACCATCGCCTCTCGATTGGCGAGGACCCAGGCCCGCAACTCCTCAGGTTCGGCCTCGTCGAGCTCGCCATCGTTCGGCGGCGGCCCGTCGATCATGAGGCCCGCCTCGACGAGCCGGTCGAGGCCGTTCGGGTCGGGGATCGGCGGCGGGGCAGGGGGTGCGGGGCGGAGGATTGATGCAATCACGGTCAGGGCGACAGCGACCACGACCACGAGGAGGGGGGCGAGGACCCATCGGATCCGGCGGCGCGATCGGCTCGGCATGGGACGAATCTCCTCGGACCGGACGCCCTCGGCGGGCGGGGTGTTACGGGGGATTCGTCCGCTCGGCCCGGATCTTGAGCGGGGGGAAGGGCGGGTCGCGAGCCGGGGGAGGGCCGATTATCGCAGTTCTCGATAGGTTTCGACCCCCTGCCAGATCACGAAGGCGGCACCCAGGATGAACAGGATGTCCAGGGCGATGAATCGCCCGAAGATGCCGAGGGCCAGATCAAGCACAAAGAGGAGGGCCACCAGCCCCGCGACGATCATCGACGCGAAGCAGAGGATCTTCTCGGTCTCCATGACGGACGCGCTCCAGGCGGACGACGGACGGGAGGAGAGCCCTTTTGCATGACTCTACCATATGCGACGGGGCCACGAGGGGCTTATCATGCCCGGGCGGGGCGCGCCGATCAAGCCGGCGACCTCGGCCGTTGCCCGGAAGATACGCGAAATCAAGAAGCTGGGCCATTCCCGTCGAGCCCCTTGATCTCGATCCGACGCGGCTTGGCGCGCTCGGCCTTCGGCAACGAAATCCGCAACACCCCATGTTTCAATTCGGCTGAAATGCGCGAGCGATCCACTTCATCGCTCAGAATGAAGGTCCGCTGGTAGCAGCCGAACGGGAATTCCTCCAGCAAGACTGACGCCGAATCGGGGGCCGGCCGCCGGGCCTCGGCCCGGAGGGTGAGGAGATTGTCCTCCAGCTCGATCGCCACCGAGTCCTCGACCGCGCCGGGCACGTCGGCCAGGAGCACCAACCCGTCCGGCTCCTCGAAAATGTCGATCAGGGGCGTTTGCACGAAGGTCGGAGGGGTCGCCGCCGCCGGCCGGGCCGCCGCGGCAGGCTCGGCCGCCGGGGCCGAACGGGGTGCATCAGGAGACGCATCGTCCCCCTGCGGGCGGCCGATGGGGACCGGGATCGGGCGCTCTGGGGTCGACATGAACAAGCCTCCGGAGATCGATCGGGAACGAAGAAGGACCGCGACACCTCCGCGCGATTAGCCCGGGGTGGCGACGGCGATCTGCCGGGGCCGGGCCTCGGCATCCTTCGGGAGCGTGACGGTCAGCACGCCGTGGGCGAATTGCGCCGAGGCGGCGGCGGAATCGACCCGCTCGGGGAGCGTCACCGACCGCCCGAAGCGGCCGAACGGCCGTTCCTGCCGCCGGAAACACTCGTCCGACGCCCCCTCGGGCCGGCGCCGCTCCCCCCGGAGCGTCAGCGTCTCGCCGGTGATCGTCAGGTCGATCTCCTGGGGGGCGATCCCCGGCAGCTCGGCCGTCAGGACGTACTGCTCCCCGGTGTCATACAGGTTGATCGCCGGGAAAGGCCGCGCGAATCGCACCCCCAGCGACTCGATGTTCCCGAGGATCCGCCCGACCTCTCGGCGAATCTCCCGGAACGGGTCCCAAGGGCCGGGGCCTTGCCACTGTAAGCCATTCATGCGCGACGCTCCCTCCTCCAGGATCGCGAAACGATTCAGCGATCACTGATGGAAATGAATTCACGCACGTCCCGTGCCGCTGGCGAGGCGTCCGGATGGATTGTGTCGCAACCGATTTCTTGTAAACAGGTTAGGGTTATTGGCTGCGGTCCGCCGGCCATGAGTTAGCACGAGCTGACGGGGGGTGGGCTGCAAAAATGGCAGGCGGGGCGGGGGTGACCCGCCTGGCAACGCGCGGGGTGTCAGATCGGCAGCCCGGGACGCGCCCCGGTGCGTCCCGAGGCTGATTCGAGGGTGAGGTGCTGCCGACCGATTGCGGTGAAGGGATCAGGGCTGATCGGCCGTCTCATCGGTCGCGGTCGACGGCGACGGCGGCGTCGGGGATTCGACCTTCAAGGCCCGGTCGGCGATGTCGTGCCGATACCAGCCGCCCGTGAACCGGATGGCGGCGGCGGCCTGGTAGGCGCGTTCCCGGGCCTGGGCGATGGTGTCGCCGATCGCGGTGACGTTCAGGACCCGACCGCCGTCGGTCACGGTCCGGGGCCCCTGCGGCTCGTTCCGCAGGGTCGTCCCAGCGTGGAAGACCTTCACCCCTTCGACCCGGTCGGCCTCGTCCAGGCCGTTGATCGGCCGGCCGCGGTCGTAGTTCCCCGGATAGCCCTCGGAGGCCATCACCACGGTGATCGCCGGCCTCGGATCCCAGTCGAGCTCGACCGTGTCGAGCCGCTCGTCGACCACGGCATCGAGCGCGTCGAGCAGGTCGGAGCGCAGGCGCATGATGACCGCCTGGATTTCGGGGTCGCCGAACCGGACGTTGAACTCCAGGACCTTCGGCCCTTGCTGGGTGAGCATCAGGCCCGCGTACAGGACCCCCCGGAACGCCTTGCGCGATCGCTTCATGGCGTGGACGATCGGCACGAGGATCTCGCGCTCGACCTCGACCATCAGCTCGGGCGTGACGATCGGGGCGGGGGAGTAGGCCCCCATGCCACCGGTGTTCGGCCCCTCGTCGCCGTCGAACGCCCGCTTGTGGTCCTGGCTCGATTCGAGCGGGATGATCGTCCGGCCGTCGGTCAGGGCCAGCACACTCGCCTCGACGCCGTCGAGCCGCTCCTCGATCAGGACCCGATCCCCGGCCCTGCCGTAGGCGTGCCGGACCATGATCTCGTCGATCGCCGCGAGCGCCTCGCCCAGGTTCCGGCAGACGTACACCCCCTTGCCCGCCGCCAGGCCATCGGCCTTCACGACCAGGCCGATCGGGCGGGTCAGGACGTAGCGACGGGCCTCCTCGATCGTCTTGAACCCCCGACGCTTGCCTCGCTCGTCGAACTCGACCTCGGCCGAGCCGGGCACAATCACCTGACGAGGGTCCAGGATCGCCTCGATCGCCTCGATCGCCTCGGCCGCGGTCCGGCAATGCTGCGTCCCCCGGACGGGAGACTTCCCCTTCGGGCGGAGCGTGAGCGCGACCTCGCGGGACAGGATATACTGTTCGGCGTCCGGGGCCCCCCGGAAGACGCGGAACTCGGCCGTCGGGATCCCGGCCTGCCGCATCAGCTCCTTGGCGAAGATCTTGCTCCCTTCCAGCTCCGCGGCGTCCTTGCGCGGTCCGAAGATGCGCAGACCCTCGCGCTGGAAGGCATCGACCAGGCCGTTGACGAGCGGCTCCTCGGGGCCGACGACCGTCAGGCCGATGTCCCGCGACTTGGCGAACCGGATCAGCTCTTTCGTGTCCTTGGGATCGATCGCCACGTTCTCGGCGTCGCGAGCGGTGCCGGTGTTCCCCGGGGCGCAATAGACGGTTGTCACGCGGGGGGATTGGCCGAGCTTCCAGCAGAGGGCGTGCTCACGACCACCCTTGCCAATGACCAGAACGTTCACGGATCGACTCCCTGCGGCTCTCCGGATCGGCCTGAGGTCAGGCCGACTCATCCTTTTCGTGTTCTCTTCTGTGTGGCTCGAAGCAGATCATTGTACTCGGCGTCGCTCAAATTCGCGGCGCCTTCTTTTTTTTCCAACCCGATGGGAAATCGAACCGAATCGCGACCGAGGTGAGCGTTGGAGACGTGGTTTCGCATCCGTCGATCCGCTAAACTCAAATGATCCGTTGCGACGCGACCGGCCCGAAGCGCCGATCGGCGCTTGTTGAGATTCTCAGACAGACCAGGACGAGAGGAGCGATTTGCCGTGAAGCGCGTTGCTGTGGTCGGGGCCACCGGGGCCGTCGGAGAACGCATGATTCGATTGCTGGAGGAGCGCGCGTTTCCGGTCCAATCGCTCACCTGCCTCGCCTCGGAACGCTCGGCCGGGGCCAACCGGACCGCCCGGTTCCGTGGGCAGGATCTCCCCGTCGAGCCGATCCGCGAGGAGGCGTTCCGCGACATCGACATCGTCCTGTCGAGCGTCCCCGGCTCCGTCTCCCGCCAGTGGAGCCCCATCGCCGCCGCGGCCGGGGCCGTCGTGGTCGACAACTCCAGCGCCTTCCGGATGGACCCCGACGTCCCCCTCGTCGTCCCCGAGGTCAATGCGCACGACATCCCGAAGCACAAGGGGATCATCGCCAACCCCAACTGCTCGACCATCCAGATGGTCGTCGCCCTGAAGCCCCTGCACGACGCCGCGGTCATCCGCCGGGTGGTCGTCAGCACCTATCAATCCGTCTCCGGCGCCGGCCAGAGCGGCCTCGTCGAGCTGGAAGAACAGCTCGAAGCCCTCGTCCAGAAGCGTGACTGGCCCGAGCCGTCGAAGTTCGCCCACCCGATCGCCGGCAACTGCCTGCCTCACATCGACGTCTTCCTCCCCGACGGCTACACCAAGGAGGAGCGGAAGATGATCGACGAGACTCGCAAGATCATGGGAGACGCCTCGATCGAGGTCGTCCCCACCTGCGTCCGCGTCCCAGTGCCCTTCTCGCACAGCGAGTCGATCCTCGTCGAGTTCGACCGCCCGATCACTCCCGACGACGCCCGATCCCTCTGGGCCAAGGCCCCCGGCGTCACCGTGCTCGACAACCCCGAGCACAACCAGTACCCCCTCGCCGCCGACGCCGAAGGCCACGACGACGTCTTCGTCGGCCGCATCCGGCAAGATCCGAGCCGCGCCGATGCCCTTTTGTTCTGGTGCGTGAGCGACAACCTCCGCAAGGGCGCCGCCACGAACGCGGTGCAGATCGCCGAGGAACTGGTGAAGCTCTCCCCCGTCAATTCCTGACCGCCTTTCGGACGGACGATCGGCATGACCTCCCACCCGCTCGACCTCGACGCGGCCTGCTGTCGCCTCGTGCTCAACGACCTGAGCGGGGAGGAGGTGGTTGCCATCGCCGAGCATGCCCTGGACCAAGAACGCTGGTGTGATGAATTCTGCGTCCTCGTTGGCCTGAAGGACCCTTTGATCCGGGAGGTTGAACCAATTTTCGAACGCGGGCTCAGGACGCTTGGTCTGAAACGTCCCAGCGTCGAAGAGGCCCTCATTGGCGTCGGTTGCTGGCGGTCGATGCAGGTCCTTGATGGGACGACCTCTCCCGCCCTTGCTGCCTGGGGTCTTCGGCAACTCGCCATGAAGCACTGGTCCCATTGCGATCCGATCCTCCCGTTCGTCTCGCTCGACGAGGATCGCCAATTGGCTGATTGGGAGGACTGGCACGAGCTCCAGGCGCAGAGTGATCGGGCTATCGTTGAGGAGGCCCAACGATTCCTCCGCGACCATTCGCACGCCTTCCCCCACCCGTGACGATGCGGAACATCAAGTTCACCCTCTGCTACGACGGCGCCGGATTCCACGGCTGGCAGCGCCAGCAGGGGCGGTCCAGGGCGAACTCGAAGCAGCGAGGCGAGCAAGCGTGCATCAGTTGGCGCCGCTTGGCAATTGAGAAGGCGAGTGGTAGTCTTGGCGGGAGTGGAGGCAGCCTTTCATGAAGATACACGTCTCGGAACGCTGGGAGCCCTTTATTCGTTCCCAGATGCAAAGCGGGAAATATGCGTCCGAGGATGATGTGGTGGACGAAGCCCTTGATCTGCTCAGGCAGCGCGAGGCCGAGCAGGCCAGGGAGCGAAGTCGGGTCGAATCCCTGCTCATCCAGGGGCTGGATTCGGGGCCTGCCACGCCGATGACCCCCGACGATTGGGATGAAGTCGAGCGGGAAGGGCAGCGGCTCATCGCCGAGCGCAAGGCGAAACGCCCCCGATGAACGAGGGGATCATCCTCAAGCGGCCGGTCGCTCGCTTCGACCTGGCCGCGTGTTACGCTTACATCGGGGAGCGAAATCCCGATGCCGCCCATCGGTTTCGCCTGGCCGTCGAAACCACCATGGCGATGTTGGCTGCTTCGCCCGGAATCGGTTCTCCTTACGAAGTTGAGAACCCACGCCTGGACGGGCTCCGATGCAGCCAGGTCAAGCGGTTCCGCAATTATCTGATCTTCTACCTGACCATCGAAGGCGGGATCGAGGTCATCCGCGTCCTGCACGCGGCACGAGATATTCGAGCGATTTTGGAATATGAGCATGAGTGAGTGGGAAGTGGGCGAGTTGGTGAATCACCGTGTTCCAGCGGATCGACAACGATCCCTCCGCGACCATTCGCACGCCTTCCCCCACCCGTAACGATGCGGAACATCAAGCTCACCCTCTGCTACGACGGCGCCGGATATCACGGCTGGCAGCGCCAGCCGGGGCATCCCACGATCCAGGGGGAACTCGAATCGGCGATTGAGCAGATCCTCGGCGATCGGCCGACGACCCTGGCCAGCGGCCGGACCGATGCCGGGGTCCACGCGATCGGCCAGGTCGTCACCTTCACGTCCGAGACGACCCTGACCGCCGAGGTCCTCATCCGGGCCATCAACGCCAAGCTCCCGCGATCGATCCGGGTCCTCGATGCCGAGGACGTCCCGCCCGACTTCCACGCGACCCTCAGCGCGACGAGCAAACGCTATCGCTACGTGATCGACAATGCCCGGATCCCGGACCCGTTCCGGCGGCACTATTGCTGGCACGTCGGCCACCCGCTCGACGCCCCCCGGATGCACCGCGCCGCCCAGGCGCTGAAGGGGACGCACGACTTCCGCAGCTTCGAGACCGAGTGGCCGAACCGCCAGACCAGCGTCCGCACGATCTTCGACATCGCGGTCTCGCGTCACGAGCACCTGGTGCATGTCGAGGTCGAGGCCGACGGCTTCCTGTACAATATGGTCCGGGCGATCACCGGCACGCTCGTCCTGATCGGCAGCGGCCGACGCCCCGAAGCCTTCGCCGCCGAGGCCCTCGCCGCGCAGGCTCGCCGAGACGCCGGCCCCACCGCCCCGCCGCAAGGGCTGTTCCTGCTCTATGTCCGGTACGACGGCGAACGTCCCACCACGAACCAGGAGAGGCCCTGACGCCTCGTCTCCATGCGCATCGTCCACGTCATCACGCGCCTGATCCTCGGAGGCGCCCAGGAGAACACCCTCCTGACCGTCGAGGGGTTGCACCACCGCCACGGCGATGACGTGACCCTCATCACCGGCCCCGCCGAGGGCCCCGAGGGGGACCTGTTCGACCGCGCCGAGCGGCAGGGGCTGAAGGTCGAACTGATGCCCGAACTCGTCCGGGCGATCCGACCGGGCACCGACTGGAACGCCTATCAGAAACTCCGCCGGGCGATCCGAAGGCTCCGGCCAGAGGTCGTCCACACCCACAGCTCGAAGGCCGGGATCATCGGCCGGGCCGCCGCCTGGGATGAGAAGGTGCCGCTCGTCGTCCACACGATCCACGGCCTGCCCTTCGGGCCGTCGGAGACGCCCTGGCGCAATCGGCTCTACATCGGCCTGGAGCGCTGGGCGGCGAAGCGGTGCCACGCGATCGTCAGCGTCTGCGACGCCATGACCGAGCAGGCCCTCGCCGCCGGGGTCGGCGTCCCCGAGCAGTTCACGACGGTCTACAGCGGCATGGAGGTCGAGCCGTTCCTCCATCCGCCCCGGCCCCGCGACGAAGTGCGCGGAGAGCTGGGCCTGGCCGATCACGAGGTCGCCTTCGCCACCGTCGCCCGATTGTTCGAGCGCAAGGGGCACGAGGACATCCTCGACATCGCCCCCCTGGTGCTCCGGCAGAATCCGGACGTCCGCTTCGTCTGGATCGGCAGCGGCATCCTCCGCGACCGGCTCGAAGCCGAGGCCGATCGGCTCGGCATCCGCCACGCGATCCGCTTCACCGGCCTCGTGCCGCCGGATCGCATCCCGGAGTTGCTCAACGCCTGCGACGTGGTGTTGCACCCGAGCTATCGGGAAGGGCTGGCGAGGGTCTTGCCCCAGGGCTTGATCGTCGGCCGACCGGCGATCAGCTATGACGTGGACGGCGCGCGAGAGGTCGTCCTGCCGGAGACGGGCATCCTCGTGCCCTTCCTCGACCGCGATCGGCTGGCCTCGGCGATCCTCGACCTGGCCGGGAACGCCGACCGGCGAGCGGCCCTCGGGCGTGAGGGCCGTCGCCGGTTCGCCGATCAGTTCCGGCAGGAGACGATGGTCGATCAGCTCCGTTCACTTTATGCGGAGCGACTCCAGGGTCTCTCGGCCCCGGGCGACGGCCGGCACCGGGCCGCCGTCGGGTGACGTCGTCCCCGGCTTCGGTCGGATGACGACCAGGGTCAACTCCTCGTTCCGGAACCGCTCGACGTTGAACCCCTCGACCTCGCCTCGGATTTCGACGTCCAGCCGGGGGTGATTCCGGAGCATCTCCAGCTCCAGGGGCATCAAGGCCGAAACCAAAGCCCCCGTGCGTCGGGCGAAGTTGTCGGCATCCACCCGGCCCAGCAGTTCCGGGATCGGGTAGCCGATCGAATAGATGATCCCCGGCGGCTTGAACGACGCCAGGACCGGCACGGCCCCCTCGGTCCGCTCGATCTGGTCGAGCGCCTTCGCCACCTTCTGCGGCAGGCGATACGGCTCGACCGACGGCAGGAACCAGGCCCCCATGATCAGCAAGACCACCGCCCACGACCCGACCAGGCTCGCCGCCGCCCGTTCGGTCGCCCCGTTCCGCAGGCGATCGACGGAGTAAAGCGTGCCCAGGCCGATCACCACCGCCGCCGCGAGGCTCGGCCACCGCAGGGCCCCCGGCAGGGCGACCGCGCCCGCCAGGCCGCCGACACTCAGCGCGATCCCGACCCCGGCGAGCAGGCCCAGCGAGGTGCTGCCGAGCGTCCATCGCCTCAGGTTCAGTTCCGACCGCGAGAGGGCGACGATCAGCCACCCCACCGCCAGGGCACAGGCCGGATAGGCGGGCAGGTAATAGTGGATGATCTTCGTCCGCATCACTTCGAGCAGCAGCAGCGGGCCGATGATCCACCCCAGCACAAACGCCGCCTCGGGCATCTGCCTCCGCTGCCGCCAGAGGCCCACCAGGCCGGCCGGCAGCAAGGCCGACCAGGGGTAGAGCAAGGGGAGGGTCAGGACCGCGTAGTAACCCGGGAAGCCGCCGTGCGTCTCGATGGCCTCGGTCGCTCGCTTCACGACGTGGTAGCCCCAGGCCACGCTGAAGAACGACCCGTCGCTGAGGATCCCGATGGCGACATACCAGGGGGCCGCGATCGCCAGGAACAGCAGGAATCCCCAGTTCCTGACGAACCATCGGCCCGTCACCCGGAGCGTCAGCGCGATCATCGTGGCGGGCACCGCCACCAGGCCGGCCAGGCCTCCCCGGGCGATGGCCTCGCGGAACCGCAGGCCCTCATCCAGGCCCGACGCATCGGGCCAGAGCGGCCCGATCAATCGGCGATACCCGGCCGTCGGCCCGCCCCACCACCAGGTCATGATGGCGGCCGAGGTCAGGATGACCGGGCCCGCCGGCCCCTTGGTCAGGACCGAGAGCGCCAGGCACGACCAGAAGGCCGCCGTCAGCCATCGGCTCGGCCGTTGGCTCAGTTCCCAGACCGACCACTGCGCGCCGATCAGCCAGAGCAATAAGGTCGCGTCCGTCGTCGCCAGCTTCGACTCGGCCACCATGATGGGGGCCGTCGCCAGGGCCAGGGCCGCCCATCGGCCTTGCGCCGGCCCGAACAGCCGGCGGCCGAACCCCCAGATCAGGAGGCAACTGGCCGTCCCCGCCAGCGACGAGGCGAGCCGGGCGCCGAACGGATTATCCCCCCCGATCGCCGTGCCGCCGAGCATCAGCCAGTAGATCAGGACAGGCTTGTGATAGCGCGGCTCGGCGTTGAACGTCGGCTGGATCAGGTCGCCGCTCTGGCGCATCTCCCGCGTACAGCCGGCATAGCGCGGCTCGTCACGGTCCCAGAGGCTCGCCCGGCCATTGCCGGCGAGGTTCAGGGTCAACGCCAGGAGACCAATGAGGGCAGCCTCCCGCCAGGGCAGTCGACGACGACCTTCGTGGGGGGCTTCGGCAAGCGTTGCGGGAGCGTCCAACGGTTCCCTCCCTGGGGGTCACTGCGATGCGGGGCGGCGATCGCATCCTTGCTCGGGGTGGACAACCCCGGCCGCCCGATCCCGAGCGGGATCTGGCGGAATTCCAGACCCTTCGGGCTCGTCGCAGGATTTCTATAATCGATCGGCTCGTTCCTGTTGAGCCCGATTTCCCGAAGATTCTCGACCGGCCCCGCGGCCGGGGAGCCCCTCGCCATGTCCCAGGCCGAGACCGAGGCCCAGGCCCTCCTCCGTTCCGGTGCCCTCTACCCCGATCGGGTCGGGCTCCGGCCGCGCGATGACCTCCTCATCTTTTTCGGCGTCAAACACGGCGCATGTTCGCTCTATTTCGGGGACGATCCAAGCTACCACTTCGACCTCGAAGGCCGATGGCTGCGCTGCTACGTCGATCCCAGTCATTTGATTCGACGGCTCGACGGCTCGACCCAGGCGATCGACCGGCCCCGGGTCAATCATCAGATGCTCCTCGATCGCCGGACCCTCGACGGTACCGAGGCCGCCGCCCTCGACGAGTCGATCCGCCGGATGGCCCTCGACCTGATCGACCGGCTCGACTCGGGAGCCGTGTCCCTGGTCCCTCCTCCCGCCCCCGCGCGATCGATCGAGGCCGATCGACTCCGGGCGATGCTCTCCCGAATCACGCGATGGGATGCCGATCGCTGGGCCGAGCACCGCCGATCCTTCGCCGACACCTATGGGCCTCTTCCCATCCTCCCCCCCGACAGCCAGGATGCCCTCGTACTGCAAGCGACCCATCCTTCAGCATCAGGAGACGGGGCCGAAGCCCGATCTCCCGAGGCGTTCGCCGCCCATTGCCGCGCCGTGGCCGACCTGCTGGGGCGAGGGATCGTCCCGTATCGCAACCTGTTCCTGGCCGGCCCCGACGTGTTGCGGCGCCCCCCCGAGGAGGTCGAAGCGTTCCTCCGGATCGCGACCAGCACCTTCCCGCTCGCCGAGTCCCCCGCGCCCGCGAGGCGTTCGGATCTGCCCGTCGATCGCCCGCATCGCGAGGGGATTCACGTCATGCTCGGCGCGGCCGACGGCCCCGTGCCCGATGCCGCCGCCTGGGCCCGATACCAGGGGCTCGGCCTGCGTCGCGTGACCTTCGGCCTGGCATTCGGGGCCGTCTCCGACCCGGCCCTTCCCATCGCCCCTCTCGATGGGCTCCGCCGGCTGATCGCAGAGGCCCGGGCCGCTCGCATTGCCGTAAGCCTCTTGATCTGGCCCGGATCGATCGCCCCCTCGGCCGAGGCTCGGGAACGTGACCAGGCGGCGGCCCTGATCTCATCGCTCGGACTCGGCAAGGGCGACCACGTCTACACCGTCGAGGACGACGAGGCCGCAGGCCCGACCACCGCCCTGCGCGCAGCCCTGGCCCCGCTCCGGCAGACGCTCGGCGTGAAGGTCTTGCCCTACCGCCTGAAGAAGCAGGGCCTCTGAGTCGTGTCTCGGCTCCCCGGTCGATTACTCCATGCCTGCCCCGGCCGGGATCGGCTCCTCCTCGGGGACCTCGGCCGGGTCTCCCGGGGCGGGGACGTCGGCCTCGGCCTTGAGCCGCTGCTGCGTGGGGTCGGGCATCCCTTCGGGCCAGATGTAAAATCCCCCCTTGTGAATGGGAGCAATCTCCCAGGTCCCCCAGATCCCTTTGCCTTCGTTGAAACCCGAATAGAAGACGTCGTGGCGGCCGACGTAGGATTTGACCCAGTGGCACGAGCCGTCTTCCAGCGAGTAACGGCCCCGGACCAAAAACAGGCCGACCCGATCGCGCCCTTCTCCCGACAAAACGCCCTGGCGAAACGTCAGGTGCAGCTCCATCCCGTGACGGCCGGGCAGTTCCTTCTGGAGGAAGAAGCCGACCCAGGGGCCGGACGGGAACCGGGGGTCGGCCTCGGTCGGCGGTATGGGGGTGTCCGTCTCGCTCATGGGATGCCGAACTCCGTTCCGCGATTCCAAGAACACAAAACGCACCGGCGCCTGCGGCGTCACGGGGAGCGATCGTCCCCCGATCGATCGGCCTTCAGGTCCTTGATCCTGACGTTGCGATACCAGGCCCGTGCGCCGTGGTCCTGGAAGGCGACATGACCGACGCGGGGATGGTCCTTGATCGCCGTCAGGAACTTGTGCCGCGAGCCGTCCGGGCGTCGGCCAGGCTCGGTCCACTCCTCGGCGTCCAGGCTCGCGGTCTCGGTGCCGTTGACGGTGATCGCGACCCTCGGGCCTTCGCAGCGGATCTCGACCTCGTTCCACTCCCCGGCCGGTTTCGCCACGTCCGAGGCCGCCGGGACCAGGTCATAGATCGCGCCGAAGCTGTGAATGCCGGTCCCCCCCGGGCCGACCTGGCACTCGAACCCCGTCCTCGGGTTCCGGGACGGCGGGCCGTGGTGCGTCTTCGGGTCGACGAGCCGCACGAAGATGCCCGAGTTGGTCGTCTCGGTGTCCTGCTTCACCTCGCACCGGAGGATGAAATCCTCGAACACGTCCTCGTGATAGACGAACGCCCCGCCGTTGCGGAAGACCTGGAGGGTGCCGTCCTCGATGGGGCCGTCGTACGGGGTCCCGTCGCCGTTGCGCCAGCCTCCAGGAGAGGTCCCGTCGAACAGGACGCGCCAGCCGTCCTCGTCGGACGGAGGGGGTTCGGCGGTCGCGTCGATCGGCGTCAGGTGGAGGGTCACGGCGAGGGCCAGGACGGCCGGCAGCTTCCGATGGGTCATCGAGACGGGCTCCTTCGGTGCGATGCGGAGTCGCTTGCCACTGTACTCGGACCCGCACGCCGGCTCAACGCTCGATTCGGACTCGCCACGCCCCTGGGCCCCCCGAAACGTCCCGGTCGACCCCCTCGATTGCAGACTCGGGGGTCACCCTCGCCCCGATCGGGGTAGAATACGACATGCTCGCGACGGTCGATTTCGTGCTCGCCCCGCGTTGATTGACGCCTTCTTCCTCGCCGATTGGGATGGTCCTGTCGTATGGCTCGCTCGCGATACATTGTGGGGATTGACCTCGGGACCACCAATTGCGCGGTCGCCTTCGTCGACACGAAGGGGAAGGCCCGGCCCTCGGCCGCCATCCAGCCGTTCCCGGTGCCTCAGCTCGTCGCCCCGGGCGAAACCCGGCCGAGGCCGATGCTCCCCTCGTTCCTCTACTTGCCCGCCGGGCCGGAGCTCCCCCCAGGCGCCTCGGACCTCCCCTGGGCGGACGGGCCTCCCCGGATCATCGGCGAGTTCGCCCGATCGCAAGGGGCCCGCGTCCCCGCCCGACTCGTGGCCAGCGCCAAGAGCTGGCTCTGCCACGCCGGGGTCGACCGCGAGGCCGCCATCCTGCCGTGGGGGAGCCCCGAGGACGTCCCCCGCCTCTCTCCCGTCGAGGCCTCCGCCGCCCTGATCGCCCACATCCGGGACGCCTGGGACCACCAGGTCGCCGGCGGCGACGAGGCGTCGAAGCTCCAGGAGCAGGAGATCGTCCTCACCGTCCCCGCCTCCTTCGACGAGGCCGCCCGCGAGCTGACCGTCGAGGCCGCCAAACGCGCCGGGTTGAAACACCTCACCCTGCTCGAAGAACCGCAGGCCGCCTTCTACTGCTGGATCGTCACCCACCAATCCGGCTGGCAGAAGCAGGTGAAGGCGGGCGAGCTGATCCTCGTCTTCGACATCGGCGGCGGCACGACCGACTTCAGCCTGATCACCGTCATCGAGACGCCCACCGGCCCCGGCTTCCGCCGCGTGGCCGTCGGCGACCACCTGCTCCTGGGCGGCGACAACATCGACCTGGCCCTCGCCCACCTGGTCGAGGGGAAGCTCGGCGGCCCTCGCCTCGACGCCGAGCAATGGAGCGCCCTCCGCTTCTCCTGCCGATCGGCCAAGGAGCAGCTCCTTTCCTCCGGAGGCCCCGACCGCGTCCCCGTCACCATCCCCGGCCGAGGCTCCCGCGTCATCGGCGGCAGCCTGAAGTCGGAACTCTCGCGCGACGAGGTCCGCGCCGTCGCCATCGACGGCTTCTTCCCGAGCGTCGATCGCACCACCGAGCCCGACCGTTCCGCCCGTGCCGGCTTCCAGGAGTTCGGACTCCCTTACGTCAGCGATCCGGCCATCCCGAAGCACCTGGCCGCCTTCCTCCGTCGCCACCGAGGTGAGGCGATCCTGCCCGACGGCCACCCCCCCGACGCCGACTCCCGCCCCGCCCGGCCCGACGCCATCCTCTTCAACGGCGGTGCCCTCACACCCCAGGTCGTCCGCGATCGGATCGTCTCGGTCGTCACCTCCTGGTTCCCGGACGAGCCGGACGGGGCCTACGCCCCCCGCGTCCTCTCGAACGACTCGCTCGACCTGGCCGTCGCCCAGGGGGCGGCCTATTACGGGGTCGTCCGGCGCGGCGGCGGCATCCGGATCGGCGGCGGCACGGCCCGGTCCTTCTACATCGGCCTCCAGGCGCAGGACGGCGGGGTCGCACCTCCCTGGCTCTGCACCGTCCCCCGAGACGCCCAGGAAGGGGACGAGTTCCACATCGAGGACCGCAACTTCGAACTCCTCGTCGATCGCCCCGTCCTGTTCCCCCTGGCCAGCAGCTCCGTCCGGCCGCAGGACAAGCCGGGCGACCTCGTGCCGCACGACCCGAATTCGATCCTCGACCTCCCCCCGCTCGCCAGCGTGATGCGGGTCGGCCGCAAGGCGAAGAGCGAGCGCGTGCCCGTCAGCCTGGCCGCGCTCGTCACCGAGATCGGCACCCTCGAACTCTGGTGCCAGGCCCGCACCGACGACCGCCGCTGGAGGCTCCAGATCCAGTTCCGCAACCCCGCCTCCGGCAACGCCCCCGCATCGGACCTCGACGCCGATGCCGAACAGGACATCCTCGAACAATCCCTCGTCGATGCCGCCGTCTCCGCCGTCCGCCTCGCCTTCGAGACCCCCGACCCCCAGGCCGAGCACGGCGCCGCCCGCCTCGTCAAGCGCCTGGAAGAGGTGCTCGACCTCTCCCGGGACGACTGGCCCCCCTCGGCCCTCCGCGCCCTCTGGGAACCGCTCCGCGACCTCGCCGCCGACCGCAAACGCTCCCCCCGCCACGAGCAGCGCTGGCTGAACCTCGCCGGCTACTGCCTCCGCCCCGGCACCGGCTACCCGCTCGACCCGGTCCGCATGAAGGCCCTCTGGCCGACCTTCCACCAGGGGGTCATCCACGCGAAGGACCTGCAATGCTGGGTCGAGTGGTGGGTCCTCTGGCGACGGGTCGCCGCCGGCCTCAATCGCGCCCACCACGACGAGATCTACCGACGCCTTGCCCCCTTCCTCCTCCCCGGCAAGGGGGGGGCCGGACCGGCCTCGAAGAAGCTCAACCGCCCGAAGCCCGAAGGCCACGAGATCGCCGAGATGTGGCGCTGCGCCGCCGCCCTGGAACGGCTCGAGCCCTCCCTCAAGGTCGGCCTCGGCGATGTCCTCTCCAAGGTCGTCGGCCGCCCCCACGCCCCCCGATCGGCCCTCTGGTCCCTCGGCCGCCTCGGCGCCCGGATGCCCCTCTACGGCCCGGCCAATACCGCCGTCTCGAAGGACGTCGCCGAGCGCTGGACCTCCTCCCTCCTTTCCGTCGACCCCTCGTCCGACCGCGAGCGTGACGACCTGATCTTCGCCCTCTCCCAGATCTCCCGCGTCTCCCGCGACCGCGCCCGCGACCTCGACGACACCCTCCGCTCCCAGGTCCTCGACCGTCTCTCCTCCCTCGGCGCCGACGACGAGACCCTGGCCCCCGTGCGCGAGTTCCACGAACTGCGCTCCCGCGCCCAGGGGGTCGCCCTCGGCGACGCCCTCCCCGTCGGCCTCCGCCTGGCCGCCGAGGACGAGCCCGCCTCCTCCGCTTAACCGGGCCTTTCCCCGCGGTGACGGAATTCGAGGCCACGGATGGAACACGGATTCCGAAGATCGGTGACGTGTGCCTCCTTCCGGCCCTCTTGATCTCGATCCCGGATCCGCCGACCCGACCACCCCCAATCCTTTCCTCCTCATCCGTGTTCGATCCGGGTTCCATCCGTGGCTCAAAACCTCCCTCTCTCCTCCTCCGTGGCTCCCGAACGCCCAGCGCCCCCTGGCGACCCCGGCCCCGAATCTGCGTGGGCGAAAGCGGGCCCCCTGCCTACAATAAACCCCCGAATGCCCGCGGCCTGGCCCCGCTTCGCCGATCCATCGAGGGAACGATGCCCGACGCCCCCTCCGCCCGATCGCTCGCCGATCCCCGTGCCCTCACCGACCTCACCCGCCTGATCCAGACCGCCGACGGCTTCCCCGAGGTCCTCGCCGCCCTGAAGAACAACCGCGGGGCCACGATCGACGGCGCCTGGGGCTCGGCCGCCCCGCTGGCCGCCGCCGCGCTGGGCTGGCACACGCCGAAGACGCTGCTCGTCGCGATCCCTCACGTCGGCGACGTGGACGACTTCGCCGACGACCTGAGCACTTTCTCCGGCCTCCCCGTCGCCGTCCTCCCTGCCTGGGAGAAGCCGCCGAGCCAGGCCAAGCCCGGCGATGAAACCCTCGCCAGGCGCCTCCGGATCGCCCGGCAACTGCTCGACGACCCCCCGCGCATCCTCGCCGCCTCGTTCCAGGCATTGATGCAGCCCGTCCCGACCCCCGAGGCCCTCGCCCGGGCCTCTCGGACCCTCCGCGTGGGCGAGACGATCCCGGTGGAGGACCTGATCGCCTGGTTCGTGGAGCGGGGGATGACCCGCGTGGAGGTGGTCGAGGTCGCCGGCGAGTTCAGCCTGCGCGGCGGCATCCTCGACGCCTTCTCCCCCGACCGCGCCGAGCCGGTCCGCGTCGAGTTCTTCGGCGACGACGTCGAGTCGATCCGCCCCTTCGACCCCGAATCCCAGCGCTCGCTCGGCACGCTCGACGCCGTCTCACTCACCGCCCCCGTCGCCTCGGCCGATCACTCCCCCGACGCCCTCGGCCATCTCGCCGATTACCTCCCCGAAGGCTCGTGGGTCGCCCTCGTCGAGCCGGACGACCTGAAAGAGCAGGGGGGGCACTACCTCGGCCGGGTCGAGAATCGCCGCGGCCTGTTCACCGTCAACGGCACCTTCAAGCGCCTCACCGAACGGCCTTCGATTGCCCTCTCGGCCGTCGCCTCTGCCAGCCTCGAAACCACCTGCCGCCTCCGGGTCGAGAGCGTCGAACGCTTCTCGGGCGAACTGTCGAAGGTCAAGGCCGAGCTGGACACCGCCTCCGCCGGCCACCGCGTCCTCATTGCCTGCCACAACGCCGCGGAGGTCGAACGCCTGGGCGAGGTCTTCGCCGACACGGCGCTCGTCCGAGACGGTCGCCTCGACCTGACCGTCGGCCGCGTCCGCTCCGGCTTCCATCTCATCGACGCAGAATTGCTCGTCATCGGCGATCACGAGCTGTTCGACCGCACCGAGGTCCGCCGCGGCACCGGCCGTCGCCGCTACGAAAGCCGGGCGATCGACAGCTTCCTCGACCTGAACGAAGGGGACCTCGTCGTCCACCTCAACCACGGGATCGCCCGCTATCGCGGTTTGCAGCTCGTGGACAAGGAGCGAGAGTCAGGCGGCTATGCCGAGGAACAGCTCGTCCTCGAATTCGCCGAAGGCACGCGGCTCTATATCCCGATCGCCAAGATCGACCTCGTCCAGAAGTACGTCGGCGGCGGCAAGGTCGACCCCCCCCTCTCGAAGATCGGCACCACTTCCTGGGAGAAGCGCAAGAAGCGCGTGGCCGAGGCCGTCGTCGATCTCGCGCAGGATCTGATTGACCTCCAGGCCGAGCGCGCCAGCAAGCCCGGCATCGCGTATCCCGAGGACGACTCCCACTGGCTCACCGAGTTCGAGGCCGCCTTCCCCTACCAGGAGACCCCCGACCAGCTCTCCGCCATCGAGTCCATCAAGCGCGACATGGCCCAGGCCCGGCCGATGGACCGCCTCATCTGCGGCGACGTCGGCTACGGCAAGACCGAGGTCGCCATGCGCGCCGCCTTCAAGGCCGCCGACGCCGGCAAGCAGGTCGCCGTGCTCGTCCCCACCACCGTCCTCGCCGAGCAGCACCACCGCTCGTTCAGCAAGCGGATGGCCGAGTTCCCCTTCCGCATCGAGGTCGTCAACCGCTTCCGCCCCAAGTCCGAGATCAAACAGGTCCTCAAGGACACCGCCGCCGGCCAGGTCGACATCCTCATCGGCACCCATCGACTCGTGCAGAAGGATGTCGCGTTCAAGGATCTGGGTTTGATCGTCATCGACGAGGAGCAGCGTTTCGGCGTCGAGGACAAGGAGTGGCTCAAGTCCCTCCGCGCCACCGTCGACATCCTCACCCTCTCGGCCACCCCCATCCCCCGCACCCTGCACATGGCCCTGCTCGGCATCCGGGACATCTCGAACCTCGAAACCCCTCCCCCCGACCGCAAGGCGATCGAGACCCGGATCACCCGATGGGACGACCAGATGATCCGCCAGGCCATCCAGCGCGAGCTGAACCGCGACGGCCAGATCTACTTCGTCCACAACAAGGTCTACGACATCCAGGCCGTCGCCGACCGCATCCAGCAACTCGTCCCCGACGCCCGGATCATCATCGGCCACGGCCAGATGACCGGCGACCAGCTCGAAAAGGCGATGATGACCTTCGTCCGCCACGAGGCCGACATCCTCGTCGCCACCACCATCATCGAGTCCGGCCTCGACATCCCGAACGCCAACACCATCTTCATCCACGAGGCCGACCGCTACGGCCTGGCCGACCTGCACCAGCTCCGCGGCCGCGTCGGCCGCTTCAAGCATCGTGCGTACGCCTACATGATCCTTGAAGAAGCGAAGGCCGTCACCCCCAACGCCGTCCGCCGCCTCAAGGCGATCGAGGAATTCACCGACCTCGGCGCCGGCTTCAAGATCGCGCTCCGCGACCTCGAAATCCGGGGGGCCGGCAACATCCTCGGCTCCGAGCAGTCCGGCCACATCGAGGCCGTCGGCTATGAACTCTATTGCTCCTTGCTCGAAGGGGCCGTCCGCTCCCTGACCGGCAAGGGGGAACGCCCCCGGTACGATTGCTCGATCGAACTCTCCTGGCGAGCCTACCTCCCGGCCGACTACGTCCCGTCGCACAAGCTCAAGGTCGAGCTCTACCGCCGCGTCGGCCGCCTCCGCAGCCTCGAACGCCTGGCCGATTTCCGGCAGGAGCTGATCGACCGCTTCGGCCCGTTGCCCAAGCCCGCCGAGCACCTGCTCGCCGAGGCCGAGTTGCGCATCCTCGCCGAGCACTGGATGATCGCCCGCCTGCACGTCGAGGACGCCTTCCTCGTCCTCACCTACCGCAACCCGAAGCGCATCGAGGCCCTCGCCAAACGTCATCCCCCCTCGACCGTCCGGATCGCCGACGCCCGGACCGCGTATGTCCCCCTCGACGAGGACCGCTCCCCCGCCGCCGTCGCCTCGCTCGCCCGCCGCCTCCTGGCCACGCCGACCCCGGTCACAAAACCGTCCTCAACCCAATCGGCGGCCCCCAAAACCCCCGCTGTGCCTCCCGCTCCCGTCGCTCCTCCTGATCCTGCCGTTCCGGTCAGCCAGGGGCTGAAGAACCGCACCCGCCGCCGCAAGTCTTGAACCCGCCTCGCTCGATGCCACCCCCCGGCCCCCCCTGGAGGTCGCGCCTCGTCCCGCGAACCTTGGTCGTCGCCGGCTCGTCTGGTGTTCGGAGATTCCAGACATCTCGACGGGACCAACGCTCATGGCCTCCAACAAGAAGCGCCGCAAGCGAGACTCCGTAACCCGACGCATCGAAGGGGCCAAGCCGGCCGCCGCCTCCGACGGCGACCGCCGCCGCCGCCGCGCCTTCGGCTCCCTGGTGGACGACGCGCTCCGCCGAAAGCGAGCATCCCGGGACTGGACGATCGACGAGGGTCCTCCCCCCGGCATCTGACCGAACCGGTTCGGGGGCAAGGAATTCCCCGACGGGCGGGGCGGTTGCGACGCGATCGATCGTGCCGATTGGGGCGGCGGTCACCACTTGACCTTCCGCGGTCGGCTCGATACCGTACCGATCTGGCTTGATCTGGTCTGGGCCGAAGCCCGTCGGGCGTGCCACGCGGCACGCCAAAGGATGGCGAAGGGCGGCCCGGACCACCACGGATGACGATCCGGCCGAGACTCAAGGATGGAGACGACCATGGCGACGCACGACCGTCAGGACGCCAAGGGGCGACGCAGCGGTACGCGAGGCCCGAAAATCCTGCGGTTCGAACCGCTGGAAGGCCGCCAGCTCCTGGCCGCGAATTTCGGGTCGGCCGTGGCCGGGGCACAAGGCCCCGACCTCGTCGCCGTCTCCTTCCGATCCGACTCGACCGGCGACTGGGGAGAGGCCCTCAGCATCAGCGGCACCCTCCGCAATGAGGGGAACGTCGACGCCGCATCCCCCTTCAAGGTCGACGTCTACGTCTCGGCCTCTCCCAATCGGTCGACCGGCGCGGTCCGCATCGGCTCGGTCGAGTTCGAGGGCATGAAGGCCGGCGAGGACGTCGACTTCCAGGAGACGCTCGACCTGCCCCCGGTCGCCGTCCCCGGCATGAGCACCGACGACGCCGTCTACATCGGCATGGTGGTCGACGCCGGCAACGCCGTGGCCGAGACCAATCACGCCAACAACATCGACCGCGGCCTGAACATCGACTCGGCCGTGGTCCGGATCGTCCCCCGGGCGTCGGCCCACCTGGAGGTCCGGTCGGTCGAGTTCGACAGCTCCTCCCTCAACTGGGGCGAGATGGTCCGCGTGACGGCACGGGTCGAGAACACCCACCCGGGCCGGGCGCCGGCCTCGGTGGCCCGCGTCGTCCTCACCCCGCCGAACATCCCCGCCGGGACCGGCCAGGATGTCACCCTGGTGGGCGATTTGGAGGTCCGGGAGCTGCAACCCTATTCCTCCGCCGAGGTCACCGGCTACGTCCGGCTGCCCGACGGCCCGCCGAAGGACTTCCCCGAGTCCGGCGGCTTCATCGCCCGGGTCGTCGCCGACGTCGGACACGACGTCCACCCGGTCTTCTCGCCCCAGGCCCCCCAGGGACGCGGCATCGACTGGCAGGTGCTCACGATCACCCCCACGGCCGACGCCAAGCCGGTCGACCCGAATCTCGCCCGGCCCGACCTGAAGGCCGCCGACGTCCTGACCCCCGGCGCCACCCTGACCTGGGGCGGCTCCTTCCAGGTCGCCGCGACGGTCACCAACCAGGGACCCGCCAGCGCCGGCCCCTTGCACCTGCGATTCCTCCTCGCGGGTCCGAACGGCGAGATGACGAACGCCCTGGTCCTGGGCGACGCCCTCCTGGAAAACGGCCTCGCCGCCGGGGCCTCGCACACGGTCAACCAGACGCTCAAGCTCCCCGGGAAGCTGCCGTTCAACATCCCGCTCGGCGACGGCGTCGGCCGGCTCGTCGTCCAGGTCGACCCCGAGAACTTCGTCGACGAGTCCAACCTGGCCAACAACGTCGCCCTCTCGGTGCCGATGACCCTGAAGCTCCCGGTCCCCCAGGCCCCCGATTCCCACCTGGTCTCCACCCCGACCCCGACGCCCACCCCGACCCCGACGCCCACACCGACGCCGACCCCCACCCCCACCCCCCGGCCGATCCCCAATCGCCCCGCCAACCCCCGGCCGACCCCGATCACCCGGGTCGACCAGCAGCAGCGCATCCAGGAGTTCCGGAACCGCTTGCAGGCGTTCCGCCAGCAACTCGAACAGCGCCGGCAGAATCTGCCTCCCCGCCGCCCCGTGCTGCCCGCCTTCCCCCCGAGACACCCGGGCGGGACCCCTCATCACCAGGCCTGAGCCCACCGTTCCAGGGGCGTCCCCGATCCCGGCGACGCCCCTCGACTCACTTACGGCAACCCGTCATTACCTAAGTTCCACCGATCCCGCAGATTGCGTACGTTCCCAACGGTCGGAATGATACCCCCGATTCGGCATCATGAACTAGGTAAAATGTTGAAGGACGGCAATTTCCTGGCTATGCTTTCACCAGTGCCGCACACCCACGAGACCACCCGCAGTTGACCCCCGGTGCGAGCCTCTGGAGACGGTGTCTCCCGGCTGACTGCTCTGGATCGTGACTGCCGAGTGTCCCAGACGAGATGCACCTGCCGAGAGGAGCCCGCACCATGTTTCAGGAACGCCGGACGCCCGGCTCGATGGAACGGTCGTCCGGGATCGGGGCGGAGACGTCGGTCGAAGCGACCTTCATCCCACACCGGTACGAGCCGAACTACGCCTATCCGCTGCTCGTGCTCCTGCATGGTCGGGGCGGCGACGAACAGCAGCTCGTCGACGCCATGCCGACGATGAGCTGGCGGAACTACGTCGGCCTGGGGCTCCGGGGCCCCGAATCGGTCCATCGCGCCGGGAAGCACGTCGGCTACGACTGGGGGGCCTCGTTCCGCCACCCGCGGCGCAAGCCCGGCCCGCACTGGGAGGAGATCGACCCCGACGCCATGCTCCCCCGCTTCATGACGCACGGGTCGGCCGACTCCTTCGACGCGATCGAGGACACCTTGTTCTCCGCCGTCTGCCGCACCATGCGGGCCTTGCACGTGCATTCCGAGCGGATCTTCCTGGTCGGCAGCGGCGAGGGGGCCGCCGTGGCCTTCCGACTCGGCCTGACCCATCCCGAACGCTTCGCCGGCGTGGTCGCCTTGAATGGCTGGATCCCCCGGGGCTTCCGCCCCCTGGCCCGCTGGGAGGCCTCCCGGTCGCTGCCCATCCTCTCGCTGCACGGGCTCTGGAACGCCCGGGCGCCGATCGGGGACGCGATCCGGGACGACCAGCTCCTGCGCAACGCCGGCCTCCCCCTGACCTCCCGGGTCTACAACGCCGCGCGGACGATCACCCCCGCCATGCTCTCCGACGTCGATTCCTGGCTGATCGACCAATGCACCGCCGGCGCTCACTGATCGTCCGGCCCAGTTGGGAGAGTCACGGGCGTTCCCCTCGGCTCACCTCGCGTTGTAAGATCGATGCCGGAGCAAGGCGTCGTCGCTGGCATCGGCGGAATCGTCCGGCCGTCGAATCGGCGGAGAGGCAGCACGGGGAGCCGTGAATCCCGTTTCCCCTCGGAGCAACTCCCCCGAAACGGGTTGCCGGCCGCCCCGCCCTCGTTGTTTGACCGTGATCACGAGCCGGACCCGGACAGGCGGGGGGCGCGGATGGGGACGTCAGTGGCGTTCGGGTGCCCCGAATGCGGCCGGAAAGTTCGCCTGAAGTCGCGATCCCCGGGGCGTCGGATCCGCTGTCGCGGCTGCGGCACCCTGGTCGAGGTCCCCTTCTTCCCGAGGAACGTCGGACGGCGCCGGTCGAGACGACCGCGATGGCGCCGCTGGACGCCCATCGGCGTGGGCATGGCGGTCGTCGTGCTGATGCCGGTGATGGCCTGGCGCTGGTGGCAGGGGTCGATCCGGGCCGATCGCTCCGAGGCCATCGCCCAGGCCATGGCCCGGATGGACCAAGCCGAGCGGCTCGGCGACCCCTCGGCCGCCTTCCTCGCCGCCGATGCGGCGCTCGCGGTGGCCCGGGAGTCCGCCCTCGAACCGCCGGGCGGGCTCGATCGCCTCATCCGGCGGCGCGACGAGCTGGCAATCGCCGATGTCGCCGCCCAGCTCGACGCACTGCCCGATCGGCCGGCGCGCGAGGCAATGGAGCAGGCCCGAGCGATCGCGGAGCGATCCGCCTCCGACCCGGCCCTGGGCACGCTGATGGGCCGAGCGGGACAGGCCCTCTCCGAGGCCGCCCGGCGATGGACGGATGAGCAACTCGGCCTGGCCCAATCGGCCCTCGCCGCCGGGAATCCGGCCGAGGCCCTCGCGCTCTCGGATCGGTTGGCGGGCGATCTCGATCGGCCCCCGGCCGCCCCGGTCGCCGCCGCCCGGGAACGGCTCCGGGGCTTCGTGGCCGGGCTGGTGCGGTCGAATGGAATCCTCATCGAGCCGATCGAGCTGACCGCCGGGCCGGCGGGATCGCCGGACGACTCGTATCGCTCCGCCCTCCGCCAGGTCATCCGGGATGCCTGCGTCCGACACGGCTATCTCCCCGCTCCCCCCGACTCCCCGCTGGCCGGGCTCTGGGACGAGGCCCCGTTCCGCTTCCGCACCACCCTGACCGAGCAATACGGCGCCTCGTACCTGCAATCGCCCCATCAAACGACCTTGATCCGAACCGAGCTGCAGCTCGATCGATCGGGCCGGACCGCCTGGAGCAACTATTTCGAGGCCAGGACGCGCATCCCGCTCCCCGGCCTCAGCGCCCTGGAATCGAGCCGCATGGAGATCGGCAGCGAGGTCAGCCGCGAGATCGAACATCGCTTCGCGCGCGATGCCAGGGCCGACCTGATCGAGAAGCTCCAGATCAAGCTCGGCAGCCTCCCCCGGCCGGCCTCGCGATGAGCCCCCTCCCGACCGAGGGCCGCGCGCCCGTCGCATCCCGGTCCGATCCCCGACCGGGCCCGACGGGGACCAGCCGATCAATCGCCCCTGAGCACGACGTACAGCGCATCCGCCGGCAGGTCGACCTGCACGGCCCCGTCCCGCCGGGTCACGTCGATTGACCGGGCGGGGACGCCGTTCGCATCGAGGACGACGGCCGAGGTCAGCCCCGGGTTCTGCACCCGGATCGAGGCGTCGGTCCGGGCGATCGCCCAGGGCATCCGGCCGGTGTCCACGATCTCGAACCCCTCGACCTGCCGCTCTCCGCCGTCGGTCGGGAAGGTGGTGGCCCTGGTCGTCCAGCCGGTCGGCAAGGCTTCCGTCCCGACCTGGACGAGGACCGCCCGGCTGCTCGCCAGCGGTGCGTCGTCGAGCGAGACGGCGAGCACGGCCCCGTACGGGTTCTTCGAGGAGATCGTCACATCGCGCAGTGCAAAGGTCCCGACGCGATCGAGGAACCCGACCACTCCCTGGGCCTTCGGCGCATTCAGGCCGCACAACCCCTGGCCGTAGTTGAGCACCACCTCGCCGGTGACGCTGCCCACCCGCTGCCGGTCGCGGACGATCAAGGCGTCGAGGTCGGCCACGTCCGACCGGCTCGGGTCCGCGTCGTACGAGACGACCACCGGCCCGGCCAGGAAGGCGAGCGGATCGACCGCACCCGAGCCCGATTGCTCCACCCGCCGGGCCGAGTCGCCCAGGTCGCGGTTCGGGTCGTAGCTGGGGTCCTCGGCGATGATCGGCGGCTCGCGTCGCCAGAGCTCGCCGAGGCCCCGGTGCTCGACCACCACCGGCTCCCCTTCGCTCACATACCCGAGGCGATAGATCAGGGCCGCGGCCGGGAACTGGCCGAGGACCATCGGCGTGGCGATCTCCCACTTCTTGCGCGAGGCGGCGTTCCACTCGGCCCGGTCCTCGATCGACCACTCCGGCTCGGCGGTCGAGAACCAGACGAAGCCGTCGATCCCGGTCAGGGCCGAGTAGACGCTCGCCAGGAAGGGGGCCTCGGCCTGGTAGCTGAGGGGCGGGACCCACCGGGTCTCGGTCAGCATGGTCGGGAATCCGGCGACCTGCCTGATGTTCGTCGGCAGGCTCCTCGGGTCGAGCAGGGCCGACGTGTTGGCGTAGCGGTCGCCCGCGTTGATCCGCCAGCCGCGATCGGGGCCGAGATGCACCGGGCTGTAATACCGGTTGACCGCGATGACGTCGTTGGCCGTGTACGACCAGCGTTCGACGTCCTCCAGCCGGATCGGGTCGGCCGTCTTCCAGTTGCCGGCGTTGAT
Source organism: Tautonia sp. JC769 (assembly GCF_040717455.1). Lineage (NCBI taxonomy): Bacteria > Pseudomonadati > Planctomycetota > Planctomycetia > Isosphaerales > Isosphaeraceae > Tautonia > Tautonia sp. JC769. The sequence continues at coordinate 48,121 of NZ_JBFEFH010000020.1, forward strand.
CAGTTGGCGGCAGCCGAGGTCCTCGCGCAGGTAGCGTTCCATCTCCCGGTTGAAGCCGTACATCGTCTCGCCGAAGAACTGCAACTGGTCGTCGAGCCGGGCCTTGCGCCCCCCGCCCCGCGACTGGGTCCACTCCCAGACGATGTGGATGCCGACGACCCCCCGCGCGAAGTCGTCCTCGGGCATCCGGTCATTCTCCCAGGCCCGGAGGGCGGCATCGAGCGATCCGTACTTCTCCACCAGCCACGATCCGAACTGCTTGCCCAGCACTTCGAGCTGCCGACCCTTGACGTTCTGCATCGTCCAGAAGAGCATCGAGTCCTCATTCTGGAGCTGGATGATCGCCAATGCCGGGTCCTCGGCCAGGGGGATGCCCGTGTACGGATTCGGCGTGGTCAGTAGTTTGCGGAGCCAGGCCTTGTAGGCGTCCTGGAGCGTCGGGTTGAAGAAGAGGAGCCCCTGGGGGCTCTGGTCCTCGGGCCAGCCCTCGATGCCGAATCGGGCCGGCACCTCCTTGAAGTTGGCCGCCCAGTAGGGGCTAAGCGTCGTGTAGATCCCCGCGTCCTTCATGCCCGCGACCAGCTTCCACGCCTGGTCGAGCCCCTCGGGGTCGGCGTCCGAGAGCGTCGCCTCGGGCTGATCCTCGGGCTTCGGCTCCAGGTGGCCGTGGTATCGGACCATGTTCACGCCCCGCTTGGCCAGGAAGCGGGCGTGCTGTTTCACGGTGTCGAGATCCCCCTGGCGTTGCACATAGGTCGTGACGGCCCAGAATCGCGCGGGCGAACCATCCCCCAGGACGAACCCGTCGCCGTCCTCGGTCCGCCCGACGAATCCGTTCTGCCCGGCGACCTCCTCGTTCAACGAGCGGAGATCGAGCAGGGCATCCGCGCGGAACGTGTCCCGCTCGGGCCGGAAGGGCCAGGTGCCCGCCCCGCCGAAGACGTTCACGCCCGAGGCCCCCGGGCGGTCCAGCCCCCGGGGGACGAAGGCCGTCGTCGTGAGCACGAACGCATCGATCGCCCCGTGATGATGCAAGTCGCTTGCGGCCCGGAAGGCCAGCACATGCCGACCGGCCTCGAGCTCCAGGTCGTCGAGGCGGACCCAGGCCACGAATCGCAGGTCGGGCTTCTCGTCGGCGGCCACGTTCACCTGTTGATCGGCCTGCGCGAAGTCGACCGCGTGCCAATCCCCCTCGTCGATCCGGTAATCCAGGCTCGTCTGGACCGGATTGGCCCGCAGCCAGAAGGCATAGCGGCCGTCTTCGGGCACGTCGAGGTCATACTCGGCGGTCCCGGGCCGATCGTCCGAGAAGTGGGAGAGCCAGTCGCCCCCCGAGAGTCGGTCGGCCTTGACCCGGTCGTACCACTGCGGGTGGCGGATCATGGTCGATCGGCTCGGCCGCTCCGCCTCGACCCAGAGCGTCTGCCCTCGATCGTCCGCCGAGAGGGGCTGACCGTGGCCGATCAGGGTCGAGAGCAGCAGGACGGGCACGTAACGCTTCGCCAGGGTCGCCATGATCCAAGACTCTCGGGAAAATGCTCGAAAACCAGTCGGGCGGGAGTTCGCCGGTCCGATCCGCCGATCAGGCCGCACGAGCCGTGCCGGGCCGGGCCCCAATCGCGGCCCGGCCCGACTCCCGCTCGTGCTCGGCGTTCGGTCAGCCCTTCGGCGCGTACTTCGCACCGGAGAGCGAGGCGAGCAGGTCCCTGGTGGCCAGGATCCCTTCCGGCTCGGAGAGGCGGCCCCCCTCGTACTCGATGCCGACGTAGCCATTGTAGCCCGCGTCGGTGACGATCTTCATGATCCGGGGGTAGTCGAGGAAGATCTCATGCCCCTCGTCGTCGAAGTCGAACGACTTGGCCGAGACCCCCTTGGCGAAGGGCATGAGGCGGGCAATCGCCTCGTAGACGTCGATGGCGAACTTGTGCTCCTCGCGGGGCCCCTGGGTGGGGAAGTTGCCGAAGTCGGGCAGGGTGCCGAAGTTGTCCATGCCGACCCCCTTGATCAGGGCGATCAGGGCGTCGGGGTCGCTCGACGGGCCGCCGTGGTTCTCGCAGATGATGTTCAGGCCGACCGACTTCGCGTACTCGGACAGGGCCGAGCAGCCCTCGACGGCGTCGGCCACCTCGGTCGCGCTGTAGTTGTCGCCGGTATTGACGCGGATCGAGTGGCAGCCGAGCGCCTTGGCGGCGTCGACCCACTTCTTGTGGTTCTCGACCGCCTGAGTGCGCTGCTCGGGGTCCTGGTGGCTCAGGCTCCCCTCGCCGTCGATCATGATGAGCAGGCACTCGACCCCCTGGTCGTCGGCCCGCTGCTTCAACTCCTTCAGGTAGGCCTCGTCGCGGGCCTTGTCCTTGAAGAACTGGTTGACGAACTCGACGGCCTCGATGCCGAACTCCTCGCGGGTGTCCCTGGGGAAGTTCAGGTTGGCCTGGGCCGTGTCGCCGCTGGCGAAGTACCGCTTGTGCAGCGACCACTGGGCCAGCGAAATCTTGAACTCGCCGATCGGGCCGGCCTCCGGGGCCCCGCTCAGGTCTTCCGCCAGCAACCGGCCCGGCCGCAGGCCCAGACCGAGGCCGAATGCGGCCCCGCCGACCAGGGCACCTCGAAGCACGTCGCGGCGAGAACGATTCCGAGAATTCATCGGGAGAGACTCCGAAACGGGGCCAGGCGAAGATCACGAAAAGAAATGGGTGCCCGCCGCGTCGCATGGCAATCGGGCCGGGCATGGGTTCGAGTCTAGGGCGGGGCGATCGGGCGGTCAATCGGCCGGAGCGGACCGGGGCAGGCGTGACACGCGGTCGGCTTCGCGGTCTAATCGAGGACCGACGGCGGCCTGGCTGGCCGCCGCTCCCGTCCGATCCCCCCTGTGTTAGGGATTCGTTCCAGATTCCGACTCGGAGACCGACCCCGTGATCGTCTCGACCACCGTGGCCCTGGCCACCCTCCTGTTCGTCGCCCCGGCCGACGAGCACCAACTGAACACCCCCCCCGAAGGGTTCATCGCCCTGTTCAACGGCGAGGACCTGACCCACTGGAAGACCGACAACGACGCCGCCGAGCACTGGACCGTCAAGGACGGCATCCTCCACTACGACGGCAAGGGGGACAGCCTCGTCACCGCCGAGGATTACGGCGACATCGAGCTGTACGTCGATTGGAAGATCGGGCCGAAGGCCGACTCGGGCATCTACCTGCGCGGCAAGCCGCAGGTGCAAATCTGGGACGAGCCGGAGATCGGCTCCGGCGGCCTGTTCAACAACAAGGTCGGCGAGAGCAAGCCGCTCGTGGTCGCCGACAAGCCGATCGGCGAATGGAACACGTTTCACATCATCATGAAGGGGGAGAACGTCACCGTCTTCCTCAACGGCGAGAAGGTCGTCGACGACGTCCCCCTCGAGAACTGGCCCGACTACGACGGCCCGATCCCGGCCGAGGGGACGATCGAGCTGCAGCACCACGGCAACCCCCTGGAGTTCCGCAACATCTACCTCAAGGAACTCGACTGAATCGCCCCGGGGCGGCCGAAGCCCTGGTCCGGCCGCCCCGTGCGTGTCTGTCTCGACGAATCACACCCTTGCTGGAACGAGCGATGCAATACCGGACGTTTGGCCGCACCGGATGGTCCGTCTCCGAGATCGGCTACGGCATGTGGGGCATGGCCGGCTGGGTCGACTCGGACGACGACGAGTCGATGACCAGCCTCCATCGGTCGGTCGAGCTGGGCTGCACCTTCTTCGACACCGCCTGGGGCTACGGCGAGGGGCACAGCGAGCGCCTGCTCGGCCGCCTGGTCAAGGCCCACCCCGACCGCCGGCTCTACGTCGCCACCAAGCTCCCGCCGAAGAACTTCACCTGGCCCTCGCGCCGCGGCTTCACGCTCGACGACTGCTTCCCGCCCGACCACATCCGCGAGTACGCCGAGAAGAGCCTGGCGAACCTCGACCTCCCCCGCATCGACCTGCTCCAGTTCCACGTCTGGGAAGATGCCTGGGCGTCCGACGACCGCTGGCAGCGCGCCATGGACGACCTGAAGCGCGAGGGGCTGGTCGAGGCCGTCGGCGTCAGCGTCAACCGCTGGGAGCCGGCCAACGGCATCGAGGCCCTCAAGACCGGCCTGATCGACGCCGTCCAGGTCATCTACAACGTCTTCGACCAGGCACCCGAGGACGACCTGTTCCCCGTCTGCCGCGAGCGGAACATCGGCGTCATCGCCCGCGTCCCGTTCGACGAGGGGACCCTCACCGGCAACCTCTCCTACGATTCCTCCTGGCCCGAGGGAGACTGGCGGAACACCTACTTCGTGCCCGAGAACCTCCGCGCCAGCGTCGACCGGGCCGAGGCCCTCCGCCCGGTCATCCCCGACGGCATGACCATGCCCGAACTGGCCCTCCGCTGGATCCTCCGCGAGCCGACCGTCTCGACCATCATCCCCGGCATGCGCAAGCTCCGGCACGTCGAGGCGAACATCGCCACCAGCGACGGTGTCCCGCTGGAACCGGCCCTGGCCCAATCGCTCCGGGCCCATCGCTGGGATCGGACCCCGACCTCCTGGTCTCAATGACTCTTGTGACGCGACACGCGGATCGGATGCTGCTGGCCGCACTCCTGGCCTTCACCTTCGGGTTGCGGGCCTGGGACGCCGATCAACCGATCGTCGAGAACTACGTCGGCCGCCAGATCCCGACCGCGATGGTCGCGCGCAACCTCGAACGCGGCTCGGGCTTTCTCCGCCCGCAGCTCGACACCGGCCCCTTCCCGAACCTCTTCCTCGTCGAGCCGCCGATCTACGCCGCCCTCGTCGCCGGCTTGACCCGGGCGACCGGCTGGCCGATCGGCGTCTCCGGCCGCCTCGTGTCCGGCCTGGCGACGACTCTCGGCGCCTGGGGCCTCTACGGCCTGGTGCGTCGTCGGGAAGGGGTGAGGGTTGCCCTGGTGGCGGTGGGAGTATTCGCAATCCTCCCCGTCATGATCCGCTACGGCCGGGCCGTGCAGCCCGACGCCCTCATGCTCGGCACGCAACTGGTGGCCCTGCGCTGCTGGGATGCCTTCGCACACGACGATCGCGTCCGAAGCGGCTGGCTGGCTGCCGGTTGGCTCCTGCTGGCGACCAGCCTGGCGGTGAAAGTCACCTCCGCGTTCATCCTCATCCCGCTCGTCCTGGCGATTTTCGGGTGGCGTTCGCGTGCCTCGCTCAGCCCCCCGGCGCCGGACTTCACTCGCCCCTCGGTCGACCCGAAGACACTCACACATCCCTCTCCCCCGCACGCGGGGGAGAAGGTGGCCGCAGGCCGGGTGAGGGGGCCGTCGGCGAGCTCGCCAAGCCTTGCGACCTCGCCGGAGACCCCTCACCCCGGCCCTCTCCCCGCTCGCGGCGAGAGGGTGATGGAACCATCTCAACCCTCGCCCCCTCCGGGGGAGAGGGTGGCCGCAGGCCGGGTGAGGGGGGCCGCTGCCCCATCACACCGCGACGGCACCACAGCCACCCCACACGGCCCAACACGCCGCCTGGCAATTTGCCTCGCGCTCTCGGCCCTGATCCCGGTCATCCTCTGGTATCTCCATGCGTCGGCCTTGCTGGCCGAAGGCGAAGGCTCCAGGGCCTCGCTCGACAACCGTCGCCTCTGGCTCGACGCCTTGCTGCCGACGACCCTCCTCCGACTCGAAACCTACCGGCCCGCGGCACACTATCTGCTAATCCGATCCTTCACGCCGATCGGCCTGCTCCTTGCAGTCTTCGGGTTGGTCGCGATCCGACCGATCGACCGCCTCTGGCCCATCTGGGGAGCCTCGGCGTCGCTCGCCCTGCTGCTCTTGGCGGGGAAGTGGCATCACGAATACTATTGGATGGTCCTGGCACCCGTCTTGAGCGTCGGCATCGCCCGAAGCCTGATCGCCGTCGCTCGCTCGAAGCTCGGCCGCCTGTGGGCGACGGCCCTCGGTTTGCTCCTCGTCGGGATGGCGGCGATCGGCTCCCGCTCGACCTGGCAGACCCCGTCCGAGTGGCGTGCCCTGGGCTCGGCCGCCGAACAGGTCCGCCGGGTCGTCCCGGCCGATCGCTGGCTCGTGGCCCCGGAAGCCCTCCTGTTCGCCGCCGATCGTCGCGGCTGCCGCCTGGAAATCACCCCCCGATCGGCCCGGCGGGCCGCGGGCGAGTGGGGCGGGCAGCTCGAAAACCCCGACGACCCGCTGGCCCTCGTCGCGTTCTACCAGGGCCGAGGGGCCGCCTTCCTGGCCGACCTCGGCCCCGAGGGCAGTCACGAATCCGCCGGCCCTCGTCGCGCCTCGCTCCGCCGCCTGGCCCGCAAACATTACCGCATTGTGATCGATCGGCCCGACGTGTTCGTGGCCGAGCTTGTGCCGAAGCCGAAGCCGAAGCCGAAAACGAAGATGAAGCCGACGCCGATGCCCGGCCCCGATGGAGCCTCTCATGGCAACTGAGAACGACCCCGTGGTGACCCCTCCGCTCCTGTCCCGATGGAAGCGGGACGGGCGGAAGATCACCTCGCTGACCGCCGCCGACTACACCATGGCCCGCCTGCTCGACGAGGCGGGGATCGACGTCCTGCTCGTGGGCGACTCGCTCGGCACGGTCGTCCAGGGGCACGGCACGACCCTCAAGGTCACGCTCGATCAGATGGTCTACCACGCCGAGATGGTCGCCCGGGCCGCCCGCCGGGCCCTGGTCGTGGCCGACCTGCCGTTCGGCTCCTACCACGAGTCGCCCCGGCAGGCCGTCCGCTCCGCCTGCCGACTGCTGAAGGAGACCGAGTGCCAGGCCGTCAAGCTCGAAGGCGGTCGCCGCATGGCCGCGACCATCCGGCGCTTGGTCGAGGCCGACGTGCCGGTCATGGCCCACATCGGCCTGACCCCGCAATCGGTCCGCCACCTGGGCGGCTACAAGGTCCAGCGCGACGCCGACGCCCTGCTGGCCGACGCCCACGCCGTGGCCGAGGCCGGGGCCTTCGCCCTGGTCATCGAGTGCGTCCCCTCCGAGATCGCCGCGACCATCTCGCAGGCCCTGGCGATCCCGACCATCGGCATCGGCGCCGGGCCCTCGTGCGACGGCCAGGTCCTGGTCACGCACGACCTGCTCGGCCTCTTCGAGGGCTTCCGACCGAAATTCGTCCGCCGCTACGCCGAACTCGCCTCCACGGTCCGCGAGGCGGCCAATCGATACGCCCACGACGTGCAATCCTCGGCCTTCCCCTCCGACGAGGAAGGATTCCGCTGACGAGCGACCCGGGCCGGCCCGACCGGCCGGATCGTTGACCGCCCTGTGTGTCCCGGATAGGGTCGGTGCCTGGTATTGCCTTCTCGACCCCGGGCCTAGAATGGAATCGTTCCCGAGCCTTTGGAGAGGGGAGCGGAGATGCCCCGTCCGACGACGCCTGCCTTGAACATCACGCGAATCGACACCAGGTCCGACGACGCCCGAGAGGCCATCGCCTCCCTCAGGGCCCAGTTGAGCCCCAGGGGAGACGTGGTCAGCCCCCGCGGCCGGGAACTGACCCTCGCCGTCTTCGGCGAGGCCCTGAACCCCCAGCAGGTCGTCGATCGCATCTGCGCCGACGTCCGCGAGCACGGGCTCGACGCGGTGCTCGACTACACCGCCAAGCTCGACCGCAAGCCGCTCGACCGCTCGAATTTCACCGTCTCGGCCGAAGAAATGGCCGACGCCTTCCGCCAGGCCGACCGCGCGTACCTCCGCACCATCCGCCGCGTCCGGGACAACATCCTCGCCTTCCAGTCGGGCATCCTGCTGCGGGACGCGGTGATGACCCCCTCGCCGGGCGTCGAGCTGACCCTCCGCTACCGGCCGATGCGCCGCGTCGGCGTCTGCGTGCCGGGGGGAGCGGCCGCCTATCCCTCGTCGCTGTTGATGACCGTCGTCCCGGCGCAGGCCGCCGGGGTCGAGGAGATCGCCGTCGTCGTCCCCCCCACCGAGTTCGGCGGCTACAACACCGACCTGCTCGCCGCCTGCCACCTGCTCGGCGTCAAGGAAGTCCACCGGATCGGCGGCGCCCAGGCCGTGGCCGCCCTCGCCTACGGCGTCGAGGGGATCCCGCAGGTCGACAAGATCGTCGGACCCGGCAACCTGTTCGTCGCCCTGGCCAAGCAGAAGGTCTACGGCGAGGTCGACATCGACAGCATCGCCGGGCCGAGCGAGGTCGTCCTCATCGCCGACTGGACCGCCGAACCTTCCTTCGTCGCGGCCGACCTCATCAGCCAGGCCGAGCACTCCCCCGGCGCGAGCGTCCTCATCACCTGGGAAGCCGACCTGATCGACCGCGTCGTCGAGGCCCTCGAAGACCAGCTCTCCCGCCTCAGCCGGGGCGACCTGGCCCGCGACAGCCTCGAACAGTTCGGCTCCCTGATCCTCGTCCGCGACGAGGAGGAGGCGATCGAGCTGACCAATCTCATCGCCCCGGAGCACCTGCACGTCTCGACCAGCGACGCCCACCGCCTGGCCGATCGCCTGACGAACGCCGGGGCCATCTTCCTCGGCCACCTGACCCCCGTGGCCGTCGGAGACTACGCCGCCGGCCCCTCGCACGTCCTGCCGACCGGCGGCACCGCCCGATGGGCCTCGGGCCTGGCCTCGAACGACTTCCTCAAGCGCACGAGCCTCATCCACGTCGACCGCCGAGGCCTGGAACGCCTCGCCCCCGACGTCCGCCTGCTCGCCGACAAGGAGGGCCTGACCGCCCACCGCTACAGCGTCGATGTCCGCCTCGGCCCCGAGGAGGGCGAATCGCCCTGATCCCCCTTCCTCGCGGCGTCCCCGGCCCCCCGTCCGGGCCGAACCCCTCGGCCTCGGATCGGGCCGGACTGCCGGGCGAATCCCTTCGCCCGGCTCGAAACCGAGGGCCGAATCCGGGTATCATCTCCCCGATCGGCGGCGACATCGGGCGCGAGAACGCCCCTCGACTCATCGCGATCACTCGGCCGACCAGCCCCCTCTTTCCCCCAGCGACCCACCCCCCAATGACCGCGACCATCCGCCCCGCCTCTCCCGACGACTGCGAGACGATCGTCCAACTCATCCGGGAACTGGCCGACTACGAGCAGTTGCTCGACCACGCCAGGGCGACCCCCGACGACGTCCGCCGCGGACTGTTCGGACCTCGCCCCTTCGCCGAGGCCCTGATCGCCGAGTGGGACGGCGAGCCGGTCGGACTCGCCCTCTTCTTCCACACCTTCTCCACCTTCCGGGGGCAGGCCGGCCTCTACCTGGAAGACCTGTTCGTCCGCCCCTCCCAGCGCGGCCGGGGGATCGGCAAGGCCCTCCTCTCCTCCCTCGCGAAGCTCGCCGTCGACCGCGGGTGCGGCCGCCTGGAGTGGTCGGTCCTCAACTGGAACGAGCCCGCCATCGGGTTCTATCAGGCCATGGGAGCCCGCCCGATGGACGAATGGACCGTCTACCGCATCGACGAGGAACCCCTGCAACGGCTCGCCTCGCACGCCCCGGCCCTGTCGGCCGTCTGATCAGTCCCGCTTCATGTGCTCGACCTTCGATCCCCATTCCTCCCGACCGAGAAGGACCCCCCCGTGCTGCCTCACATCGACCGGATGGCCGGCTACGTCCCCGGAGAGCAGCCGCGCGACCCGGGCAGCATCATCAAGCTGAACACGAATGAGAATCCCTATCCGCCGTCCCCTCGGGTGGCCGAGGCGATCCAGGCGGCCCTGGCCGACGGCCGCCTGAGGCGCTACCCCGACCCCTCCGGCACCGCCTTCCGCGAGGCCGTCGCCCGGCGTCACGGCGTGACCCCGGACATGGTCCTGGCCGGCAACGGCTCGGACGATTGCCTGACCATCCTGACCCGCGCCTTCGTCGGGCCCGGCGACCCGGTCGCCTACCCGACCCCCAGCTACGTCCTCTATCGGACCCTCGCCGAGATTCAGGACGCCCGGCCCGTCGAGGTCCCCTTCCTGCCCGACTGGACCCTCCCCCCCGACGCCTTCGCCGCCACCGGCGCCCCGCTCGCCTTCCTGGCCAACCCCAACAGCCCCTCCGGCACCATGCTCCCCGCCGCCGAGGTCGCCGCCATCGCCCGGCAGTTCCCCGGCACCCTCGTCGTCGACGAGGCCTACGCCGACTTCGCCGACGAGGACTGCATCGGCCTCGTCTCCGAACTGCCCAACCTCATCGTCTCCCGGACCCTCAGCAAGGGCCTCAGCCTCGCCGGCCTTCGAATCGGCTACCTGATCGCCCGGCCCGAGGTGATCGAAGGCCTGAACAAGGTCAAGGATTCGTACAACTGCGACGCCCTCAGCCTGCTCGGCGGCGCCGCGGCCCTGGACGATGCCGACTACACCCGGTCGATCCGCGACCGCGTCCTGTCCACCCGCCGCCGCCTGGCAGACGCCATCCGAGCCCTCGGCTACTCCGTCCCCGACAGCCAGGCCAACTTCGCTTGGTGCGAGGGGGGCCCGCCCGCCGAGGAGATCTATGACGCCTTGAAGGCGCACAACATCCTGGTCCGCCTGATGCGCTACCCGGGCCGCGAGCCCGGCCTCCGCGTCACCGTCGGCACCGACGAGCAGATCGACCGCTTCCTCGACGTCCTCGGCACCATCCTCCAGGCCCGCTGATCGCTCCTAGTGATCACCACGAGTTGTCGCTGATCACCTCGCCGTCGGCCCGATGCCCGAGCAGGCGGAACACCTCGCGCGACACCGTGTCCTTGACGAACCGGACCGAGCCGTCGCCGAACGCGAAGTTCGCCCCGCCCGGGTGGTTGCTGCCGAACCCGCCGACCAGCAGCGAGGCCGGCGGGATCTCCTGAGGGGCCTCCGGCTGCTGCTCGGTCCCGTCGAGGCCCCCATCCCCCAGATCCTCCGGGCTCATCCCCAGCGGGAATTGCACCATCGCGTTCGGGGGCGTCCCCGTGTTGCGCAGGGTCGCCCGCGTCCCGGACGCCCAGCCGAGCGTCGGCACCCCCGTCGCCCGGTATTCGCCGAAGAAGATGGTGTTCGTCAGCCCGTCGGGCACCCCCTGGGGGGTCAGGGCGCTGTTCAGGAAGAACGCCCCGTGGTTCGTCTCGTCGATCGGCGCCTCGACCTCGTGATGGCACCCGGCATAGCTCATCTGCGCCGGGCCGGCGGGGCCGCCGAATCCGATCCGCCCGTCGGACGGACAGAGGAAGATCCGCTTCTCCACCATCCGGATCGTGTCGTTGGCCGCTGCGTACAGCCCCGTCTCGAAATTCATCTTCGCGAAGGCGTTCCGCTCCTCGATGAAGGGGAGGATCTGCGTCGCCCAGCCATAATGCTTGCCGACCGCGAGGTTCGGGATCGGCCCCGACCCCGGATCATCCAGCACTCCGGGCGGGAACACCTCGTGTGCCGACGCGTAATTCTGCGAGGCCAGGATCAGTTGCATCAGGTTGTTCGTGCACTGCACCCGCCTGGCCGCCTCCCGCGCCGATTGCACCGCGGGCAGCAAGAGCGCGATCAGCACCCCGATGATGGCGATCACGACCAGCAGCTCGATCAGGGTAAATGCACGCCTTCGATCGTTGAACATGATCATTCCCGCGATCCTCTGGTCAAAGCGTCTGGGTTGATTGCGAATGTCCTGCTGCGTCGCGCCCGATCCTCGACGAATCCATCGGCCGGATAATCCGCCCGAACCTGCACCCGGACCGGCTCGGCCCCGTCGTCCCCGGCGGGGAGCCTCGTGATGACCACCTCGGCCGATCGGCTGCCCCCCAGCGACTCGCCCGGGATCCGCCAGGTCTCTCCGCCGTAATCCCGATCGGCCCCGAGCCGGGCCGCCGCCCGTTCCAGGCCCGCCTCCACCAGCCAGTCGGCCTGGCACCGCCATTCGACCCGCCGAAGCTGGTCCGATCGGGCCTTGCTCACCCGCAGCAGGCCCACCACCACCACGCCCATCGTCCCCAGGCACACCAGGGCGACCAGCGCGGCCCCTCCCCGACGGCGAACCGCCCGACCTCTCATGAGTCGTCCCCCCCGTAACGATGGTCCCGGCCGATCGTGGCGTCGATCCGGACGACCCGACGATCCCCCCCGACCTCCCCCGTCTCCTCGATCGCCAGCGTGACGACCCGCCACGCCCCCGCCTCCCGCACCTCCCACCGAACCGTCGCCCTCGGCCGCAGCCGATACGATTCCCGCCGACCCGCCTCGCCCGGCCCCCCTCCCTCTCGGATCAACGAACGCCCGTCCCTTCGATACACCGTCCGCCGGTCGCCCGGCCCGGTCAGGACGATCTGCTCCGCATCCTCCCCCTCCTCCACGCCCGACGCCGCGTGCCCATCGGCGCGGAAGTCGGCCGCGAGCGTCCCCCCCGTGATCGTCGCGGCCAGGTCGTCCTGGCCCGTCCGTTCCAGGCGGAACATCAATGCCGTCAGGCTCGCGGTCGTCCCGAACAGCACGGCGATGATCGTCATCGCGGCCAGGACCTCGATGAGCGACGCCACCCCCGATCGCTTCCCCCCGCGATGCGTCCCCCGGGCGATCATGATCCGTCCCCCTCCCGGCCCTCGGCCGTCGTCCCGCCCCGGGGCATCCGCCAGGTCGTCAGGCGGACCGACCGGGCCGTGATCCCCGGCCGGGTTCGATACCGGAGCGTCACCGTCAACCGCTCCATCGCCGGCCCGTCCCCCGTCTCCAGCCGCCGATCGACCTCAATCGTCCCCTCCGGCAGCGCCCGGGTCGCGTCCGGCGAGAGCGTTGCGACCTCATCGGGCTCGACTTCCCGGCGCACCAGCCGATCGAGTGCATGCTCGGCCTCCCGGATCGCCACCGCGTGCCGGTCGAGGGCGAGCCGCTCCCTCGCCATCCACGACACGGCCTGGAGCGTCGCGGTCATGCCGACCATCAGCAGCACGACCGCCACCGAGGCCTCGATCAGGGTGAACCCGCCCCGGGCCCGCCCCGGCCGACGCCCCACAGGGCCGCCACCAGCCCGATCATTCAACGCATGGACGTTCATGATGCCATCGCCCTGATGATGGTCACAAGCGGGAGAAAATACGTGAGCACGAAGACAAGCACCGGGACCGCCAGCCCGATCACGGCGACCGGGTAGAGGATCTGGCCCCAGACCATCACGCGGTAGCCGGACCGGCGATCCAGCCCGTCGGCCTGCTGCTCGAGCGCCCAGGAGAGATTCCCGGCCCGCGCCGCCGCATCGAGCACCGCGCCGTCGGCCGGCCGGATCAACCCCGTCGCCACCAGCGATTGCGTCCACGATTGCCCCCGATCGACGCGGGCCGACGCCCATCGGATCCGCCTGCGCACCACCCGGCTCGTGTGGGCCTGCGCGATCCGCTCGAGCGCCTCCGGCATCGGCCGGCCCAGCGCCACCTCTCCCGCCAACGCACGCAAGACCGTCGCCCCGTGACGTTTCAGCAGGAGCCGGTCCACCGCGGCAACCCCCCAGTCGATCGGATCGAAGGCGAGGAACGTGATCAACGGTAACGCGATCAGCTGCACGAGCAGCGCCCCCGCCCAGGCCGGCCCGACGGCCGGATGGCCGGTCACCGCGAAGGTCCACCGCGTGATCGCCGGCAGCTCGACCCCGAAATCCACCGCGATCGCCTCCAGCTTCGGGGCGACCCAGAACATCATGAACCCGACCACCACCTGCATCACCAGCACGACCCCGATCAGGTAACTCAACCGCGATCCCAGTTGCGCCCGGAACGGCTGCTGTTCCCGCCGCCGACGGCCGAGGGATCGCAGGGCCTTCCCCAGCACCGGACCATCCCACCCCATCCGGAGCAGGACGATCCCCTGGCGGGGGAACGACCCCTTCACCCGGGCGAACGCCTCCCCCATCGGCATCCCCCGCTCCATCAGGGCGACGACGGCCCGGGCCTGACGCTCCAGGACGCCCCCGCAGAGCGCCCCGCACGCCTCGATCCCCGGCTCCAGCGGCAAGCCCCGCTCGACCGCGTTCGAGACGACTTGCAGCATCGGCTCCGACCGGATCGAACGGCCCCGGACGAGCATCGCCACGCCCCCGGCCACCACCGCCAGCACCGCCATGACGACCAGCAGGATCGCCACCCCCAGCCCCGCCGGGATGGCCAACCGCACCAGGACCGCCACGACGACGATGAGGATCATCGCGTCTCGCAGCGACATCGCCCGCGCCTTCGGCAGGGGGCGGCCCGGCTCCCCCGCCGGGATCAGGCCCGGGAGGAGTGGCCCCACCTCGCCGGAATCGGGATTCGAAGGAATGCCCATCGGTGATCGTCACCCCAGCATGAAGAAGGGACCGCCCGTCAGTTCCGCAAGTAATTTGAGCGTGGGCATATAAAGCCCCAGCACGATCAGGACCACCCCGCACAGGACGGCCGCCACCGCCATCGCCGACAGGAAGACCCCCAGCAAGGTCGCCTGCGACCGCGCCCTCGCCAGGGAGATCTCCGAGGCCAGGCGGAGCGCGTCGGGCAGGACCCGGTGCGTCTCGGCCCACCCCAGCAGCCGGTCGAACCCGCTCGGGAACAGGCGATACTGCCGGGCGGCGTCGAGCAGCGACCGGCCCTTCTCGACCTCGTGCGACGCCCCGACGCATGCCGACATCAGGTCCGGGTCACGCACCCCGCGGCCGGCCAGCACCAGCGCCTCGGGGATGGTCAGCCGGGCGTCGATCAGCATCGCCAGCAGCGCCGTGAATTCGGCCATCGCCGCGTTCCGCCAGATCCGGCCGAACCCGGGAATCCCGTTGGCCATCCGCCTGCCCCCCCGCAGGGTCGCCCCCCGGGCGAATCGCCAGGCCAGCAAGACCACCAGCAGGCTCCCCACCGGGATCGCCCACCCCGTCGCGTCCGTCCATCGCGACAGGCTCACCAGCACGAGCGTCAAGCGGGGGAGCTGCACCCCGAAGTCCTCGTACACCGACACGAGGTCGAGCGCGACGAAGCGGGCGATCACCTGGAAGACCAGCGCGAAGGCGCAGAGCAGCATCGTCGGATAGGCGAGCCGGATGAGCAAATGCCGGAACAATTCCCGGTCGGCCCGCTCGAACCGCACGGCCTCCAGCAGCAGCTCGTGCGGACGCCCCGACCGCTCCGCCGCCAGCACGAGGCCCGGCAGGTGGTCCGGCATCCGATCCCGCTCGGCCGCGACCGCCTCGCCCAGCGACGCCCCCCCCTCGATCCGGTCGGCCAGGCGATTCAGGCTGTGCGAGACCCGGGCCGATTCCGATTCCCCGGCCAGGGCCCGCAACCCCTCCGGCAAGGTCACGCCGGCCCCGATCAGACCCCCCACGGCCTCGGCCAGTTCCGCCGCCTCGCGACCGCTCAACGGCGATTGCGACGCCGACGACTCGGATTTCATCGGTTCAGGTCGAGGGTCGGACATGTGTCAAGATTCCGGGGTCGGCCGATGAGAGGAATTGCCCGAATCGCGCCCGAGGGGCGGGCGATCGCCCGCCCCGGGCCCGGTCACTTCACCGTTTCCAGGAGCTCCGTGAACGGGATGAACAGGGTCAGCCCGTAGAGGAAGACCGCGGTCCCCCCGACGCCGACCAGGAGAATCAAGGGGATGACCATGCGTTGCACCTCCCCGCGCGCCGCCGCCCGCTCGCGATAGGTCCGCGCGGCGACCCGGAGCGCCCGGGGCAGGTCGCCCCGCGCGGCCCCCGCGGTCATCAACCAGCCCAGCATCGGCGGGAACGCCCGCGAGGCCCGCGCAGGGGCCTCCTCCTCGGCCCGCTCGCCCCGCTCGATCGACCCGGCCAGCCGTTCGCTCGCCTCCCGCATCCGGGCGTCGCCGATCACCCGGCTCGCCAGCCGCAGCGCGTCGGGCATCGGCACCTGATTCTCAAGTAGGAGCGCGAGCAGGTCTGCGAACAGCCCGCTCCGGGTCAGCGAGACCATGGCGGTGATCCCCGGGGCCAGGAGCCTCGGCCCCCTCCCGGGCTCGGCCCCCAGCGCCGACACCCGCCCCGCACGCAACCAGGCCCAGGCCAGCGCCACCAGGGCCGCCAGGCCCATCGGCCCCCAGAGCCAGGCCCACCGCCCGATCCCGCTGAGCAGGGCGATCGAGCCCGCCGAGGCCCCCAGCGACCGGAACCCGACCTCCAGCCGAGGGGCCATCACCGTCACGAACGCGATAAACAGCCCATAGGCCAGCAGGACGAGGATCGCCGGGTAGATCAAGGCGAGCGTGATCGTCCGGCGCAGCTCCGCCCGGCTCCGGACGAAGGCCGTCAGCCCTTCCAGGGCCGCGGTCAACCGGCCCGACCGCATCCCCGCCTCGATGATCGCCCGGTACAGGTCGGGCATCGGTCGCGATTCGAGCGCCAGCGCCTCGGCCAGCGAGCACCCCTCGGCCTCCATCCGCGTGCCGATCGCCGTGGCCACCCGGCCCAGCCGCCCCTTCCAGTCGCGGCCCAGCCCCGCCAGCCCTTGCTCGATCGGCACCCCGGCGCGGACGATCGCCGCGATCTCCTCGTTCAAGGCGATCAGCTCGTCCAGCGAAAGCCGATCGATCGCTCCCCGGCTCGACATCGTCGACAGCCCTCCCCGAACGGCCCGATGCTCGTCCACCGGGGGGATTCTACGACAGTTGTCACAGGCTGTCGAGGGGCGTCTCGGAAATTCCGGGATCTCAAGGGATTCAGGCGCCCTCGGCCCCGACGCTCCGGATGGATCGCGTTCAGGGTCCGGGCGCGGGCCGACCCGAGCCCGTCGGCGTCTGGACGCCGAGCACCCGCCGCACCTCGGCGGGGCTGGTGACGCCTGCGGCCACGGCGGCCACGGCACGATCCCAGAGGCGGATCATGCCCGAGCCCCGCGCCGCCTCCTCGATCCGATCCACGTCGGCCCGCCCCAGCACGGCCCGGCTCACGAGGCTCCAGCCGGGCAGGAGGAACTCGGCGATCGGCAGGCGGCCCCGGTAGCCGGTCCCCGCGCAGGCGTCGCAGGCCGAGGCGGCCCGGGCCGAGTCCAGGGGGAGGCCCAGCATGGCCGGGTCGTCCCCCGAGATCGGCCTTGCGCAGGCGTCGCAGAGCCTCCGGACGAGCCGCAGCGCCACCACCGCCCGCAAGCCGCTCCGCAGGAGATACGGCTCGACCCCCATCTCGGCGAGCCGGCCGATCGCCCCGCTCGCCGACCCCGCGTGGAAGGTCGTCAGCACGAGGTGCCCGGTCAGCGCCGCCTGGAAGGCCATCTCGGCCGTCGAGGGGTCGCGGATCTCCCCCACGGCGATCACCTCCGGGTCCTGCCTCAGCAGCGACCTCAGGCCCGACTCCAGCGTGAAGCCCGCGGCCGGGTTCACCTGCGCCTGCACCACCCCCGCCACCGCCGCCTCGATCGGGTCTTCCAGCGTGACCAGGCACCGATGCCCCGCCGCCGAGGTCGCCAGGGCCCGCAGGCAGGCGTAGAGCGTGGTCGTCTTGCCGCTCCCGGCCGGGCCGGACACGACGATCAGCCCGGACGTCTCCTCAAGCGCGGATCGGAACGAGGTGAGCAGGTCCCCCGGCAGTCCCAGCCGATCGAGGTCGACCAGCCGCCCCGACCCCGCGAAGAATCGCACCACCGCCCGCTCCCCCAGCAGCGTCGGGAACGTGCTGACGCGCACCTCGGCCTGCCCCGGCCGCGAGGCGATCCGCCCCTCCTGGGGCACGTCGGTCCGGTAGGTGAGCAACTGTGCAAGCACCTTGAGCCGCGCCACGACGTTCGGCGCGACCCGGACCGGGAGCAGGGCCATCGGCTGCAAGACGCCGTCGATCCGGTGGCGGATGTCCAGCCCCTCGGCGGTCGGCTGGAGATGCAGGTCGCTGGCCCCGGCCGCCCGGGAGGACCCCAGCAGCAGGTCCACCGCCTCCGTCGCGAACTGCGGGGAGGCGGGGTCCAGGCCGGCCAGCGCCCGGGCCGGGTCCGATGCCGGCGATCCTCGGTCGGGGGGGGCTGCCATCGTCGCGATCAGCCGTGATGTTCCGGGCCGGGCGCGACCTCATGAGCGTTCAGGCGTGCCTCCAACGCCTCGAGCCGGGCCGACAGGGCCGCGACCTTCGCCGACAGCGTGGCCGTGTCCTCGGCCCGGGCCAGCCCCAATCGTTGCGTCACCTGCTCGACGCGCCGGTCGATCTCCGCCTGGAGATCCTCCTGCGCGGTCGAGGCACGATGTTCGAGTTCGGCCTGGAACTTGGCGGCCTCCGCCTCGCTCAGGTCGGCCTGGCGGGCGACCTCCTTGCCCAGCTCCTCGATCTTCTCCTTCGTCATCGCCGCGAGGCCGACGCCGGTGAACAGGGTTCGCTTCACGAGTTCGAACATCGCTCCATCCTTTCGCGTGATTGTCCGTGGATCGGGCCGAGGCGCTCGGCCCCATCCCCCGGCAATGTCCGACCACGCCGCTCGGGCCTGATCGCGATCCCAGAAGCCCGCCGGGGCAGGCTTCGAACCCCTCCGATTGTCTCATTTCCGGACACGCCACGCGAGGGGCTCCTCCCCGTCGCCGACGGCGTGAATCTCGGGTCAATTCCCTGTACACTCGGTCGATGCCGTCGCGCCTCACGCGCCCCTCCCGCCCCCGACCGCCGAGCCGACCGTGACACGCCCAACCCTCTCCCCTTCGCGGTCGAGAGGGGGGCCGCAGGCCGGGCGAGGGGAGTGCTGGTACGGACGCCATGCTTCGCGATCCGGTCCGGGCCCCTCACCCCGGCCCTCTCCCCGAGAGCGGGGGGAAGGTGGCAGACTCAACCCTCGCCCCCTTCGGGGGAGAGGGTGGCCGCAGGCCGGGTGAGGGGGGCCCCGTTCATCGCTCCAGGCCTTGCGTCATCGGCCTCGGCCCCCTCGCCTCGACGCGTGGGAGCGGCAGTCCCCAGGGTCGGCTCGAACCGCCACACGCCGGCGAAGGCTGCTCCATCACCACCTCGACACGCCCGACTCAACCCCCCCGCGACCGCCCAAGGACCCCCTCCCATGGCACTCCCCGACGACTCCCCGGCCCCCCCCCAGGTCCCGGCCGACCTCTCCTACGGGGGCTACTGGGAACTGCTCGGCATGGTCCCGCTCGAACCGGCCCGCCCGGGGGGGCCGGGTCGCGTCCGGCTCGTCGTGGGAGACCAGCACCTCCGCAGCCTCGGCCTCATGCACGGCGGGGTCGCGGCGTCGATCCTCGATTCGTTCATGGGACGGGCCGCCTTCACCCACTCGCCGCCGGGCCATCACCTGGTCACCTTGCAGCTCAACGTCCACTTCATCGGGGCGGCCCGGGTCGGCGACGCCCTCATCGCCGACGGCGAGGTCCAGCACGACGGCCGACGCACCGCCGTCGTCCGCTCCGAGCTGCGGACCGAGCAGGGACGCCTCATCGCCACCGCTTCGGGCACGTTCATGCACCTGCCGACCGATCCGGGACCCTCGCTCGACGCAAAACCCTAGGGGGATGATCAGACCTCCAGCCCCACCGCCCGCATCAACTCCAGCGCATTGCTCTTCCGGACGACCCCGGGCCGCATGATGTAATCGAACCGCATCTTCCCGCCTTCCAGGTGGTCCTCGAAGTGGACGTTCTCGGCCCGGTGGCCCAGGCCCGCCACGATCTCGGCCAGCGCCAGGTCGTGCGTCGTCACCAGGCCGATCGCCCCCCGGTCGAGCAGGCCTTTGACCACCCCCTGCGCCCCCGATCGCCGGTCGTGCGAGTTCGTCCCGTGCAGGATCTCGTCGAGCAGGAAGAGCAGGGGGGGCGGCGTCGAGGCCAGGTCGACCAGCGTCCTCAGCCGCGTGATCTCGGCATAGAATCGCGACCGCCCCGCCTGCAGCGAGTCCTGCACCCGCAGCGTCGACCCCACGCTCATCGGCGACAGCCGCAACCCCTCGGCCCGGACCGGCGCGCCCGCCAGCGCCAGCACCACGTTCACCCCGACGGATCGCAACAGCGTGCTCTTGCCCGACATGTTCGAGCCGCTCACGAGCAGGACCCTCGGCCCGTCCGATCCTCCCAGGCTCACGCTGTTCCGAACGTTCTGACCGTCCGGGATCAACGGATGCCCCAGCGCCTTCGCCTCGATCACCGGCCCTTCCGCCTCGTCCACGATCTCCGGGAACGGGTCGAGCGGCCGCTCATAGGCATACGCCGCCAGCGCGCACAACGCCTCGAACTGCCCCACGGCGTCGAGCCAGCGCCCGATCGACCGGCCCGACCGGTTCCGCCAGCGCTCGATCGCCAGCCCGAGGTGGACCACCCACAGCACCAGGAACGCCAAGGGGGCGAACAGCTGGTTCCGCCGGAAGTCGAGCAGCATCACCAGCCGGGCCAGCCGGGCAATCTGCCGCGACGGCGGCTCGTGCTCGCCGCCCTGCGCGTCCCGGATCGTCAGCAGGCGGGCCGAGGCGAACGGCTCCTGCTCGATCCTCGCCAGCAGCGATTCGAGCAGGCGAAGCTCCTCGGCCCGCTCATCCACGGCGCCGAGCGTCCGGGCCAGGTCGTCCCGGATCGATCGCGAGAAGATCAGGGTCGCCGCGATCGTCGCAAGCAGCGGGAGGCCCCCCATCCCCGCGATCCAGGCCGTCAGGGCCGCCAGGTTCAACACGGCCAGCAGCCAGGCCCCGATCCGCAGCACGGGCGACTTCAGGGCCGCCGGCGCATCGGCCCAGGCGATCAGGGTCGTCGGGTGCAGGCCCTGCTCGATGTCGTCCCCCAGCAGGGCCAGATCCTCCCGCAGGTCGAGCCGGTCGCGCAGCTCCCGCACCGCCTCGTGCCGCGCCCTGATCTCGTCCGCATCGGCCGGGTGGTGCAGCCAGGCCGCCAGCGTCGTCTTCCCCGACCCCGTCCGGGCCGTGCACAGCCGCTCGAAGACCGACCCCGGGCCGAACAGGTCGAGATCCGCGTCGAACGGGTGATCCTCCTTCAGGAAGCGAGTCCCGGGGTCCCCTTTGCCCGCCCATCGGTCCTCGATCCGCGCCAGCCCCGCCTCGTAGAAGGCCACCCGCCGCTCCGCACGCCGATGCGAGCGCCCGACCGCGTCGTACGCGATCACCAGCCCGGCGAACACGACCGCCGGCGCCAGCAACCACCAGGGCGACCCCCATCCCAGGCCGATCGTCACGACCGCCAGCGCCAGGCCCAGCGCGAAGACCAGCAACCGCCCATCGGCGATCTTCCGGTGCCGGTCGCCCAGCCGGTCCGCCTCCTTGCGTCGGGCGTCGCGGCGTCGGACGTATTCGGCAAGCGGGTCGGAACTCCCGGACGGGGACGAGTCGGGGGGACTCTCGGCCACGGTGCGAACTCCCAAAGGGGGCACAGCTGCTCCGACGCCATGACCCCAATCATGACCGGCTCTCGCCCGACGCAGCGCGAACTTCTGAATTGGATCGACGAGCACGACCCGCGACGCCAATCCTCACGGTCTCGGCCCACCAGCATTCCCGACCATCTTACCAGGACCCGCCCCCCGTTGGGATGCCCGCCTCACCGCCCCTGTCGGCTGCCGTCACGTCCTCGAAAACTCACCTCCCGCGTTCGAACAAACCGCCGGGCATTGCGATGCGGTATCCGATGCGTCTTCGAGGACCCGAAGGCACCGTAAAAACACCGGATTAGGGCCTTGCAATCGTCCCTACCTCACCATCGGGTAGAACCTCGCCAGCGTCTCCGTCGTGACCCCCGCCGCCGCCCCGATCGTCAACGCCCAGTTGCGTAGGCTCTGGCCCGCGATCCCGTGGCTCCGCCACCGCCTCGCCGACACGTCGATCCGCCTCGGCAAGAGCGCAATCCTGCCCAGCTTCCGCAAGCGGAGCATCACGTACACGTCCTCCATCAACGGCAACTCCGGGAACCCCCCGACCCGATCGAACGCCCAGCGCGGGATGAAGAGCCCCTGGTCCCCGTAGGGCACGCCCAGCATCCCCGCCCGCAGGTGCGCCGCCGCGTCGATCGCGCGGAAGGCCCGCTCCGGCCCGTCGACCCGCATCCGGAAGCACCCGCCCGGCACTTTCGGGCACCGGGCGACGAACCGCCTCAGGACCCCGATCGCCCCGGCCTCCAGCCGGCAATCGGCGTGCAGGAACAGCAAGACCTCTCCCGAGGCCGCCGCCGCCCCCCGATTCTGCTGCACCCCTCGGCCCCTCGGCGAGGCCACGACCCGAGCCCCGGCCCGCCTCGCCAGCTCGGCCGAGCCGTCGGGGCTGCCCGCGTCGGCCACGATCACCTCGTCGGCCCCCTGGCCGGCGAGATGATCGAGGCACTTCCCGATCGTCCCGGCTTCATTCAAGGTCGGGATCACCACCGACACCCGGGGCAGCAGCTCGGCCATCAGCGTTGCAGGTCGTACAGGTCGCGCGGCGAGTCGTGCAGGACCTGCTGGAGCAACGCCGGCAGATCCTCCTCCCTGGCGAATCCCGATTCCACCTGATGCGCCAGCGCCGAGGCGATCGCCCGCTTGATCACCTGGAGTTTGCCGTACGCCCACTCGACCGAGTACGCGTCGCTCAGATACGCGCAGAACTTCGTCATCGGCACCACCTGCGACCGCAACGCGAAGTGCCGCTCGATCAGGCTCGGGAAGAAGGTGTGCCACCAGTAGCCCGACGTGTACACGTTCGGGAATTGCCGCGCCAGCACCGCGACCTCCTGCGAGAGCACGTCGGAGGCCATCATGATGTCGAACCGCGCGTTGCCGAACTCGTGGAAGGTCCTCGCCATCTCGCTCGTCCAGTCCGTCTGGAACCGCGGGATGCTCTTGCCATCGCAGATGAAATATTCGGCGCCGACGGCAATCTGGACCGCCTTGCGGTGCTCGTGGTGCCATTCCAAAATCGCCCAGGTGACGGCAGCAACCAGGGCGTCCACGTCGGCGTCGGTCGTGTCCTTCACCGTCTCGATCCGGGCGAGGATCGCGTCGATCGTGGCCGGATCGGGCCGATGGAACCGCTGCCCGATCGGCAAAAACGTGTTCGTGAACCGGACCGGCCCGCTCACGGTCCGATCGAGCCAGTCCTGCACCCCCTGGAACAAGGCCCCCGACGACCCCGGCCGCGTCCCCAGGGCCTCGCTCAGGGCCTCGAAGTAATCCAGCTTCCGGGTCCGGCCGGTGAAGAACGGGTCGAGGTCCGTCGCAACCCCCGGGCAGAACAGGTAATGCGCATCGAGCATGAACAGCGCATCGGGCGCAATCGTGCTCGACGCCTCCCCCTTGTTCCCCAGGCTGGTCACGAAGGTCCGAATATTGCAACGCTCCCGGAGGACGTGGGCCGGCCACGCCGGGTCCTTGCCCTTGGCCTCGACCCGATCGAGCAGGTCGCGGTAGTTCGCCTCCGTGACCTCCGGCTCACTGAATTCGTACAGATCCCAGAGGATCCGGTAGACGCACCACGACATCGCCGTGTTCCGCATCCGCTTCAGGTACGGGATCATCCGGCGGATGCGTTCGTCGGCCGGCAAGCTCGGGTCGAGGTCGCTTTTCGGCATCCCGACGGCGATCAGCTCCGTCTGGACCCAGTGGTAGCCGAACAGGGCGGTCAGGTCCGTCGCCGAGGGCCGGTCGCAGTGGATGTGCGTGTGCGGGTCGATGATCGGCGTGGCGTCGATCAGGCGCTCGATCGACTGGGCCAAACCAGGGAGGCTCGTGAACATGGGGGCGGATTCCGTGAAGTCGTGCCGGCTCGAATCGACGGCCGTTGCCGGGGCCGCGAGCATTCTCGGACGATCCCCCTCGCCTGTCAACGAGACCGCGACCATGCCCTCGGCGAGACGATCCGGTATAATGCAGTGGGACCGCTCCAGCGCCCGCCCACGGACCCGGACCTTTTCCTCCAGTCGCCGAACCGGGAGCGATTATGCGGCGCGATATTGACGAGGCCCTTCGGGGCTGGCCCTACGACCCTGAGTTCGACGAAGTCGAGGCCCGAGAAATCCTGGCACGAGACGGCCGCACCGTCCTCCAGATCCGGGTCGACCTCGGCGTCCTCCAGATGGAACTCGACGGCCGACCCGACGGCGCCCGACCCCGCGGCTTCTTGACCTACCTCGATTACCTGCGCCACCGGTCCAAATTCCGGCGGCGGCGCCGATCGCAGGCCGCCGCCGACCCCGGCCCCGTCGGCTGGTCGATGACCCCCGAGCACTGCGCCGAGGCCGACCGCGAGCTCGTCCAGTTCTACCACCGCCGCGTCGCCTTCCTCACGCTCCAGCACTACGAGCGCGCCCTCCGCGACGCCGAGCACAGCCTCAACCTGATGGACTTCATCGCCGACTTCGGCCCGACCCCCGAATACGTCGAGCGTCACGAACGCCTCCGCGCCGGCATCCTCTTCGACCGCACGCAGGCCTCCGCCGCGCTGGCCCTGGAACGCACCAGCCCCGAGGAGGCGATCGACGCCATCCGCGAGGGAATCGACCGCCTCGAACGCCACGCCCGCACCCTCTTCGACATGGACGAGGCCGACGAACTCGACGCCTTCGACCTCCCCGGCGAGGTCGAGACCCCCACCGTCGCCTACATCGAGCGCCTCCGCCGCCTCGAGACCGAGGTCCGCCACCACTTCGAGGTCCCCAAGACCCTCCGCGAGCAGCTCGACGAGGCCGTCGAACACGAAGACTACGAGCGCGCCGCCCACCTCCGCGACCAGATCCGCTCCCGCAGCCGCTCGTGACGCCTCGTCTCGCTCCGACCGATCGCGAGCCTCAATCCCCGCCCACCCTTCCTCATCCCTCTCCCCCGCCCGCGGGGGAGAGGGTGGCCGCAGGCCGGGTAAGGGGGGCTGGTTCGAACGCCACGCCTTGCGATCGGCACTCAGACCCCTCACCCCGGCCCTCGCCCCGCGCGGGGCGAGGGGGAGGAATCTGCTGCGACCCTCACGCACATGAGCGAATGATCGAGCGATCTCAACCCTCGCCCCCGCTCGCGGGGGAGAGGGTGGCCGAACGCCGGGTGAGGGGGGCCTCATCCGGCGCTCCTGGTTTTGCGTCCGATCCTTGCATCGACCGCCGGTTCCGATGCTCCGGGAAGTTCCGGCGGACGCAATCCGATCAATGCCCGCTCCCCAGCGGCCAGGCGACATCCGCCGCCTTCACGATCGGCCCTTCCACGCAGACCCGCTTCAGGTCGATCGTCCCGTCCGCCATCCGCATCGGCACGACGCAACTGAAGCAGGCCCCGAAGCCGCACGACATCTGATTCTCGAGCGACACATCGCACGGGATCCCTTCCCGATCGGCGATCCCCGCCAGCACCGCCAGCATCGCCGGGGGCCCGCAGCCGACCAGCTTGCTCGGCCGGTTCCCCGACTGCAGCCGCTGCATTAACAGGGTCGTCACGAACCCGTGAAACCCCGCCGAGCCGTCATCCGTCGCCAGCGAGACGCGGATCCCGGCCCGCTCGAAGTCCTCGACCCCCGCCGCCAGGTCGGCACTGCGCACCCCATACAGCAACTCGGTCGACGACGCCACCGGCCCCGACCACCCGGCCGGCTCCGCCCCGTAGGATTGCTGGCCCGTCCACCAGCGGCCGAGCGCGAGAAACGGCGTCTGCCCGATTCCCCCGGCGACGAACGTCACCGGGCCGCCGTCCTCGGGAGGCGCGCCGAACCCGTTGCCGAGCGGCCCCCAGACCTCCACGGTCTCCCCCGCCCGCCGTTCGGCCAGGGCGGCCGTCCCCCGGCCGAGCACCAGGTACACGATATCGATCGCCTCGGGCGTACCCGACACCCCCGCTACCGTGTCATACAGCGCGAACGGCCTGCCGAAGAACGGGTCGGTCGCCCCCCGTCGCGTCGGCCGGATCATCACGAACTGCCCCGGCACGATGCAACGCGCCATCTCCGGGGCCAGCAAGCGGATGCGATACGTCCCCCGAGCAATTTGGACGTTCTCGACGATCTCCACCGCTCGATGCGTCACACAGGCCGGAACGACCCCATCCATCTGCCGACTTCCTCCGAACGCCAGGACCCTTGCAGCCGATCGTCAGGCCCGAGCCCTCTCCCCGCTCGCCCGCGAGGCAGCGTGTGACCTCGGGGTAGGTGAACATGTCTTTACGCTCTGAACCCTCTCCCCCGCTCGCGGGGAGACGGAGAGGGTGGCCGCAGGCCGGGTGAGGGGGGCTTCGTCCGTCTCACAACGCCTCGCGTCCTCTCTCCGGCCCCCTCGCCCCCGACTCGGGGGAGAGGGTGGAAGTTGATTCACCCCTCTCCCTTCGCGAGCGAGCGGCCGTCCATCAGGGCCGGGTGAGCGTGTCGGACGAACACCCGCACCGCACACCCCGACGCGCCACCCTGCCCCGACACGAACCGACCCGATCACTCGCCCGCCGACCCCTTCGACCGCCGCGACTTCGGCAACGGCTTCGGCCGACGCTTGGCGACCTGGCCCGGCGGCTTGATCGCCGGCCGACGGCCGCCGGCAGGGCCGTTGCCGCCGCCGATCGGCGGGCCTCCGGGTCCCCCGCCGCTGCGTCTGGCGCCGCCAGGCCCCGAGGTCCCCCGGCTCCTCGGCGGCCCGCCGCTCGTCGACGGCGCCCGACCCCGCCCGGCCGGCGGTCGCGACCGGGGCCCGGCAGGCCGGGGCGGCCTCCCCGACGGGGGCGGCCCGCCCAGGTCGCCGCCATTGAAGATTGGCGGGATCAGGACCTCGTCCGGGCCGTCCTCCAGGTGCGCGGGGCGCTTCCCCTTCGACCCGGTCGGCGGCGGGGCGAACGAGCCGACGGCCCCTCGCCTCGGGACGCCTCCCGGTCGTCGGCCCCCCTGGTCCCGGTCGCGGCCCCCTTGCGGCGGCGGCCCGCCCGGGCGCTTGCCCCGCGGCCCCCCGCCACCGCCGGCCGAACCGACCAGGTGGCCCATGCCCGACCGGGGCCCTGACGACGCCGGCCCGCCCTCGGACCGTCGCCGAGGCGCCTCACGCCGCTTCGCATCGCGCGGCCGGATCGATTCCCCCGACGCGACCCGGCGGAGCATCGCGATCTCGTCCGGTTCCAGGTAGCGCCACTGCCCGGCCGACAGCCCCTTCAGGGTCACCGGCCCGACCGACACCCGGGTCAGACGCATCACCTTGTGGCCGAGCTTCGCCAGCATCCGGCGCACTTCGCGGTTCTTCCCCTCGGCCAGGGTCAGCTCGATCATCGTGGCCTCGCCGTGATTCGATTTCTCGTTCACGAAGCGGGCCGATCGCGCCCTCGCCTTCCCCTCGGCCAGCCAGACCCCTTCCACCAGCTTGTCGATCACCTCCGGACCCGGCTTCCCGGCGACCAGCACGCGATAGACCTTCTCCACCCCGAACCTCGGGTGCGCCAGGCGGTTGGCCAGCTCCCCGTCGTTGGTCAGGAGGATCAGGCCCGTGCTGTCCTCGTCGAGCCGGCCGATCGGATACACCCGCTGCGGCAGGTCGGGCACGATGTCGATCACCCGGGGCCGGCCGGCCGGGTCGGAATTCGTCGTCACGAACCCCTTCGGCTTGTAGACGGCGAGGTAGACGGTCTTCTCCTGCCGGATCCGCTCGCCGTCGACCGTGATCGTCACCTGGTTCGGATCGACCCGCGTCGCCAGGTCGCGCACGACCTGACCATCCACCAGGACGCGCCCCTGGAGGATCAATTCCTCCACCGCGCGGCGCGACCCCAGCCCGGCCGCGGCCAGGACCTTGTTCAGGCGATCCCCCTCGCTCGGCGCCGCCGATCGCGACGGGCCCGAGAACGACCGGCGCGGCCCCGCGTTCGGTCGCGGCCCCGACGACCTGCGCGGCCCCGACGACGAGGGCAGGGGCCCGGTCGGCAGGCCGGCGGGCCGGGGTTTCCGGGGTCTCTGCGGTCCCGACGGGCCGCCCGATTGGCCGGCGCGTCGAGGAGGCGGGCCACCGCCTCGGCGGGGTGGTCGTGGTGCCATGGCGAATTCACTTCCTGCGTCGGCGGACGCAAATCGAGAGGAATGCACGATGCGAAGCGCCGCCGAGCAAGCCAAAAAGACCGGCGGGTCGTTCCTCATTCGTTCGTTCGGTTCATCCAGTATACGATCGCCCCCGAGAAAGGTTCCAGGGAATTACCGAGAAGTCTCCGGCGCCCCCCGACGCCCGGATCGGCCGGCCCACCCCCCCCGAAACACCCCCGCCCGGAAATTTCCCGCAGGCCAATCGGTTGAATCCCCCGCCTCGGCTTGATATGACGAGAATCCCGGCCCTCTCGGGATCGCCACCCGATCCCGGAAGCTCGACGGAGGGCCGATCGCCCCTCGCCTCCCCCCATCGCCACCCCACGGAGTCGCCTGCTCATGACACGCACCATCGCCCATGTCCTGGCCGCCTTCGGCCTGACCCTCGGCCTCGCCCTCTCGGCCAACGCCCAGGACGAAGGCCTGAAGGTCGGCGACAAGGCCCCCGACTTCACCCTGAAGGCCTCCGACGGCAAGACCTATTCCCTCTCCGACTTCAAAGGGGAGAAGGCGGTCGTCATCGCCTGGTTCCCGAAGGCGTTCACCGGCGGCTGCACCAAGCAGTGCACCGCCTACGCCGAGCAGGGCGACCAGCTCAAGGACCTGAACGTCGCCTACTTCACCGCCAGCACCGACACCGTCGACGAGAACACCCGCTTCGCCCAGTCCCTCAACGCCGACTACCCGATCCTCAGCGACCCCGACGCCTCGACCGCCAAGGCCTATGGCGTCCTGATGCCCGAGCGCCCCCTCGCCCGCCGCGTCACCTTCTACATCGACAAGGACGGCGTGATCCAGGCCATCGACTCCCAGATCAACACCGAGAACGCCGGCGCCGACACCGCCAAGAAGCTCAAGGAACTCGGCATCGCCGAATAACGAATCGCCCCGCCTCTCCCCGAGGCCATCCCAGGTCCGACCCATCACGCGGGGGAGCCGCCGGTCCGCAGGGCCGGGGCTCCCCCGCGTCATTGATCTATTCGTAGGGTGCCGTCGAGTCCTCGAAGACGCACCGATCCGCCTCCGAATCCCCTCCCCGCGCCCCCGGAACGACGCCCCGAATCCGTCGGGACCCTTGTCGCAATCATCGGGCGTCCCGGCGGGGGCTTGAGTCGGCCGGTCACTTTGGCGATGCTACGACCTCCCACGATGCGACTGCAAGGACTCGAAGGCGGAGCAATCATGATCGTCGGTGTCGTCAAGGAGCAGTTCCCCGGAGAGCGCCGCGTGGCCCTGATCCCCGCGTCGGTCCCCTCGCTGAAGAAGGCCGGCTGCGAGGTCCTGGTCGAGGCCGGCGCCGGGTCCGAGGCCGGCTACCCCGACCCGCTCTACGAGCAAAAAGGGGCGACCCTCGTCGCCTCTCGGGATGAGGTCTTCGCCCGGTCCGACGTGCTGCTGAAACTGCTCGGCCTCGGCGCCAACCAGGATCACGGCCGCGACGACCTGGCGCGCTACCGCCCCGGCCAGACCGTCATCGGCTTCTTCCGCGCCCTGGGTGCCCCCGAAGCCGTCCGGGAGGTGGCCGCGACCGGCGTCAACGTCTTCGCCATCGAGATGCTCCCCCGGATCACTCGCGCCCAGAGCATGGACGCCCTCTCGTCCATGGCCACCGTCGCCGGCTACAAGGCCGTCATCCTCGCCGCCGACACCCTCCGCCGCATGTTCCCGATGATGATGACCGCCGCGGGCACCATCTCCCCCGCCCGCGTTTTGATCCTCGGCGTCGGCGTCGCCGGGCTCCAGGCCATCGCCACGGCCCGCCGCCTCGGGGCCGTCGTCTCCGCCTTCGACGTCCGCCCCGCCGTCAAGGAACAGGTCCAGAGCCTCGGTGCCCGGTTCGTCGAGCTCCCCCTCGAATCAAGCGATGCCGAGGACACCGGCGGCTACGCCAAGGCCCAGGGCGAGGACTTCCTCCGCCGCCAGCGTGAGCTGATGGCCAGGGTCGTCGCCGAGAGCGACGTCGTCATCACCACCGCCAACGTCCCCGGCCGCAAGGCCCCGGTCCTCGTCACCGCCGAGATGGTCGAGGCCATGGCCCCCGGCTCGGTCATCGTCGACCTGGCCGCCGAGCTCGGCGGCAACTGCGAGCTGACCCAGCCCGGCCAGACCGTCTCCCCTCACGGCGTCAGCATCGTCGGCACGGTCAACCTCGCCGGCACCGTCCCCTATCACGCCAGCCAGATGTATTCCAGCAACATCACCACGTTACTGCTTCACCTTTTGAAAGACGGCCAGCTCGCGATGGACACGTCCGACGAGATCACCCGCGAGACGCTCGTCGCCCGGGGCGGCGAGGTCGTCCACCCCCGGGTCCTCGAGGCCCTCGGCACCGCCCCCGGCGAATCAGGGAGATCATGATCCCATGGAAATCCTCGTCTTCTCCCTGACGATCTTCGTGCTCGCCCTCTTCGTGGGCTTCGAGGTCATCACGAAGGTCCCCCCCACCCTGCACACGCCGCTCATGTCCGGGTCGAACGCGATCTCGGGCATCACCCTGGTCGGCGCGATCCTCTCGGCGGGCCTGCAATATTCGACCCTGACCTCGGTCTTGGGCGTGCTGGCGGTGGCGCTGGCGACGATCAACGTGGTGGGCGGATTCCTCGTCACCCATCGCATCCTCGGGATGTTTCGACGGAAGAGCTGAACCGTGTCCACATCGCTGATCAACCTGGCCTACCTCGTCGCCTCCGCCCTGTTCATCCTCGGCCTGAAGGGGCTCAGCCACCCCCGGACCGCCGTCCGGGGGAACCTGATGGGCGCGCTGGGCATGCTCATCGCCGTCGTCGTCACCCTGCTCAATCAGGAGATCATCGGCTTCGGCGGCATCCTCGTCGGCCTCGCCCTCGGCTCGATCGTCGGCGCCGTGCTCGCCGTCCGCATCCCGATGACCGCCATGCCGCAGCTCGTCGCCGTGCTCAACGGCTTCGGCGGCGGCGCCTCGATCCTCGTCGCCGGGGCCGCCCTGATCGAGGCCGTCGGCCTGACCGAACGCGACGTCACCTCCCAGCTCACCATCGCCACGGCCGTCTCGGGCCTGATCGGGGCCGTCACGCTCTCGGGCAGCTTCGTCGCCTTCGCCAAGCTGCAAGAGCTGATCTCGGGCAACCCGATCCTCTTCCCCGGCCGCCACGCGGTCAACCTGGTCTTGCTCCTCGCCACGATTGCCCTGGCCGCGGCCGTCGCCGTCTACCCCGACCAACCGCTCGCCTACTGGGGCCTCGTGATCGTCGCCTCGACGCTGGGCGTCCTGGCCGTCATCCCGATCGGCGGGGCCGACATGCCGGTCGTGATCGCCCTCTTGAACTCCTACTCCGGCCTGGCCGCCTGCGCCACCGGGTTCGTGCTGAACAACACGATGCTGATCATCGCCGGGTCGCTCGTCGGCGCCTCGGGCCTGATCCTCACCCGGATCATGTGCGACGCGATGAACCGGTCGCTCACCAACGTCCTCTTCGGCGGCGTCGGCGCCGTCGCGGCCCAGCCGGGCGGCGGCAAGGGAGACGACGTCTACGCCGGCCGGGTCAAGTCGGCCGGATCCGAGGAGATCGCCATGATCCTCGAGATCGCCCAGCGGGTGATGATCGTCCCCGGCTACGGCCTGGCCGTCAGCCAGGCGCAGCACTCGGTCCGCGACCTGGCCAACCTGCTCGAATCGCGCGGCGTCCGGGTCGATTTCGCCATCCACCCCGTCGCCGGCCGCATGCCCGGCCACATGAACGTCCTGCTCGCCGAGGCCGACATCCCCTATGAAAAGCTCCTCACCATGGACGAGGCCAACCCCCAGTTCGAGCAGACCGACGTGGCCATCGTCATCGGCGCCAACGACGTCGTGAACCCCGACGCCCGCACCGACCCCACCGGCCCGATCGCCGGCATGCCCATCCTCGACGTCGACAAGGCCCGCACCGTCATCGTCGTCAAGCGCTCCCTCTCCCCCGGCTTCGCCGGCATCCCCAACCCCCTCTTCGCCGCCGACAACACCCTGATGTACTTCGCCGACGGCAAGAAGGCCCTCGTCGACCTCATCGCCGCGCTCCAGAGCTAACCGGCTCTTTCGTTCCGGCGCTCCGAATTTTCTCGTAGGGTGCCGTCGAGTCCTCGAAGACGCACCTCCGGATTCCAACGCGGATCGGTGCGTCTCCGAGGACTCGACCGCACCCTACAGGACGACTCGACCGACCCTTGCAATCCCCCTTCCCATCCTCAGGCCCACCTTGCCCGATGCCACCCCATTCGGATAGGTTGAACTGATGTTGATCTCCCTCCCGGGGGCCGGCGGGTCGTGGGTCGATCGATCGGGGGGGACGAGTCACGGCGGAGGTCTTGCATGATGCGGGGAGTCAATCGAGGCTGCGCACCGTTCCGATCGGGCCTGCAACGCTCGCGCCGCGAGTTCCTCCGCGCCGGGGGGCTGGGCCTCCTGGGCATGAACCTCCCTACCCTCCTCAACGCCCGGGCCCGATCCGCCTCCGTCATGGCCCCGCCCTCGAGCTTCGGCAAGGCCAAGGCGTGCATCCTCCTGTTCATGTGGGGCGGCCCCGCCCAGCAAGAAACCTGGGACCTGAAGCCCGAGGCCCCCGACCAGGTCCGCGGCGAATTCAAGCCGATCGAGACGAACGTCCCCGGCCTGATGATCTCCGAGCACTTCCCCCGCCTGGCCACCCGCTGCGACAAGCTCGCCGTCATCCGATCCGTGCACCACCGCGACGTCAACCACACCACCGCCACCCACGAGCTGCTCACCGGCCGCCCCATCCCCCGGCCCGGCGGCGGCCCGATGAACGAGGACTGGCCCCACTACGGCGCCGTCCTCGAACACATCGACCACTTCAACCGCCGCTCCCCCTTGCCCCCGTACGTCCAGTTCATGCCCGTCAGCACCGACGGCGCCCCCCGCTTCGTCGAGCAGAGCCACGGCCAGGGGGCCGGCTGGCTCGGCCCGGCCCTCAACCCGTTCTCGATCGACCACGACCCCAGCCTCCCCGATTACGACGTCGGCGACTTCCGCCTCCCCGCCGAGGTCGGCCCGACCCGCCGCGACGTCCGCCAGGGACTCCTCCAACTCGTCGAGCAGCAGGCCCGACACCTGGAGCAATCTCCCCAGGTCGACGCCATGGCCTCCCACTACCAGCGCGCCCACGCCCTGCTCACCGACCGCCGCGCGATGGACGCCTTCGACCTCTCGAAGGAAGACCCCCGCCTCCGCGAGCGCTACGGCATGCACGCCCACGGCCAGGCCGTCCTGCAGGCACGCCGCCTCGTCGAGGCCGGCGTGCCGCTGACGACCGTCTTCTGGCAGAACGACGGCATCACCAACGTCAGCGTCTACTGGGACACGCACAACCGCAACTTCGTCGACCTGAAGGACCGCCTCATGCCCCCGGCCGACCAGGCGTTTTCCGCCCTGCTCGACGACCTGGAGGCCCGCGGCCTGCTCGACGAGACCCTCGTCGTCTGGACCGGCGAGTTCGGCCGCACCCCCAAGGTCGGCCAGTCCGTCGTCGGCGGCGCCGGCGCCGGCCGAGACGGCCGCGACCACTGGGCCCACTGCTTCTCCACCGTCCTCGCCGGCGCCGGCATCCAGGGCGGCACCGTCTACGGGGCCTCCGACCGCTGGGCCGCCCACCCCTCCCGCGACCCCGTCACCCCCGCCGACATCGCCGCCACCATCTACCACTGCCTCGGCGTCGACCCCGAGCTGGAGCTGGTCGACACCCTCGGCCGCCCCCTCGCCCTCTGCCTCGGCCGGCCGATCCAGGGTATCCTCTCCTGATCGATCGATTCATCCCCCGGGCTTCGGGTCGCGGCGACGAGGACGAGGCTGAACGATGACGCCCCCCCCACTTGCCATCGACGCGGTCCTCGCCGCCGAACCTTTGGTGCGGCCTCACGTCTCTCCGGCACCCTTGATCCGATCCTACTCCCTGGAGCGGGCCCTGGGCCTCTCCCCCGACCGCCGCGTCTGGCTGAAGGACTTCGGCTGGACCCCGTCCGGGTCGTTCAAACTCCTCGGCGCCCTCAACTGGATGGCGCACCACCTCGACGCCATCGGCGACCGCCCCGTCGCGGCCCACTCGTCCGGCAACTTCGCCTCGGGAATCGCTTACGCCGGCATGTGTTTCGGGCGACGGGTCATCGTCGTCATGCCCGAGACCGCCCCCCGCGTCAAGTTCGACAGGACCCGTGCCTTCGGCGCCGAGATCCGCACCTACGACATCTCCCGCGACCACGAAACCGGCGAGCGCGACCGCCTGACCCGCGCAATCGTCCAGACCGAAGGGGCCGTCCAGGCCTCCCCCTACGACGACCCGCACGTCATCGCCGGCAACGGCGTCGGCGGCCTGGAGATCGTCCGTGATTTGAAGCACGCCGGGCGTGACCTCTCCACCTTCCTCTGCCCGGTCAGCGGCGGCGGCCTCATGGCCGGCATGGCCCTGGCGATCGCCGACGGCTTCCCCTCCAGCCGGATCATCTCGGTCGAACCCTCCGACGCCGACGACTTCCGCCAATCGCTCGAACTCAACCGCCGCGTCCGCCTCGACCACCCCCGGAGCATCTGCGACGGCCTGCTCTCCTACGACGTCGGCGAGCACAACTGGCCGATCCTCCGGCGCCTCGTCACCCGTGCCGTCTCCGTGCCCGACCCCGCCACCCGCGCCGCCATGCGATGGCTCTACGACCAGCACGGCCTCCGCGTCGAGCCTTCCGGCGCGATCGGGGTCGCCGCCCTGCTCGACGGCCGCGTCGACCCGGGCACCTCCGGCGACCTCGTCGTCGTCCTCAGCGGCCGGAACGTCGATGACGCCTCCTTCCGCTCCTGGATCGACGTCGACGCCCCTCCCGCCCCCGCCTGGAAGGTGGCCACCCCTTGATGGGAACCACCGAAGCCCCCCACGCGAGTCGCCAGCGATCTCGGGTGGCCCGGGATCTCGGGTGGCCCGGGATCTCGGGTGGCCCCGGACGACTCGGGTGGCCCGGACGACGCCCCGCGTCGTCCGGGTCGCGCAGCGACACGAGGCGCCGGTGCTCGCCCGGCGGCCTCGACAGCCCAGGTCCGATCAATTGCCTCGTGCGGCGTTGTCCCCACCTTCGCATTCGCCTCCATCCCATCGAAGTATCACTATGAGCAATAACCCCTCCGTCACCCGTCGCGCCGCCCTCGGCGGCCTCGCCGCCCTCGCCGGCAGCCTGGCCGGGACCTCGCGCGGGGCGACCCCGACGCAGGGCTTCCGCCTCGCCACCTTCTCGACCGACGTCACCATCCCCCTCGGCCACCCCTGCATGGGCGGCGGGGTCGAGCCCGCGTCCGAGGTCGTCGATCCCCTCCTGGCCCGCGGCATAGTGCTGCTCGGCCCCGATCGCCCCCTGGTCGTCGTCGCCGTCGACTGGTGCGAGATCCGCAACGACGCCTTCGACCGCTGGCGATCCCTCCTGGCCGATGCCGCCGGCACCACCCCCGATCGCGTCCTCGTCAACAGCATCCACCAGCACGACGCCCCCGTCGTCGACCTCGCCGCCGAGCGTCTCCTCCGCGCCCACGGCGCAAAAGGCAGCATCTGCGACCCCGACTTTCATGAACACGCCGTCAATCGCGTCGCCGCCGACCTGAAGGCAAGCCTCCCCTCCGCCCGCCCGGTGACGGAGATCGGCCTCGGCAGCGCCCCGGTCGATCGGGTCGCCTCCAACCGCCGCTACCTCCTCTCCGATGGGACCCCTTCCTTCTCCCGGGGCAGCGCCACCCGCGACCCCTACGCCCAATCCCAGCCCGAGGGAGTCATCGACCCCCTCCTGCGCACGCTCAGCTTCTGGCACGACGACCAAGCCCTCGCCGCCCTGCACGCCTACGCCGTCCACCCCATGAGCACCTACGGCCGCGGCCTCGTCTCCAGCGACTTCGTCGGCCTCGCCCGCACCCGCCGCCAGGCCGATGATCCCAGCGTCTTCCAGATGTACTGCTCCGGATGCAGCGGCAACGTCACCGCCGGCAAGTACAACGACGGCTCGCCCGAGCACCGCGACATCCTCGCCGACCGCCTCCACCGCGCCATGATCGCCTCCTGGCAATCGACGGTCCGATCCCCCCTCGAACGGGTTTCTTTCCGCTCCGTCCCCCTCGTCCTCCCCCCCCGAACCACCGACGCCTTCGCCCCCGACGCCCTCCTCGACCGCCTGAAGCACGACCCGAGGCCCTTCGGCCAGTGCCTCGCCGCCCTCGGCCTGAGCTGGCAGCAGCGCTGCGACTCCGGCCGGCCGATCGACATGCCCGCCCTCGACTTCGGCCCCGCCCAGCTCGTCCTCCTCCCCGGCGAGTCCTACGTCGAATTCCAG
Source organism: Tautonia sp. JC769 (assembly GCF_040717455.1). Classification (NCBI taxonomy): domain Bacteria; kingdom Pseudomonadati; phylum Planctomycetota; class Planctomycetia; order Isosphaerales; family Isosphaeraceae; genus Tautonia; species Tautonia sp. JC769. Next base: position 84,294 of record NZ_JBFEFH010000020.1, read on the forward strand.
CTCCTCGCCCAGCAGCTCCGCCCCGACCAGTTCATCATGGCCCTCGGCTACGGCGAGTGCGCCCCCGGTTACATCCCCACCGACCGGGCCGCCTCCGAGTCCGACACCAACCTCTCCGAGTGGTGCTGGGTCGCCCCCGGCGCCGATCCGATCCTCCGCTCCGCCCTCGCCGAGGCCCTCGACGCCTCCCGCTGAACGAACGTTCCGGCCCGGCGTCGACCCCGCCCCGGCCGGCTCCCGGAGGCGACGGACGCGTCCGTCAGACGGCGTTCGGCTCGGTGGGGGACCGGAGCGCATCGATCTGGGCCGTGTACGCCTTCACCAGATCCTTTCGGCCGAGCAGTCCCACCAGCCGGTTCGGCCCGTCGGCGGCGACCACGGGCAACTCGTCGACGTTCAGCTCCGTCATGCGCTTCAGGGCCGTGTGCAGGTCGTCCTCGGGGGTGACGGTCAGGGGGGGGCGGGCGATGTCCTCTGCGATGACCAGCATACTGAGGTTGTCCATGCCCAGCAGGGCGAGGCGCACGTCCCTCAGCGAGAAAATCCCGGTCAGCAACCCCTCGCGGTCGACCACCGGGAACAGCGTCTCGCTCGACCGCGCCACCCGATGCACGACCTGGCCGAAGGGGGTCGCCTCGGGCACGACCTCCAACCCTTCGGTCCGCACGCGCACCTGATCGACCCGGATCCGCTCCAGCACGTCCACCACGAAATCCCCCTGATGCGCCGGGCTGTCCACCGGCGAGGCCACCTGCTCCTCATAAATCGTCCACCGCCGCGAGAGCCCCACATTCAGGCCGCACACCAGCATCAAGGGGACGAGCAGGCTGTACGACCCGCTCATCTCGCAGACCATCACGATCGAGGCCAGCGGCGCCTTCGACACCCCCGCGAAGAACCCCCCCATCCCCACCAGCGCGAAGGCGGCCGGGTCCAGATCCCAGTTCGGCAGCGCGGCGTCGAGCAACTGCCCGAGCGCGCCGCCGAGCATCCCGCCGATGAAGATCGACGGGCCGAACACGCCCCCGCTCCCCCCCGAGCTGATCGTCAACCCCGTGGCCACCGTCTTCAGCAACGCCAGGACCAGGAGCAACAGCACCCCCATGCCCGGCCGGAAAACCTCCTGATCGGGCATCGCCAGCGAGGGGGGCAGGCCGATCGCCCCCCACTGCACCCAGCCGTAGCCGCCAGTCAGGAGCTGCGGGAAGGCCAGCGCCATGGCCCCCAGCAAGAGCCCGCCGACGGCCGGCTTCACGTGCTTCGGCAAGCGCATGGGGCCGAACACATGATCGCGCATCCCGTAGAAGATCCGCACGTACAGCCAGCCGACCCCCGCGCACGCCAGCCCGAGCAGGGCGAACAGCGGCAGCTCCGGCAGCCCGTGGAACTCCAGGTTCGGCACGAGGAAGATCGGCCTCGGCGTGATGAACAGCGCGAAGGTCGAGTACGCCACGATCGCGCTCGCGAGGCACGGCAGGAGCGCCGCCGACTCCATCGCCGCCGTCATGTAGAGGACTTCACATGCGAATAAGGCCCCGCCCAGCGGCGCCCGGAAGATCGCCCCGATCCCCCCCGCGGCCCCCGCGAGCATCAAGAGCCGACGCTCGTCGGGCGTCAGCCTCAGCAACCGGGCCAGGAACGAGCCGAACCCGGCGCCGACCTGGGCGATCGGCCCTTCCGATCCCGCCGAGCCTCCCGATCCGATGGTGATGATCGACGACAACCCCTTGATCAGGGGCACCCGCCCCCGGATCTGACCGCCGCCCCGGTGGAAGGCGCGGACCAGGGCGTCGGTGCCGTGCCCTTCGGCCTCGGGGGCCCAGGTGAAGACCAGCACCCCGGAGACCAGGCCGCCGAGCGTCGGGATCAGCAGGACCAGCCACCAGGTCCCCGGCAAGGCGATCGGGTGCGGCCTCCCCTCGCCCGTCGGCGGCGGCTGCAGCCCCATCCACTCCCCCAGCAACCCCCGCGAGACCTCCTCCAGCAGCAGCAGGAACGCGACCGCCCCCAGCCCCGCGACCAGCCCCACCAGCGGGCTGCACACCGCCACCCGCCCCGACCCCGGCGTCGCCCACCGGGTCGCCAGGTGGTTCATCAGCCGGAGCACCACGTCGAAGCGGCCCGAGGGCCTGGGGCCGGGATCAGGGGCGTCGTCGGAGCCGGGATCATCCATCATTAAATGCCTTGGTTTGCATTTTCTTGGTCGGTTCGCGGTCGAGGATCGGACACGGTCGGCGCGGCCCTCGCGCGCGATCGACCGTCGGGCCGATCGCGGCGCCGGGCTCTCGCGAATCCCTCCCCGCCGCCGGGCCCGCCCCCGATCCGGCGGGGACGTGCCCATCCTACAGTTTCGCCCCCGGGCCGTCGATGAGCCTCGGACCCCCGCGCGTCTCCCCCTCGCCGGGGCACCAACCCGCCCCCCGATCGATCCCCCCGGGCACGCTCCCCGGGAAGCATCTGGCACGCGCCATCGCCGCTCCGTAGACTCTTTGAACTTTGTTGCGCAAACGCACGAGGAGCCCCGAGGCCGCCCGCAATGGAACTGACCGACCTGAACTGGCCCGCCGTGGCCGCCCTCGACCGAGACACCCCGGTCGTCTTCCCCATCGCCGCGCTCGAACAGCACGGCCATCACCTGCCGGTTTTCACCGACAGCCTGCTCCTCGGCGAGGTCCTTCGCCGCGTGAAGGAATCCCCCGTCGCCGACGGCGTCCTCTTCGCCCCCTTGCAGTGGCTCGGCAACTCGCATCACCATCTCGACATGCCCGGGACCCTCTCCGCCTCCCCGAGGCTCTACCTCGACCTGCTCCGCGACCTCGCCGAGAACCTCCTCGTCCACGGCTTCCGCCGATTCGCGTTCCTCAACGGCCACGGCGGCAACATCGTCCCCTCGCAGCAGGTGATCTTCGAACTCCGCCAGACCCACCGCGAACGCGACGACCTGCTGCTCACGGCGCTCACCTACTGGGAGAGCGCCGACCCGGCCGCCTCCATCCCCGGCCTCTCGCAAACCGCCATGGGCCACGCCTGCGAGTGGGAAACCTCCATGATCCTCGCCATCCGCCCCGACCTGGTCTCCCCCGACTACCGCGACGTGCCCGAGGTCCCCTTCGGCGCCGGGGCCTCCCCCGCCTCCCGAGGCTGGACCATGCGCGATCGCAGCCCGATGGGCCACATCGGCCACCCGGCCGCGGCCTCGGCGGAGAAGGGCGAGGCCCTCTTCCGCGCCTTCGCCGAGGGAGTCGGCGGTTATCTCCAACGAATGATCAACTGCTCAGGTGACTCGTGGAATCTCTGACCCCCCCCGCCCTCGGCGCCCGCGTCTGGCTCATCTGCGGCGTCCTGCTGCTGGCCACCATGCTCAACTACATGGACCGGCAGGCCCTCGCCGTCACCCTCCCCACCCTCAAGGCCGAGTACGCGCTGACCGAGGGCCGCGTCGGCATGATCGAAGGCTGCTTCGGCTACGCCTTCGCCTTCGGCTCGATCCTCTTCGGCCTCCTCGCCGACCGCTGGGGCCCGCGCTGGCTCTACCCGATCGTCCTCATCGGCTGGTCCCTCGCCGGCGTCGCCACCGCCGGCGCCGGCCAGCCCTGGATCATCGATTGGTTCGAGACGACCGGCGACGCGCCCGGCACCGGCACCTATCGCTGGCTCCTCCTCTGCCGGGTCGTCCTCGGCGTCTTCGAGGCCGGCCACTGGCCCTGCGCCCTCTTGACCGTCCGCGCCGTCCTCCCGCCGCAGGGGCTCGCCCTGGGCAACGGCATCCTCCAGAGCGGCGCCTCCATCGGCGCGGTCCTCGTCCCGCTCTACATCGAGGCCGCCGAGCGCGCCGGCTTCTCCTGGGAATTCCCGTTCTGGTCGATCGGCCTCGTCGGCCTCGCCTGGGTCCCCGTCTGGCTCATCGTGATCCGAGGCCAGCAACTGCGCCTGCCGCACGGCTATTCCACCGCCCCGGCCCCGACCCCGGGCGACCGCGGCATCCTCCTCCGCCGGCTCGCCGTCCTCGTCGTGGTCATCGCCTCCCTGACGATCAGCTGGCAATTCCTCCGCGCCTGGCTCGGCCTCTTCCTCCAGGACTACCACGGCTACGGCACGCTCGCCACCCGGGGGATCATGTCCGCATATTTCATCGTCGCCGATGTCGGCTGCATCCTCTCCGGCCTGCTCGTGGCCCGGCTCGCGCTGCGCGGCTGGCGCGTCTCCAGCGCCCGACGCCTCGGCTACCTCCTCTTCTCCCTGCTCGCCCTGTGCGCCTCGCTCATCCCCTTCGCCGGCGACGGTGCCCTGATGGTCACGCTCCTCCTCATCGCCGGGGCCGGCATCCTCGGGCTGCACCCGTATTACTACGCCTTCACCCAGGAACTCTCGGCCCGACGCATGGGCATCCTCTCCGGCGGCCTCGCCGCCTGGGGCTGGGTCGCCTCCAGCCTCTGGCAGATCCGCATCGGCAGCCTCATCGAGCAGACCCGCAGCTACGGCCTCGGCCTCGTCATCGTCGGCCTCGTCCCCCTCGTCGGCTGCCTCGCACTGCTCCTCTTCTGGCCCCGCTTCGATCCCAAGCCTGATCCCTCCTGATCCCCGGCCACACGACCGATGCACGAAAGACGATTTCCCATGATCAGACTTGCCGCGTCACTCATCCTCCTCGTCGGCGCCGCCCCCCTGCACGCCCAGACGGTCGACCCGACCTCCGTCCTGGGCGACACCGCCATGCCACCGCCCGACGACGTCTCGCAAACCTTCCCCTACGGCATCACGGGCAAGACGCCGCCATCGCTGACCAAAATCAATTTCGAAGGCCAGGTCCCCCACCACAAGCACCGGATCAACCTGCGCGTCTTCCAGGGCTGCCCGCAGATCGAAATCTCCGAGGGGGGCCGGCTCTGGGCAACCTGGTTCGGCTCGAATACCCAGGCCGAACGCGCGCCGTTCCACGAGGGCCAGTTCTCCGTCATCGCCACCTCCGCCGACGACGGCAAGACCTGGAAGGAGGTCTTCGTCTTCGACCCCAGCGACCTGCTCGGCGCCGGGGCCTCCGACCCGTTGCTCTGGAAGGACCCGGAGGGCAACATCCGCTTCATCGGCCTCAGGAACATCGACTTCAAGGGCCACGACGACGACTTCGCCACCTCCGCCTGGGAATTCACCATGCTCGACCCGGAGGACGAGCACACCGAGTGGAGCGCCCCCCGCCTGCTCGCCAACACGAACATCTCGGTCATGAAACCCTTGATCTTCCCCGACGGCACCATCCTGCGCTCGATGGACGACTTCAAGCTCGTCGGCACGCCCGACGCCGTCCGCATCCGTTTCCTCAAGGAGGACGCCGACGGCGACCCCCTCTTCGTCTCCGAACTCCCCGCCGATCCCGACGCCTCCTTCGCCGAGCAGATGCCCATCATCCGCAAGGACGGCAGCCTCTTCACCTTCTACCGCGCCCGCAGCGGCCAGAAGTTCGCCGAGTCGTTCGACGGCGGCAAGACCTGGGAACCGGGCGGTTACTTCCCGATGCAGTTCTCGATCAACACCAAGTGCATCCTCAAGACCCTCCCCTCCGGCCGCGTCCTGCTCGTCGCGAACGACGTCCAGACGAAGGACGACAACGGCAAAACCATCTACGTCTACCGCGATGAACACGGCCAGGAGCGCGAGATCGAATCGCCCCGGACCCCCCGCACCCGCATGACCGCCTACCTCAGCGACGACGACGGCCGGACCTTCCCCCACAAAATCCTCCTGTGCGACGACGGCCAGATCAGCTACCCCTCGGCCACGATCGGCGACGACGGCTCCCTCTACATCGTCTACGACCAGGGCCGCGGCACCATCGGCCAGCACACCATCTTCCTCTCGAAAATCACGGAGGAAGACATCCTCGCGGGAGAACTCGTCGATGGCGAGAGCTTCCTGAACCGGATCGTCAGCCGCCCCAGCGACCAGGGCGGCGGCCGTCGCGAGGGCGACACTCTGTAGGCCGGACCGCGCTTGCCCGCCCCCTCGTCGGGGGGCGGCGATCCCCCGGCTGCGTGGCGTGACCACGTCCTCGTGGCCATCTCAGGTCGGGAGTCGGCCTTGAGCATGACTGGAATGGCTCCCGGCAACGCGCCCCGGTCGAGTCAGCCTTCGACATCGGGCCCCGCTGCGCGTCGCCCCGGCCATCCCCGGCCTCCCGTGCGTGTCACCGCGTCTCCTCGTCGGCGGCCTCGTCGTCGACCTGCGAAGACTCCTCGGTTTCGAGCATCAGCAACAAGGCCAGTGCCTGTTCCAGCTCCGCCGGCTTGAACCCGAACGGGCCCCGGCCGCTCTTGAAGACGACCTCCCCCTCGCGGTCGATCAGATAGAGCCGCGCGGGCATGCCGCTGTAGAGCGTCCCCACCGGGTCGGAGATTTCGTCGACGACCATCGGCATCCCCAGGTCGAGCGTCCGCTGGCAGAGGCGGGCGACCTCGACCCGGCCGGCGTCGTCGGTCGGCTGGGGCAGGGTGTACCCCTGCCGGAAATTGTCGAACATATGCCAACCGTCCGTCGGGTGCGCCTCCCTCACATAAACCAGCAGGAACCCGGCCCGGTCCCGATAGCGTCGGAACAGCTTCTCGATATTCCCCGCCTGGCTCCGGAACGGGCCGCAGGTGAAGTTGCCGAAGATTAGGACCACCGGCCTGTCCAGCCGTTCCCGGTAGGCCGAGAGCGTCACGTCGCGGTCCCCCTCCACCGATCCCAGGGTGAAGTCGGGCGCAGGTTCGCCGACGGCCGGCCCGGGCCAGATCGACCCGATCTCCTGGGTGAACAGTCCTCGAATCAAGGTGGATTTGCTCGGCCCCTCCGGCGAAGGCGGCGGCCCCTCTCCCTTGATCCCCGGTTCCATCATCAAGCGATTGAACGTGCCTTGATTGAAGACCCCTTTCAGCTCGTCCCGCGAGAGGAACCCGAGATCCCCCCGATCCAGCCTCTCGAACAGCGCCAGGAACTCGGCCCGACCCACCTTCCCGTTCCCATCGGTATCGGCCAGATAGAACAGGGCCGTGCCCGGCCCCCCCGCCAGCGCGTGTTCCGACCAATCGAAATCCTCCCCGGTGATCAGCCCGTCTTCCGTCCGGTCCACCGCCGCGAAGTCCTCCCCCGTGCCCGGCCACTCCTGCTGCGTCACCAATCCATTGGCGTCCTGATCAAGTCGGCCCCGAACGTCCTCCCACGAGAACCGCGCCCCCCCCCGTCGGCCTTCGGAACCACCCATCCGACGCATTCAGTTGGCTCCCCCGCAAGATATCCGCAAACATCAAGAACCATTCCGGCTGCTCCGCCGCCGGCATCCGCTCCATCCGCCCCGCCAGCCAACCCCCCAGCCTCCCGGCCAGCTCCGAATCCCAGAAGTCCCTGGCCGCCGGAGCCATCTCCGGAGCCGCCGACCCTTCCCCCTCCGCATCCTGGGCCCGGGCCTGACCGTTGCACATCAGCACGATCCATCCCATTCCAAGCAACGCGAGCCGCCGAGTCCTTGAAGCAACCCCGATCGGATAACGCTCGTTCATCGCTCCCCCCTCACCCTCGCCCGAAGGGCACTCCGCCCCGATCCCCGTCCCGGACCAATCCATACGTTACCGACCCTCCCTCCCCCATCGCTAGGGACCCTCCCCTCGGCGGGGACAGGGAGCACCCGGCATGGGGCGGAGCCGCATCGATATCGGTGCTCAATTATGCTGTTGTGCAAAATCATTGATCGATGTGTGGCCGGGGCAACGCGCAGCGTGCCCCGGGGTCAGGGGCGTCCGAGCCCGGGGCACGCTGCGCGTTGCCCCGGCCACACGCTGTTGATTCGTGCGACGCCTCAGGGCTCAACGAACGACGACAAGTTCCGGCCTTCGCTCCCGGAGTCGCTCCAGAGCATCGTCGCTGATCGTCGGATTCCCGGCCAGGAAATGGACCTTCCGGAGACTGCGAATCGTGCCGAGGGTCTCCAGCCCGGCGTCGCCGATGTCGGGGGCCTCAGGGCGGGAGGGGCCTCGGGCGCCGCCGAAGGTGATCTCTCGCAGGCGGGGGAGCCCCTTCAAGTGCTCCAGGCCGGCGTCTCGGATCGCCAGATCGTCGCTGAGCGACAAAACCTCCAGGCGATCCAACCCGCCGAGGTGCCTCAACCCCTCATCGGAGAAGCGAGGGCCCGTGAAAATGCTCAGCGTCTTCACCCGGCGGAGTGGCGCGAGGAGACGCAGGTCGTCATCCGCCGCACCGTTGAGGTGGACGGACACGACCGTGCCGAAGACGTCGGGGCCGAGTCGGTCGAACAGCCAACTCGGGGCCCATCCCGGCTTGACGGCACCGTTGTGCGCGCCGTTCGTCTCCTGCCAGTCGTACCGGACGAAGCCGTTGGACCGTTCGATCTCCTCGACCGCCTCCCGCTGGATCCGGGCGGAGTTGATCAGCCAGCCCCAGCAACCCCCGATGAGCAGGACGAGCCCCATCAGCACCCGAACGCTCAAGCGAAAGGCACGACGCCTTTGCCGAAAGTTAAAATTCTCATGAGAATTCATGCTGATAATCTCCGACACGAAAACGCAGCCGCACGAAGGATGTCTCGATCCGACTATTGGCCTGCATTCGAACACTTCGCCCTCGCGACACGGGTCGTGCCAAATCGCAGGGTCGAGACCAGAAACAGGCGAGTGAGCCGGGCTCCCCTATACCGTCCCCCAGAAAATATCCCGCTTCCCCCGGAAAAACGCAATTAAGCCTCCCTCATTTCCTGATCTTATCAGACAGGGGCCTCCGCTCATGCCGCCCCCCCGTACCTCCCGTTGACCTCGCATCCTGGCGCATTCGGAAGACCACCATCATGGCCACCACCCTGTCGCAGACGATCGCCAACCGCCTGAACGCCCTCCTGTCCACCGGGCCGAAGTCCACCGAAGGCAAGGCGCGGTCGAGCCGGAACGCCCAGACGCACGGACTGTCGAAGCTCAGCAGCCGACCGCCGGCCGAGATGGCCGAGGCGATCGCCGAGCGGACCGACCAGTGGCGCGGCGACTACCGCCCCGAAGGCTCCGTGCAGCAGTGGCACTTCGAGCAACTCGTGGCCGAGTCCGTCCGCCTCGATGCCTGCGTGGCCCGGATCTCCGTCGCCAGGGCCGAGCAGGCCGATCGGGCCGTCGAATCGTGGGACGACGACCGCGCCGCCGAGGTCGCCGCCCTCGCCGCCAAACTGCCCCACCAGCCCGACCGCATCCAGGCCCAGTTGCTCCGGAGCAAGCACGGCGTCCGCTGGCTCCTCGACCGCTGGGCCGAGGTCGCCGAGGCCGTCACCCGGCTCGACGGCTGGCACCCCGACACCTGGCAACGCGCCCTCGACCTGCTCGGCGTCCCCGCCTCGGCCCGAGACACCTCCGGCCCCTGGGACCTCCACTCCGACGACCCGACCGCCGCCCCCGGCCTCGACCTCATCGCCCGGGCGACCGCCGCCCTCCGCTCGCGGCTCGATTCTTACCTCAATGCCCGCGACGACCGCGCCCAGGCCGACGCCGCGCTCGGCCTCGACGCTACCGACCCGCCCGCGATCCGACTCCTGGAACGCTACGCCGCCGACGCCCGCCGCCAGTTCTCCCGGCACCTCGACGCCCTGCGACGCCTGCAATCGCTCGTCCCCTCGACCGCCGCCACCGCCGAATCGCGGCCGACCCCCGCCGCCCCTCCCGGCCCCCGGCCCGATCGCACCCGACCCGTCGCCCAGGCCCCGGCCGCCCCGCCCCCGGCCGACCCGATGCCCATTCCCCCCGGCCCGACCCCGCCGGCGCGAAACGAACCCAAATCCGGCCCGAGCCGCCGCCCGGCCCCGCTCCTCCCGAGCCTCCCCGGCACCTCCGCCCCGTTGAATCGCCGCGCCCGCCGTGCCCAGGCCGCCGCCGCCCGACGCTCCTGACCCGCGTCATCCCAATCGTCCGGATCAATGGTCTCGCTCCGTGCCGCGTCCACCCTCGACCCTTGCGTTGCTCCTACTTCTGGGTGGCCCCGGTTGCTCCCCAACCACCCCTTGCACCATTTACGTTTGTTCGTCATTCAGAAAGCGATACATCGAATAATGATGAGGAGCGTTGCCCGAGGTGCCGGGTGCCCCGGGGGCCGCGCAGCGGACCCCGGGCCGGGGGGCGGCGGGCCCATGCGACTCCGCCCGGGGTCCGTTGCGCGGAACCCGGGGCACCCGCCGAGACACCGTGAACCCACCGATTCGGACCGAATCCGATACGCCGACCGGTCCCTGGCCGCTCCGCACCGTCTTCCGCCCCTCGCCATCGCACCCTCATTCCGGTTCAACTTCTGTTGTGCAACGAATTGACGTAAGGCGCCAGAGGCTCTACACTAACCCTCCCTTGCCGTCACCCGTGGACGCACGCATTGTCGTCCGCGAGCCGGTTTCCCCCGCCCGCGGCTTCCGCCCCACCGCCCGATTTCCCTCCGAATCCCGAGTTGCCGCCGCCCCCCTCCGCCCCCCGGCGCGAGGCAAGCCCCGCCCCGGGCGCGAGCACTCAACCTCCCCCCCAAGGAGTCGGACTCGTGATCTCCTCCAGCATCGCCGAACTCGTCGTCAAGGTCCCGTTCCTCATCCCCTTCACCCGGGCGATGATGAGCGGCCTGATCGGCGTCTCCGTCCTCGGCTGGGTCGTCAACCAGGCCGGCGACCCGAACGGCGAGGCGGTGATCCACGTCTCGGAATCGGACGTCGATGTGTCGGTCGGCGGCGTCGTCTACCGGATCGACCAACGCCGCTACGAGCCGATCATCTGCAAACTCCCCGCCGGCTCGTACGAGCTTTCCATGCGCCGCGACGGCCGGGTCGTCTTCGCCGAGCCGTTCGACCTCGACCGCGGCTCCCGCGTCATCCTCACCGCCTGGGACCCCTCCGCCACCCCCGGCCCCCCTCGGCCCCAGCCGGAGCCATGACGCCCCGGCTGCCCCGCCGGGCCGACCGTCGCCGACGCCGCTCCCGGCCGCCCGCGACGCGTCCCACCCTCACCGAATCGTCACCGGCGAATACGTGTCAGCGTAGAACGAATCCCAGAAGGCGAACGGATTGCGCGTCTCCCGATCGATCCCCTCGATGAAGTGCTCAAGTGAAACGGTCATCCGGTACTTCCCCGGCGGGCAGTCCAGCGGGATTATCTTGTAGGAATTCGCATGCGTTGAATCCCCGATGGTGAAGGGGGACGATTCCCAGGAGACGATCGGCTCGGCGGGGAATGGCTGCTTCGCGTCTCGGAAGTCGAACCTGATACGGTACCAGGCCGGGCGGTAGTTGCGAATCTGGTACCTGACGGGGAAGAGCAGCTCCCCCGAGTCGTTTCGCACACCATGTAAGAAGAGAGTGGGAATGTCGGCCCGGGCCAGGCCAATCTTCATGCCGTTCTCCTCGGGCGGGAAGGGAGACATCGGCAGGATCAAGGCGGCCAGGGCGATGGATGTGAATATGGACATCGGAGTTCATTCTCCGGGGTGAGGATGGAGGAGTCCCCTGATCGGGGGGTGGCCGGCGCCGGGTCGCGTCGCGTCCAGCCACCCCGTCGAGCGGGGCGCCACCCAATTAGCCGCGCCTCACTCCGCCTCCGCCTCGCCGGCCGCCTCCGGGGCGATCCGGACGACCTCGGCCCCGCCGTCCGAGAACCGGACGGGCACCGTCCATGAGTACTGCTTGACGGTGCAGAAGCCGCCGACCTCGGCACAGGCGAAGATCGAGGCCGAGACCTTCAGCGTCAGCCCATCGCCGGGCGCGAAGGCTTTGGCCAGGGGGACCGGAATGGGGATCGAATCCCCCTCGGGCAGGACCGTCTCGCCCGTGTCCGAGACGCCGTCGGCCAGGGCGTCGGGCGCCTCGGGGGCCTCGACCAGGAACAGGACCGGCGAGTCGGGCTGGAGCTTGAAGCCGGGGATCGTCAGGCCGAGGTCGATCGTGAACGACTCGCCGGGCCGGACCTCGGCCTCGGGCACGTCGATCGCGGTCGCGTTGGCGAAGGTCGGCTTCCGCTTCGGCGGCTCGGGAGGGTTGATCCCCTCGATCGCCAGCGTCCTCACCTCCTCCGACTCCAGGTCATAGGCGCGGATGGCATGATTATTCGTGTCGGCGATGTACAGGGTCGAGCCCCCCAGGGAGATGCCCCCCGGCTGGTAGAAGGTCGGCCCGGAGTCGGACGATCCGGCCTCACCTGTCCCGACCAGCGACGTGACCGAGCGCTCGTCGGGATCGCATGCCTTGATCTTGTTGTTGTACGTGTCGGCGACGTACAGGGTGCCGTCGCCGTAGGCCAGGCCGAGGCAGTGCTGGAGCCGGACCTCGTCTCCCGTGCCGTCGATGTCGCCGAACTCGAACAGGCCCATGCCGACGACCGTGTCGACCTGCGGCTCCTGCTCCCCCGAGAGCGAGACGCGCCGGATGCCCGAGACCTCGGAGTCGGCCACGTAGAGATACGTGCCGTCGGTCGCCAGGCCGCTCGGCTGGGCAAACGCCCCGGTGTCGTAGGAGCCGTCGGTGATGTCCTCGCGGCCCGACCCGGCCCAGACCGACACCAAGCCCGACTCCAGGTCCAGCTTCCAGAGCTGATGCGGCCCGGCCATGGCGATGATGAGTTCCGAGGTGCCCGGCACCTGGATCAGGTCCCAGGGGCTGTTCAGGCCCTCCGCCGTCCCCTGGAACTCGCCGTTGCGGCGGTACGACTGCTCGCCCGTCCCGGCGATCGTCTCGACGGTCCGGCTCTCCAGGTCCACCTTGCGGATGGCGTGGTTCTCGGTGTCGGCCACGTACAGGGCCCCGTCGACCAGGCGCGTCCCCTGCGGCCGGTTGAACCGGGCCGCGGCGAAGTCGCCGTCCTCCAGCCCGAGCTGGCCGTTGCCGATGACGAACTGCCCCTTGCCGTCCAGGTCGGTCACGACGATCCGGTGGTGGCTCGTGTCGGTGATGAACAGCCGGTCGTTCTCCGGGTCGGCCGTCACCTTGCCGGGGAAGAGCAGGGGGCCGTCGCTCGGCCGGTCGCTCTCGGCATAGACGACGAACGGGGTCTCGTCCAGCACCCCCTCCTCGCGGTGCTGGGCCACGAGCTTGCCGATGATCTCGTCGAGCCTGTCGTAGTGCCCCTCGCCGCTGATCGACCCCCGGAAGTTCCCCTTCGCGTCGATCAGGGCCAGGGTCGGCCAGGCCCTCACGCCGAAGCGCCGCCAGATCGCCATGTCGGCGTCATTCACGACCGGATGCTTGACCTGATACTCCCGGACCTTCTGGCGGATGTTCTCCGAGTCCCGCTCGGCCTCGAACTTCGGCGAGTGGACGCCGATGACCACCAGCTCGTTCGGGTACTTCTTCTCCAGCTTCTCCAGGTCGGGGATGATGTGGTGGCAGTTGATGCAGCAGTAGGTCCAGAAGTCGAGCAGGACGACCTTGCCCACCAGGTCCTGCGTGCTGATCGGCTTGGCCGTGTTGATCCAGTCGATCCCGCCGGCGAAGAGGTCCTGCTTCGCGGCCGGGCCGAGGTCGTCGGCGTCGGCGGCCTCGGCCTCGTCATCCTGGAGCGGCAAGGCGGCGGCGTTCACCGAGGCCCCCGGCTCCTGGGGGGGATTGGCTCCCGGGGTCCTCCCGGCTTTCGGGACCGCGTAGATGGTGATGCCCGCGGCGATGGCCAGCGTCGCGGCCATGGCCGCGACGGTCCGGGGGGCTGAGCGAAGGACTCTCCGTGTGGTCATCGTCTGCGGCCTCTCCTGGTGCTTCGGTCGGTCGGTCGTGCCCGCGGCGGCCTGCCCGGCGGGGCCGGATCGGGTCTCACCGGACGGTTCCATCACTCCCGCTATTGTAGCGGTTCCGGCCCGCCGCGGCACGGGCCCGGCCGAAATCGAGCCGCGGCTCCGCTGGTCCTCCGGGGGGCCCCGGGGTATACTGACAGGTCATCCGTCCTGCCCCCGTGTCGCTGTCTCACCGGGCGGTCTTTGCTCAATCCAGTCGGCCGGCTCTCTCACGAGGTCCCCCCTGTCATGGACCGCTCCTTGATCTGCACGTCGTCCGCGTCGTCCAAGGACCGCGACCCCTACGGGGAGATGAAGATCTTCGCCGGGTCCGCCAGCCGGGGCCTCGCCCAGTCCATTTGCCGGCACCTCGGCGTCCCGTTGGCCCAGTCCGAGACCAAGGTCTTCAGCGAGGGGAACATCTTCGTCCGCGTCCTGGAGAACGTCCGGGGCCGCGACGTCTACATCGTCCAGGGGACCGAGCAGCCCGTCAACGACAACCTGATGGAGCTGCTCTTCTGGATCGACGCCTTCAAGCGGGCCAGCGCCACCCAGGTCACGGCCGTCATCCCCTTCTTCTCCTACGCCAAGGGGGACAAGAAGGACGAGCCCCGCGTCTCGATCCGCGCCCGGGTCATCGCCGATGCCCTCGAGGCCGTCGGGGCCGACCGCGTCCTGACGATGGACCTGCACAGCCCCCAGATCCAGGGGTTCTTCAAGATCCCCGTCGACCACCTCTACGCCGGCCCCGTCCTCACCGCCTACTTCCGCAAGCTGAACATCCCCGACCTCGTCGTCGCCGCCCCCGACGTCGGCTTCGCCAAGGCCGCCCAGCGCTACGCCGACCAGATGCATTGCGACCTCGTCATCGGCAACAAGAACCGGCCCGACCACGAGGAGCGGGCCGAGATCCTCGACGTCATCGGCAACGTCCAGGGCAAGAACGTCCTGCTCGTCGACGACTTCACCATCTCCGGCGGCACCCTGATCGAGATGGCCCACGCCTGCAAGGCCCGGGGAGCCCAGGACGTCTACGCCTGCGTCTCGCACGGGGTCTTCTCCCGGGGCTCGGCCGAGAAGATCTGCAACAGCCCGCTCAAGCAACTGGTCCTGACCGACACCATCGGCCACTGGCCCGAGCCCCTGGCCGAGAACTGCCGGCGGATCAGCGTCTCCCGCCTCTTCGCCGAGGCCATCCTCTCCATCCACCAGCGCGAGAGCGTCAGCCGCCTGTTCGACACCCAGGTCGAGCCCGAGCTGGTCGAGGTCTGCGACGACACCGAGACGACCCTCGACCACCGCTCAATCGCCGGCGCTCGTTGACGCCTGCCCAGGCCACGCCTAGCATGATCCTTGGGAGGGGCGGTCGGGGATCGAATCCCCCCCGCCTTCATCCCGTCTTGCCCCCGCCGATCCGACCCCAAGGACGCTGCATCCATGGCATCTGACCGACCCCGGACCCTGGGCGAGTTGAAGCAGAGCGGCTACCGCGTCGAGTCGGTCAAGGACGAGATGCGCCGCAACCTCATCGCCATGATCCGCCGCGGGGAGCCGTTGTTCCCCGAGATCCTCGGCTACGAGGAGACGGTCGTCCCCCAGATCCAGAACGCCATCCTCTCGAAGCACGACATGCTCTTCCTCGGCACGAGGGGCCAGGCCAAGACCCGGATGCTCCGGCAGCTCGTCCGCCTGCTCGACGACGCCATCCCCATCGTCGACGGCTCGGAGGTCAACGACCACCCGTATCACCCCGTCAGCCGCGAGGCCCGCGACAAGCTCGACAGCCTGGGAGACGCCACCCCGATCGCCTGGGTCGGCCGCGAGCAGCGCTATCAGGAGAAGCTGGCCACGCCGGACGTGACCATCGCCGACCTGATCGGCGAGATCGACATGATTAAGCACGCCGAGGGACGCTACCTCTCCAGCGAGCTGACCATGCACTTCGGCCTCATCCCCCGCACGAACCGCGGCATCTTCTGCATGAACGAGCTGCCCGACCTGTCCCCCAAGATCCAGGTGGGCATGTTCAACGTCCTGGAAGAGCGGGACGTGCAGATCCGGGGCTACCCGGTCCGCCTGGAGCTGGACCTCTGCATGGTCTTCTCGGCCAACCCGGAGGACTACACCAACCGCGGCCGGATCGTCACCCCCTTGAAGGACCGGATCGGCTCGGTCATCCGGACCCACTACCCCCTCTCGCGGGACGTCGGCATCGCGATCAACGACCAGAACGCCTGGGTCGACCGCGTCGGCGAGCAGGTGGCCGTCCCCTTCTTCGTGAAGGAGGTGGTCGAGGAGGCCGCCCGGCTGGCCCGGACCTCGTCGCACGTGAACCAGGCGTCGGGCGTCTCGGTCCGCATGTCGATCGCCAACCTGGAGAACGTCGTCTCCAACGCCGAACGCCGGGCCTTGGTGAACCGGGAGCCTTGGGTCGTCCCCCGGATCGGCGACCTCTCGCACGTCGTCCCCAGCACCCGGGGCAAGATCGAGCTGACGATGGCCGACGACGACGGCTCGGAGGACGTGCTCATCGGCCGGATCGTGGGCGAGGCCGTGAAGAACGTCTTCGCCGAGCGGTTCAACCCGAAGGAATTCCGGGCGGCGGTCGAGCACTTCGACAACGGAGGAGGTGTCGAACTGGCCGACACCTTGCCGACCCGGGAACTCCTGAAGCGGATCGAGAAGATCCCGGGATTGCTCAAGAAGGCCGAGGAACTGGCCAAGGACTCCCTGCCCGACCTCTCCGACCCCGACCTGCACCACGCCACCATCGCCGCCTCGGCCGAGTTCATCCTCGAAGGGCTTCATGTGCACAACCGCTTGAACAAGAACGTGAAGGCGGGCGTGGCGTCATACGAACGCTGATCTGATTACGCCGGCATCCCTCGACCCTCCCCTCGGCCGCGGACCAATGAGGCCCCCATGCCCCAGTACGAATACTCCAAGTGGGACGGGTCGCAGGAGTTCCGGCCCCAGTCGGCGGAGAAGGCGTTCGACGAGCTGAGCGAGTACCTGCTGCATTATGGCGACCAGGTGCTCCGCCAGCTTGACCGGTTCGACGACGACGACAACCCCGAGATCGTGGACTTGCTCCAGCAGGAAGGCTTGATCGAGCGGGACCGCGAGGGGAAGTTCGTGGTCGCCCCCAAAGGGTTGCGACGCATCCAGCAGAGTGCGCTCACCGACCTGTTCCAGACCTTCAACCGCGACGCGATCGGCAAGCACGACTCCCCCCACAAGGGGGACGGCACCGTGCGGCACGAGGACTCGCGGCCTTATGTCTACGGCGACTCCCTGGCCAACCTGAACCTGCACGAGACGATCAAGAACGCCTACACCCGCCAGGGGGGGGGCGTGCCGATCCGGGTTGAGCGCGACGACTGGGTCGTCTACGAGACCGAGCACCAGACCCGCGCCGCCACGGTCGTCCTGATCGACATGAGCGGCTCGATGGGCCGGTACGGCAAGTACGGCATGACCAAGAAGGTCGCCCTGGCCTTGCAGGCGATGGTCCGCGCGCAGTACCCGACCGACTCGCTGGAGATGGTCGGGTTCTACACCCTGGCCAGCAAGATGACCGAGCGGGAACTGTTGAACTCGGCCCCGAAGCCGGTCGGCCTGTTCGACCCCCGGGTGCATTTGAGGATCAGCCTCGACGCGCCGCTCCCGAGGCAGGTGCAGCACTTCACCAACATCGACGCCGGCCTGAAGCTGGCGCGGAACATGCTGGGCAAGCAGGCGGCCGAGAACAAGCAGATCATCGTCATCACCGACGGCGAGCCGACGGCCCACATCGAGGGGCGCGAGGCCGTGCTCATCTATCCCCCTGCCGAGAAGACCGCCGCCGCCACCCTGGCCGAGGCGAGGCGGTGCGCCTCGGCCGGCATCCGCGTCTCGTCATTTGCACTGATCGAAGATTACTTCTATCTGGGCCTGGTCAATTTCGTCGAGGAGATGGCCCGCGTCACCCAGGGGGTCGCCGCCTACTGCTCGGCCGACGACCTGGGCAAGTACGTCTTCGACAGCTTCGTCGGCGGCCGCCGCCAGCGGAAGATGACCCGCTGACGGATGGGGTCGCTCGCCGTGGTCACTCCCAGGCGTTCGGCCTGGGGTTGGCGACCGGGGCGCGGAGGAAGCCGGAATCCTCGGGGGCGTCGTAGTCGATGGAGGCCAGTTCGGGGGTTTCGATGCGTACCGAACCGCGGATCCGGCTCTCCAGGGCGACGTCGAGGATGCCGCCGGTCAACTGGGTGCGCTCGGCGGGGTAGGGGGGCCGGCCGGTCCGGAAGAAGTCCTCGATCCGCAGGACCAGGGGAGTGAAGAAGTCGGCGCCGGGCGGGGCGGGGAGGTAGACAAGCGTGGAGACGTCGGTGGGCGTGCCGTCGTCGTTCGCGACCCGAGCGGCGATGGTCGTGTCGTCGACGTGGCCGTTGAGGATGAGGACGGTCCCCTGGAAGCCGTCGGCGTATTCGACCAGGAAGGCGACCGGCTGGAGGAAGGTCGGCCGGCCTGCGGGGTGGACGAAGTCGCGGGTGTTCTGCCGGACGTCGCCGGGGTTCCGGGTGTAGCTGCGGCTCAATGCCTCGTCGAGCAGGTCCCACGACCAGCGGCCCGCGTCGCCCGCCTCCCAGACGGCGTCACCTTCGAGGTAGGTGACGGCCACGACCCCCTGGGGCTTCCCCTGCCGGTCGCGGCGTTCGACCATGCACTGGAGGGTTTCGAGGGCGTGGAATCCGAAGATCTCGATCTCGCCGCGAGAGGCGACCAGGGCATCGTTCCAGGTCTTGCCCAGGGGGACCTCCAGGTGCGGCAGCCGCCAGGTGACGGGCAGGCTCGAACCGGCCATGAGCGGCACCCCGAGTTCCCGGGCCGAGGCGACCATCTCGGCCGCCTCCGACCGATCGTAGGAGAGGTGCTTGTCGATGAAGACCGGCACCCCGCGACCCGAGCGGCGGACGACGTCGAGCACCTCGCGGAAGTAGGCACCTCGCGGGTAGAGCTTCTGGAGCTTCGCGTTGATCGGGTAATCGCCGTGCTCGGCGATCAGCAGCACGGCATCGACCGCCAGGTCTCCCGAGCCGAGCGTCAAGGCATCCTCGATCGTCGGGCTGAGCCGGACGCCGTACTGCTCGGCCTTGGCGCGGCCGAGATCGCCGACCCCCGAGGGGGCGACCCCGCCCGGGAACTGCTCGATGTAGAGGCTGCTGACCTCGACATCGGGCCGGTAGTGCCCGCGGCCGTCGTGCACGACGAATCCGTCGAGGAATCGTCCGACGATATGATAGGCGTGAGAGAGGTAATAGTACGTTGATGCCAGGGCGGCGACCTTCAGGCGGCCTTGCTTCGGTTCAGGAGCGGGGCCGCCCAGCGCGTGAGGGATCGCGGCGGGGCTGGGCCGGTCGGCCGCGGCGGCGGCCCCCGCGGCGGGCAGCATGACCGAGAGGCTCGCGGCGTTCAGGAATCCTCGACGGGTCAGGTCGTCTCGCATCAGCCCCTCCAACCAGTCAGTGAGTCAGTCAGTCGTCCGGGAACCGGCCAGGCCGTCGTCAAGAGCCATGACGATGGCCGCTCGGGTCGGCGGCGTCAAGCGTGGACCGAGGATCGCAGCACGTTTGGCCTGGGATTGGCGGTCCTGCCGAGGGTGAGTCGACGCCGCAACGAGTGCCGGGGAGGTGCGTCTTCGAAGACTCGACGGCACCCTACTCCCGGGTCCCGTCGGAATCGGTGGATTCACGGTGATTCGGCGGGTGCCCCGGGTTCCGCGCGGCGGACCCCGGGCGGAGTTACTTGGGCCTGTCGCCCTCCGGCCCGGGGTCCGCAGCGCGGAACCAAGGGCACCCGGAGCCCACCAGGGTTGACGGGAAGCGGTACTACACGGAGTGTCGGCCGAGGCGGATCGCGATGCCATCGACCCGGGAGACCACCCGGCCGATGAGGGCGGCGGCCAGCGTCTCCCGCTGGTTCAATTCCCGGATCAAGGAATTGAGATGGGCCGGATCGACGGCCAGGAGCAGGCCGCCCGAGGTCTGGGCGTCGAACGCGAATTCGAGGCGGGCGGATTCGAGATCGGGCGGGAGGTCGAGCCGACCGGAGAGGAACGCGCGATTGGTGGCGCTGGCCCGGGTGAAGTTTTTGGGGACGGCCAGGGGTTCGGCCCCTTCGATCACAGGGAGGGCATCGAGGTCGAGCTCGATGGTGACGCCGGAGCCGTCGGCCATCTCGGCGGCGTGCCCGGCGAGGCCGAAGCCGGTGACGTCGGTCAGGGCATGGATGCCGCCGGAGGCGCGGCCGGCCTCGATCGCGTCGGCGTTCAGGCGGATCATGCCGGCGATGGCGCGGTCGAGCACCTCGGCCGGGCAACGGTCCTTCTTGGCGGCGGTGGTGACGAAGCCGGTGCCGAGCGGCTTGGTCAGCACCAGCAGGTCGCCCGGCCGGGCCCCGGCGTTGGTCAAGACGTCGTCCGGGTGGACCAGGCCGGTGACGCTCAGGCCGAACTTGATCTCGGCATCGCGGACGGTGTGCCCGCCGACGACCGAGGCCCCGGCCGCCGCCACCCGTTCCCCGGCCCCGGCGATGATCTGCCCGAGGATCTCCAGGGGGAGCTGGTCGTCCGGGAAGGCGGCGATGTTCAGGACCGTCAAGGGTCTGCCGTTCATCGCATAGACATCTGAGAGTGCGTTCGCGGCGGCGATCTGGCCGAAGACGTATGGGTCGTCGACCAGGGGGGGGAAGAAGTCGACGGTCTGGACCAGGGCCAGGTCGGGCGCAATGCGATACACGCCCGCGTCGTCGCACGTTTCGGTGGCGACGAGCAGGTCGGCGGGTCGGGTCGGTGTTGGCAAGCCGCGCAGGACCTGCGCGATCCCCTCGGGGGAGAGCTTGCCTGCTCACCCGGCGCAGTTGGCGTAGTCGGTCAGGCGTTTCTGTCGTCCGAACATGGCTGGCTCAAGGGGCTCCGCGGCCGGTGGTCCCGGCATTGGGGCGAACAAAAAGGGTCGGGTCGTCGGTCGGCCGAGTGCGCCGGTTGCTCAGCGAGGGAGCAGGCGATCGACCTCCTCGATCAGCGTGGTCTCGTCCGGGAACTGGCCGGTCTCGAGCTTCGAGTAGACGAGGGTCGAGCCCACGGTCAGCTCGAAACACCCCCCCTTCGAGGGGACGAGGGTCAGCCGTTCGATCCGTCGCTTGAAGCGGGGGAGCAGCAGGGCCGTCAGACTGAGGGCCTGGGGCTCGTAGTTTCAGAGGGCGCAGTATTCGAGCGTGATGGTCACGGGATCGGTCTCCTCGGGTCGGGGGAACGGGGCCCGAGACTCCTGCGTCTCGGGCGGTCGGGTGGGTGGATCGATCGGATCAGTTGGGATTCGACCTCCGGGCCAGCAGCCACCGGCGCGCGGTCGGGGAGACGGCGGAGGGTTCGTCGGCCGCGTCGTGTTCGGGCGAGGATTCCGCCAGGCTCATGAGGTCGGCCCAGTGGCGGAGCGAGGGGACGTGGTGGAAGACCAGCTTCAGGCTGACGGTGATGGGGATGGCCAGGATCAGGCCCATCATGCCCCAGAGGAACCCCCAGAACAGGCAGGAGATGAGGACCGTCGTGCCGTTGAGGTCGAGCGACCGGCCCATGACGTAGGGCATGACCAGGTAGCCCTCGACGGTGACGATGACCAGGAAGACCGAGGCGACGATCAGGCCGTCGGCGATGGAGCCGCGCTGGCCGAGCGTGACCAGGACCGCCAGCCCGCCCCCGGCCACGCTGCCGACGTAGGGGATGTATTTCGTCACCGCGGCGAACACCCCGAGCGCCACGGCGAACTCGATCCCCAGCAGCATCAGGGAGGCGGCCGTGGCCACCCCCAGGCCGATGTTCAGGACGGTCCGGGCGAGCAGATACGCCCGAATTTTGCGCGTGAGGTTCTTCAGGGTGCGCTCGACCGCCTTCGACTCGCCGGACTCGACCGAGATCAGGTGGACCAGCCGCGGGACGAGGGCGTCCCCCTCGGCCAGCAGGAAGAGGACGAGGAAGAGGACGATCACCCCGTAGCCGACCCAGGTGGTCAGGTCGGAGAGCCGGTAGTTCAGGGAGTTGAGCAGCAGCTCGCGATTGGTATAGCCGAGGATGTCGATCGTGCCCGGCTCGGGCAGGACGTTGGCGAGATAGGGGTGGTCCTTGCCGGCCTCGTTGATCAGGTCGCTGACCTTCGAGGCCAGGCGTTCCACGTCGGCCGGGAAGGTCGCGGCGGCCTGGACGAGGCTCTCGGCGGTCAGGCTGGCCGCGTACAGCCCGGCCACGGCCAGGAGCAGGAACAGGATGACCGCGGCGCCGAAGGGGCCGACCGGCAGGAGTTTCCGCAGCAGGTGGGTCGCCGGCGACAGCAAGGAGGTCAGCAGGATCGCCAAGGCGATCGTGACCAGGATGGGCTTGAGCAAGTAGAGCGCGGCGATGACGGCGAGCGTGGCCAGGATGGTGAGGGATGAGCTGGCCGGCTTGGTCGTGGAATCCATCCGGCCTCCTCCCGCGCGGACCTGTTCGGAATCAGCAACACGATCGCTTCACAATTCAATCTTCGGGAAGACGGGCCGGCAAGACAAGGGCTCCCCGGAGAGTCGACGCAATCTTGGGGGCGGGGGGACCGCTCTTTCGTCCCGGGCCGGGTGGCCGGCGGCCGAGAGCCGGGGCGTCAGAAGGCGAACGGCCCCTCGCAGACGCTCTGCCCGACGGGGCGGCGGTCGGAGGGGACCTCGCGGCGGCGGAGGTCGTCGGGGAGGGTGTCCGGGTCGCCGGGGCGGCCGAGGGCGATCATGGCGGCCACGTCGAAGTCCTCGGGGACCTGGAGCGCGGTCCGCGCCTTCTCGTAGTCGAACCCGGCCATGCCGTGCACGACCAGGCCCATGGCCGCGCCTTGCAGGGCCAGGTTCTGCCAGGCGGCCCCGGCGTCATACAGATGGACCGGGTTGGGCGCCCCGGTGTTCGAGAAGAACTTGTGGGCGACCACGACGACCAGGACCGACGCCTTCTCGCACCAGCCCCGGTTGCCCGCCGCGAGCAGGTCGAAGAAGGTCTGCCAGTGGGCCGATCCGTTGTGGGCGAAGAGGAAACGCCATTCCTGCTCGTTGCGGGTGGAGGGGGCCCAGCGCGCGGCCTCGAAGAGCCGATTCAGCTCGGCGGCGGTGATCGGCTCGCCCGTCATGGCGCGGGGGGACCAGCGCTTGAGGAAGAGCGGCTCGATGGGGTGGTCGGCCTTGCGGACGGTCAACGGGTTGGGAAGCTGTCCCATGAGTGGATCGGCTCGATGGTAAGGGGGCCGGGGTGGGGGGCGGCGGGCTTGACGTGCCTCGCCGCCGCGATCGGATCGGAGGCGACTCGCGCCCGGGGACGCGTCTGGGTCAGTCTGCTTGGCCCGAAGTGGTTATGACGAAGAGGGATGCGGCCTCCTCGGCCGACAAGGCCCGGTCGAAGACGGCCACCTCGTCGAGCTTCCCTTCCAGGCCGGCGAACCCGTCGCTCCGGCCCCCGAGCACGAGCACGTCCTCGGCCTCGGCGCGGGTGACGGGGAGCTGGGCGTCGATCTCGGGCTCGGGATCGCCATTGAGGAAGACGCGGACGCGGTCGCCGTCGCGGACGAGGACGACGTGGCACCATTCCCCTCTCGGTAATTCGCTCCGGCCGACGCGCAGGTCGCTCGCCTCATAGCCGTTGAAGACGAAGAGGCGGCCGGGCTGGAGGTCGTGATGCGTGCCGCCGATCCCCAGGTGGTCGCCGGGGGTTTTGGGAGTGCCCTGGGGGCCGACCGACGCCAGGTACCCGGTGATGGCCCGGGCGTCGTGCGGCAGGCCGTTCCAGAACCAGAAGGAGAGGCTGTAGGCGTCTTCCAGTTCGATCGAGTCGGCCACGAGCCGGCCGCCGGCGCAGTGGATGGCGCGGTTCGGCCCCCGGTCGTCGGGGCCGAGGAAGGCGGGGCCTCCGGGGCCGGTCAGGGCCAGGGCGATGCCCGGCTCGACGCGGGCGGGGGCGGCGCCGGTGATGTTGGTCGGCCGGTCGCCGTCCAGCTCGTCGAGGCGGTAGTAGGCGATCGGGCCGAGCCCGACGACCGCTTGGGCGTACGAACCCCCTTGAGGACGGGCGGCTCGCCGGGAGCTGCCGGAGACCTCTTCGAGCAGCTTGACCAGGGAGGCGACGATCTTCGGCTCGGCCTGGACTTCGAGGCCCGCCGTCCGGGCCGGCCAGGTGGTGTAACCGCCGAGGGCATGCTGCTCGGGGGGGGGGATGTAGCCGTCGGCGCCGTTGGCCAGCTCGATGTTCATGGTGATCGGCAGGGGGCTGGCCGCCTTCAGCTTCAGGCCGGTGATGCCGTAGACCTCGTTCGGGATGGCCGTGATGCCGAGGTCGCCGATGCGGAGGGCCTGGAGCTTCAGCTCGCGCTCGGGGACGTCGAGCAGGTGGAACTGTTCCAGGGCGTAGACCTCGGGGATGGCCCGGGGTTCTTCCGATTCCATCTGCGAACGGACCGAGCGGGCCCAGGCCTGGCGGTCGTCGTCGGGCAGGCGGCGACCGAGCGTGAGGGTGGCCTCGGCCATGGCCAGGGTGATGTCGGATCGATAGGTGATGTTTTGAAGGGCGCCGAGCGCGACCTCGGCCACGGCATCGGCGTAGGCGATTACGTCGCGATCGGGAGTCGGGGAGCCGTAGTCCATCCACATCAGGTCGCCGCTGGTGCCTTGCGACATGGAGACGACAAGGTTTTCACCGCCGCCGAGGGCCTCGGCCACGGTGGAGGCGAACCGGCCGAAGTAGTCGGAGGAGATGGCGTCGGTGCCGTAGTAGTGCATCGAATAGTTGGCGAGGACGCCCATCGGCGTCCCGTCGGCGGCCTGGATGGCGAGGACCGAGAGCGCGGGGTCGACCGGGCCGGAAGGGCCGATGGCGTCGGGGTTCTGGTGCCCCGGGTGCATGTTGGCGCGGACGGTCGGGTGGCCGAAGGGGTCGGTGAGCATGCGGTCGGACCGATAAATCCATCGACGGCAGAACGTATGATCGAAGTCGTCGACGACCGCCGCGCCGAGCTTGGCCGGTTCGAGGCGGTCGGCGGCCGTGACGATGGCCTCGGCGATCTTCGAGGGGAGCGACGCGGCATAGGCCGGGTCGACCGGGCAGCCGAGGCATCCCATGGCCGCGGGGGCGGTGTGGGTGTGGGTGGCCGAGACCAGCATCCGATCGGCGGGGATGCCGGCGCGGTCGCTGGCCCGGGCCTTGGCCTCGTCGATCAGCTCGCGGGGCATCATGCACGTATCAACAATGCAGAGGGCGATCCGGGTCTGGCCGTCGTCGAGGACGAAGGCCCGGGCGAACAGGGGGTCGCGGACCTGGTCGGCGTCCCTCCTCAGGAAGCCGCCGTTGATGATGGCGGGGAGGGTCTCCGGGGAGATGTCGAGGGCCGCGACCCCGGCCCGGAGGTCGGCCGCCTCGGCCGGCGCCCGGGACACGCCGAGGCAGGCGACCAGGACAGCAAGCGAAACACCGTATCGCATCCGATTATGCTCCGATCTAGAGAAAAGGCGATCAGCCTGCGATCCCCGGCCGGGCGGCGCGCACCTCGCCCGGCTCCTCGGAGAAGCTGTCGAGGCATCGGCGGAGTTCCGGGGCGAGGTCGTCGAACCGTTTCGATTCGAGGGTGAATTTCGCCTCGTAGGAGAAGCGGTCGCCCTGGAAGCGGCGTTCCAGGACGGTCATCGAGAAGGAGCCCCGCTGGGTCCGGACGACGGTCTCGACGGCCGGGCCGGCGCCGGGCTGGTCGACGACCTGGCACGAGAGGACCTCGCACCCCGGTTCCTCGCGTTGCAGCAGGGCGGGGATGTCCTGGACGAGCCGATCGGGGTCGAACCGCTCGGAAGGCCGGGCGATGACCAGGAAATTGTCGGACCAGATGCCGAAGGCCGGGCCATTGGCGAAGAGCAAGGCGAGCTGGCTGGGGGCCAGGGCGGGTTGCCACTGGTCGGGGAGGTCGATGCTGAATTTGAACTCATTCTGAATCCAGCGGTTGGTATCGTCCTGGTCGTCGCGGGTCGCGCCGGTGTCGGGCGGGGAGAAGGAGGCGCGATCGACCATCGCCTCGAAGGCGGCGAACGTCTCGTCGTGGCCGGGGTCGTCGAGGTTGGAGTTGATCTTGAAGACGTACATCTGTCGATGGGCCACGCGGCGGACGGTCGTCTCCCGCCAGGTGCCGCCGAAGGGGGGGCGGAACTCGGTGACGGTGATCAGGCGGGGCTCCCCCTCGTGGTCGCTCAGTTCGTTGCGGACGAGTTCGCCGGGGATGCGCCCGCGCTCGGCGTTGGCGTCGATGCGGGTCCGGTACTCGTCGAGCGATTCGGGGGCGAGGGCCAGTTCGCAGCCGACGGCGCCCGGTCGGTCGGGATCGGCCTGGGGGACCCGGGCGACGAAGATCAGGTCGTCGCGCTCTCGGATGACCACGTCCCAGGCCGGGGAAAGTGGGCAAGTGATTCCGTATTTCTCCGAGGAGAACGCATCGGCCTGGGCCGCGGTGGCCTCGTCGTCGGCGATCGGGGCCGAGACGAGAAGGATCGCGATCCCGTGAATCATCATCCCCATTGGCTTCCCCTTGATCTCGAAGTCGGACCGGCAGGCATCGGCGTGCGTCACATGTCTCGGATGAAGTCGGCCGCGTACGAGCGTACATGCTTGCCGTTGAGCACGTGGAAGGTGCGGAGGCGCTCCAGCAGTTGGCCGCTGAATCGTTTGATGGGGAGGTGGATGAGCTTGCGGCCGTGGCGGCGGGCCAGGCGTCGCCAGGCGGCCGGCGGCGGCTTCGGGCTGACCAGGGCGACGTGGCGTTCCTTGCTGTGTAGGAGGGCGCCGCCGAGCAGGCGTTCCTCCAGGGTCTCGAGCCGGTCGAGCCGAGGGTCTTCCCAGACGTCCGGGATCAATCGGGGCGGGTAGAGGAACAGGGCGCCGCCGTATTCGGCCTGGGCGATCCCCGGGCCGATCATGTTCTGCATGGGGTCGGTGGCGAAGAAGGCGAGGGTCGATTCCTCGGCGTGCTCGGCGAACCAGGTGGCGCGATGGACATAAACGCTCGGGTCGGCCGGGACGTCGAACAGGAAGACGACGGCGTCGATCGACCCCCGGCTGGGGGGGATGACCTTGACATAAAGGTCGCCTTTATGAGCGTTCCTCAGGGTCTCGCGGATGTCGATGCCGTCGCGGACGCTCGTGGTGAATTTCTCGGAGCGGGCGAGGTCGGCCCCCAGGATCGCCCGGGCCTGCTCGGCCACGTGTCGCTGGAAGCTCTCGATGCGATGGTCCTCGGGGGGCCAGGAGCACATCCCGTACGGGTTCCATCGCTGCTTCCATTTCTTCTGGTCCGGCTCGTCCGGTTTCGGGCGCAGCTCGCACGATCGCCAGGAGATCGCCTGGCCGGGCAGGCGGCTGGTCAAGGCGGCGGTGCCCCAGGCGGGGACCTCGGCGCGGCCGTCTCCCATGCGGAGGTTCGGCTCGTCCCACCACCAGGGGCGCTCGCCCCGGTCGAAGACCTCGGCGTAGGGATACGCTCGGGCGACCTCGCCGATCGCCAGGGCGAAGTCGTCTCCTGCCGTCTGCTTCGCCGCGATGACGAGCGAGTACAGATCAGGAGTCAGGCGTTGTTCGATGAGGGAGAGGTTGCGGACGTATCGGATGTAGACCGAGAGCAACTGGGGGGTGATCCGGTGCGCGACCTTCGGCCGATCCTTCGAGAGCCGTTCCCGGGCGGCCAGGGCCATTTCTTTCACGCCGTCGACGGAGAGGTTCTCGTCATCGGTCAGCTCGCGCCGGCCGCGCTCGTACAGGCCGGAGATGAAGGGCAATTCCCCGAGCAGGAAGATCAAGGTCTGCGGGTCGACCCGGCAGGTCCTCATCTGCGGCAGGAACCACTCCGGTTGCGGGGCCTCGTCCTGGCGGCGGTAGGCGTCGCGGACCCAGGGCCAATCCATGAGCGAGCAGACAAATAAAATGGAGTTGTGCTCTTGTTCCAGCTCGCGCAGCTTCGCGGCCATCCAGGCGAACCGGGCCGCCTCGGGGCCGTCCGGGTCGGGCGGGGGGATGGACGGGAGCATGGCGGCGGCGAACCCCTCGACCCGGACCCGCTTCAGGGCGTACGGGTCGGGGTAGTAGCCGGTCCGCCCTTCGAACCGGGGGGATTCCCGATCGACGAACGCACGGGGAATGCGCTCTCCCATCGCCGTGCGGATGGCCGCGATGACCGGCTGGCAGGGGTCGATCGGCACGTACGTGAATCCGCCGGTCTCCCCCTCCGCGTCGCGTTGCAGGACGACCGAGATCGACGGCAGGGCGTCGACCGCCTCCTCCACCTCGTCCCGGAAGGACGGGGGCAAGGGGATCGCCAGGCAATCATACGGGTGCGCCAGCAATTCTTCCCGGACCCGGATGGCGCAGTCTCCCGAGCCGTGGATGATCGGCAAGGCCCGGATCTTCGGCCCGATGGCGAGGACGTCGTCGGAATGTGCTCGGTGTTCCCCACTCATGGGATGGCGGACCTTGGGTTCTGTGAGGGGCCTCGGTTACGCGAATCCTCGATGCAGGAGTTCCTCGTCGGTGATGATGCGGTCGATCTGATGCTGAAGCAATGAACCGTCGGCCTTCGAGAGCGAGAACTCATAGTGCGCGGCCGGCCGGTTGGGGAAATACGCCTGAACGATCATCCGAGGCCGCTTCTGTGACGAGTCGTTGGGCCTCAGGGTGCCGTCGTCGAGGAGCTTGTACTCCTCGACGGGTGCGTACTCCGGCGATTCCCCGTTGATCCTGAGATCGTCCTCCCTGGACCGAAGCCGGTCATGGTCTCCCACGATCCAGAGGATCGGGACACCCTGCACGTGATGGCAATGACGATCGAAGCCGAGCAGTGTCGTGAATCCGTCGCGCAATGCAACCGATCGGGCCGCCGGGATCATCGCTTCCAGGGCAGCAATCTGACGGCGGAGCGGGCCGTAGCGATGTTCGTGGTGCTCTCGGACCCGGGATACCCACTTCTGGTACAACGGGTCGTCGTCGGTCATCGTCCCGTGAACGAGTCCATCGTCCTTCCAGAAACCATCGTCGAACTCACCGACCCGGATCCCTTCGGGATATATCCCGAGAACGAGGTGTTCATGCATCGCATTGACCCGCCAGAGCGGGAAGGATTCGGCGAGCAACCGCTGGATTCGGCGGATGAGTTCGGGCGTGATCGCCCGGGGATGGTCGAGGTAGAACCCCAGCTCGCGCGTGTCCGTGGATTCTCCGATCGCGAATGTTCCGAAGACGGGCCGACGGACGTCATTGACTTCGGGCAATCCCACGTCGATCAGGAACCGCGTGATCAAGTCCCGGAGACGGGGGACCAGCAGGCGGCGCTCCTGCTCCTGCGCACCGACCGGGGGCAATTCGGCGACGCTCCAGACGATCGAGTCACCGAACGCGTCCTCGTCCTCCCGCTCCTCGGGCAGTACGCCGACTTGGTATTCCTCGGCCGAGACGTTGTAGATGTTCCCGAGCGGGGGAAGCGGTTCGACGCGGGGCATAGTCGGGTTCGATCCTCCTCGGTTGCATCATCCGAGCGTGTCGTGACGCGGAGCCTCACTCGAACAGGATGCCACTCAGGTCGAGGACGAAGCCGGGCAGCACGTCGCCGCCGTCGAGGCGCTCGGGCCGGGTCAAGGTTTCGGGTTCCTGGCCGGGCCGATAGCGTTCGACCGTCCCGTCGAGCGGGTCGATCAGCCAGCCGAGCCGGGCGCCGTTGGCGAGGTATTCCCGGAGCTTGTCGCGGAGCTTCCGCTTCGCGTCGGAGGGGGAACGCAGCTCGGCGACGAAGTCGGGGCAGATGGGGGGGAAGACGCGGCGTTGCTCGGGCGTCAGGGCGAGCCAGCGGTCGCGGGCGATCCAGGAGGCATCGGGGCCCTTTGTCGCCCCGCTCGGGAGTTTGAAGCCGGCGGAGGAATCGAAGCAGACTCCCGCGTCCTCACCTCGGCCCTCGTTCCAGACACCGAGTCTCATCGCGAGCGTGAAGTTCTGCCGAGAGGATTCGCCGCCGGCCGGGTACATGATTTCCAGGTTCCCTTCGGCGGTCCGCTCCAGGCGAAGCTCGGGGTTGGCCGCGCAGATCTTCCAGAACAGGTCGTCGGTCAATTCGACTTCGGGGGCGAAGCAGAGCGTCAGGGGGGAGGGGTTCGACATCGGCAGGTCGCCCTCCGGCCCGGGGGAGGCGGTCGGGGGGAGTGCCAGGGTGTCCTGGACATCGTCCGACGGAGGCAGGTGCGGGCGGGCCTCAGTAGACATCGTCGTCGTCCTCCTCGTCGTCGTCGTCGTCGTCGTCCTCGTAGTCGGCGTCGGGGTGGAGCGGGTCGTCGGGGGAGAAGAAGAGGTCGCCGAGGCCCATCGGGGTGGCCTGGCCGCCGAGGGCGCGGCGACGGCGGTGGGCGAGGGCGTCGAGGTCGGCCGCCTCCTCGCCGAGGACGCAGAGGATCGCCTCGGCCCAGGCGCGATCGCGGCCGAGGGGGTGGTCGGGGTCCTGGGCCATCCGCTTGATGGCGAAGCGGAGGATGTTGATGCCGTCGCGGGGGGAGAAGTCGAGCCGGAGCTCGTGGGCCTTCTGCAGGAAGTCGACGGTGATTTCGAGCAGCTCGGAGGCGGCGAAGGGGAGGTGGTACTTGAGGATCGCCATCTCGTCGTCGCGCTCGGGGAAGCCGAGGGCGAGCTGCGGCTGGAGCCGGCTGAGGATGTAGTCGGGCACCTCGTAGGTCGACTCGTCCTCGTTCATGGTCACGCAGCAGCGGAACTCGGGGTGCGCCTTGATGGTGATGCCGGCGATGATGCTCTCGACGTAGCGGCGGTGGTCGAGCAGGGGGGCGAGGCTCGCCCACGACTTCTCGTTCATCCGGTTCCCCTCGTCGAGCACGCAGACGCCGCCGACGATCATCGCCGTGACCAGGGGGGAAGCGTGGTACGAGATCTTGCCCTGCTCGGAGAGGACCGGGGTGACGAGTAAGTCTTCCGGCCGGGTGTCGGCCGTGCACTGGTTGATGTAGAGCGCCTGCTTGCGCAGCTTGGCGGCGGCCATCGCCAGCGTCGTCTTGCCGATGCCGGGGGGCCCGACGAGACGGGGGGAGAGGGGCAGGTCCTTCGGGTCGACCATCAGCCAGCAGGCGGAGAGTTGGCGGAGGATCTCGTCCTGGCCGATCCATTCCTGCTCGGTCGTGTCGGGGGCGCTGAGGTGGAGGGTCACGCCGCCGATCTCGACTGTCTTCGCCTGCTGGGCTGATGCCGCCATGCGCCGATCGTCCCTTCGTCTCGTCTCTTGCGGCCGGTCCGCCGGCCGCGTTGGCTAGGTCGTCCAGGATGGGGTGTGTCGAAGCCGCTGCCCGAGGTGCGAAGTGCAGTCTAACGGACGATCCCGCGGCGGGCGAGCGTCGGGTACCGGCAAATCGGGGCGGCGCTCAGATGCCGATCTGGGCCAGCAGGTCGAGGAAGCGGCGGACGACCTGGGTGGCGAAGGGGGCCTCGGCCTCGGCGTGGGCGGCGGCCTCGTCGAGCCGGGCCCGGGTGGTCGAGAGGAACCCCTCGTCGCGGTGCTCGTGCAGCGCCCGGGCCAGGGCCGAGGCGCTGGTGGCCAGGTGGGCGGCGGTCTCGGGGGGGGCGTTGGGGTCGAGGGCCTGGCCCAGCTCGTCGATCAGCTCCGCCAGGCGGCCGCGCTCCTCCGGGTCGAGGTGGTGGGCGTCTCGCAGCAGGCGGGCCGATTCGAGCAGGTCGGAGCGGAGCCGGTCGAGGTGTTCGGGCTCGACGGGGGGAGGGGTGTCCTGGGCCATCGCGGGTGCATCCTCAAAGAGCGGGCAAGCCGGCCGTCGCGGGCGGTGGCACTCTCGGCTCCACCGCGGTTTCGTTCCATTATTGGGTCATCGCCGGGGTTCATGAACCCCCGAGCCGCCCCGATTCGGTCGGGCGGGGGGCCCGAGGGGGTCATGGGCGTCACGATCGCCCGGGCGGGCGGACCTCACGGACGCGGGGTGGCTGGGCCGGGATTCTCGTACCAGATCACGCCCAGGCCATCGGTTTCTTCACAGGTTAAGACGTCGAGGTCGCCGTCGCCGTCGAGGTCGATCAGCCGGACGAGGTCGTATTTCGTCCCTTCCTGCGCCCCGCTGATGGTCCTGAGACGCACCGGGCCGTCGAACGTGTTGCCGATCCAGGTGATCTGGACGATGCCATGCTTCCCCCGGGCGCTCTCGGTCGAGACGACGAGGTGGAGCCAGCCGTCGCCGTCGAGTTCGCCGACGGCCACGGCCTTGCCGGTCCCGATCGCATCGCCGAGCGGGATGCGAAACGATCGCCAGGAATCCGCTTCGTTGCGGAAGATCAGGATGCCTCGATCGCGGGTGGCCGCAAGGATCTCGTTCCAGCCATCGCCGATGAGATCGGCCACGTCGAGGAACATCACCTCGGCGTCCTCGCCGCCGATCGGGTGCTCGACCCACTCGGGCGATTGCGCCGAGCCCCGGCGTTCGAGCCAGAAGACGCCCCGGCGATCGCCGCGACGGTCGGAGCAAAGCAGGTCGAGGTCGCCGTCGAAGTCCAGATCGCTCGCCACGATGGACATGATCCAGCCGACTGGGCGGATCGGGTGCCATTGCCAGGCACCCAGGTCGCGCGGGTCCTCGGGCGACTCGAGCCAGCCGAGGGCGGCGCCGTCATTCTTGCCCGCGAGGATCAGATCGACCCCGAAGCGGCCGTCGACCTGCATCGGCTCGCACCACATCCACTGCTGCATCCCGACGGTCGCGGGGATCGCCTCGGTGGTCCAGGCGTCGGGATCGAGCAAGGCGGCCGGGTCGCCCGGGTTCCAGTGGACGAAGACGGTCCGGGTGTCCCCCTCGCACGAGCTGACGACATCCGGGAATCCGTCGCCGTCCAGGTCGACGATGACGGCGTCTTCGGGAGATGCCACCTGCCCGACGATGACGGACGGCCAGGGAGCCTTCGCCCGATCGGGACCGGGGTTCCGGTAGACGCGGACGATTCCCCCCTCTTCCCACCCTGTGGCGAGGTCGAGCAGGCCATCGCCGTCGAGATCCGCCAGGCGAACGCCGTCGGCTCCTTGTGAGGAGTCGTCGATCGTGTGGCGGACCCAGCCATCGCCATCGAATTCGAAGACGGGGGTAATGTCCTGGCCGTCGATCGCCGGGCCAAGGAGGAGCAACCAGGCCAGACGAAGCGTCAGGAAGGGCATCTCGGGGCGGGCCTCATCTGAGGAGGATCGGTTCGGCGGCGATCGGGGGGACTTCTCCTCAATCGCGTGGTGCGCACCTCTCGATCCTACCGGATCAACCTCTCCCGCCTCGATGCCGGAGTCGTTTCATCGGCGCGAAATTTCTGAGCCGCCCGTGCCTTAGACAAACTGGGCTGAGGAGGCTCGATCGAACCAGGACTCCTCGTCTGCTTGATCCTTCGCCAGCAGCTCCTCCCGGTAAATCAATTGGCCGTCGGGGGCTTCCACGCCGATCCGGACGGAGTTGCGGTCGATCCGGACGATGGTCAGTCGGATGTCCTCGCCGATCTGAAAACGCTGACCTTGCTTGCGGCTCAGAACCAACATGGCGGACTCCTTTCCCTCTTCGTTTTGATTGAGAAGGTCGCAAGAGGGTGATGATCGTGGTTGGACCCGGGCATCCTGCCCTTCGGCCCAGGAGAATTGCAGCCCCCGTGCCGAAATCGATCGGTTCCGGGGTGTTGACCCGTTTTGGTGTTGCAAGTCGTTGCCTTGAAGGAGGTTTCGCGGGGAAGCCGGTTCGGGGGCCGGGGGCTTCGGCGCTCGGATCAAGGAACTTGAATCGGGACTTACAATCAAGCCGTGCAGGTCGGTGCGTCGATCCTGTAAAGTTTACCGATCGTCCGAGAACGGCTTCAGGAGCGGGATGGTGGGCAAGGGGATGATCGGATCGCGGATGGCCGGGGTCGTGGGGCCGGCGTTGCTCTGCGCCTTGATGCTCGGGTGGCTCTGGCCGATCGGCCTGGGCGGGGCGATGCCGGTCGGCGGCGACGTGACCCAGTTCCAGATGGGCCTGATGAGCGTGCTCGGCGAGGCGATCCGGGCCGGTCGCTTGCCCTTCTGGAACGACCGGTGGGGCTTCGGGTTCCCGGGCTTGGCCGAGAGTCAGATGGGGGTCTACTACCCGCCGCACTGGCTTTGCTTCGGCCTGCTTCCGGTCGAGGCCGGATACACGGCGAGCATGGTGCTGCACCTGCTCTGGGGGGCGATCGGGGCGTACTGGGCGGCCCGGCGGTTCGGGGTGTCGAGCCGGGGGGCGACCCTTGCGGGAGGTGCCTGGGGGGCCTCCGGCTTCTTCCTGATCCACCTGCCGCATCTCTGGGCCTTCTGTGTGGGGAGCTGGACCCCCTGGATCTGGGGATTGGCCTGGTCGATCCTCTCCGGGCGAGGCGGTCGCGGGACCCCCTGGCTGCTGGCGGCGGCGTTGACGGTGCAGATCCTGCCCGGGCATTTCCAACTCGCCTTCTGCACGCAGGTGAGCCTGGGGGTGATGGCCCTCGGGGCGATCGTGCGGGGCAGGGGGGAGCGTCGGGCGGTGGCCCGTCGCTCGGCCGTGGTGTTGCTGGTCTTACTGGCGGTCCTGCCGATGGCGGCTTGTCAGCTCTTGCCGACAGCGCGACTGGCCCGCCTGGCCGAGACGCAACGCGACTTTGAGTACCTCTCCGGGTTCGCCGCCACGCCGCTCCACCTGGTCAACCTGGTCGCCCCCGACCTCTTCCACCGCTCGCCCCTCTGGCGGCCGGTCGTCTGGGACCCGCCGTTTCATACCTCTCCCGAGGAGCTTCGGCTTTATGTCGGCCTGGTTCCCGCGTTCCTGGCCCTGATGGTGCTGGTGAAACCGGGATCGCATGCCGGGGCGATTCGGGTGCTGGGCCTGGTGCTCGCGGTGGGCCTGTTCCTGAGCCTCGGCCCGTATGTGCCCGGGTTCCGCATCTTCAGCCAGTGGCCGGGCTTCTCGTTCTTCCGGGCACCGGCTCGATGGGGCATGATCGTTTCGCTGGCGCTGGCGATCCTCGCCGGCTTCGGACTCGATGCGATCCGAGAGGGCCGCCTGGTGCATCCCGGTCGATGGCTCGTCGGGTGTGTGCTGGGAGCCGTGCTCTGGATCGGGGTTGTCGTCGGCCTGTTCGAACTGGGCTTGAACGCGACCGAACGGCCTGGACCATCGGTCGTCGTCGCCCTGTACGAGCGGGTTTTCGCGCAATTTCCCTGGCCGAACGACCCTCCCGTCACCGAGGTCTTTGCACGAGCCCGGCGCCCTCAGGCCGATGTCCGCGTGATCGCCGCCCAGGGTCGCGAAAAGCTCGGACCCGTGCCGACGGGGGGCTTGCGACTCGATCGGGAACGAGGGCGAATCTATCGCGCCGAGCTGGGGACCACCGCCGCCTTGTTGCTCGCGGTTGTGTTGCTCGTCCCCCTGGCGAATCGACGACGAACGCTGGTAGCGGGGCTTCTGCTACTGACGGCCGTCGACCTCGGCCTGATGGCACGGCGTCGGTCGGTCGATGCGGCTCCGATCCGCCCGTTGACGGAGCAAAGCCTCGTGCTGAGTCGGCTGGCCGAGTTGCCCCAAGGTACCCGGTCGATCGACCCGATGCGCAACCTCACCATGGTCGCCGGCGCGGCCGGAGTATTGAGCTACCGGACGCTCGACCTGCCGATTCAGGCCGAGCTGCGCGGCCTGGCCGACGCCATCCCCCGATCTCCTGAGGAGGCCGATGCGATCCTCGACGCCCAGCGGAGCCTCGGGGCGCGGGTCCGGGTGATCGGGCCGATCGGCCCCGGGATCGAGGTGCTCCGCGACCGCTTCACCGAGACGGGTCGGATCGAGTCGGCCGCAATCCTCGATGACCCGGCCCTCACCGCCTGGCTGCTCGGATCAGGCTACGCCGCGACCGACGAGGGAAAAGGCGGGCGTTACCTGTTCCTCGATGCCGGTCCTGCCCCCCGGGCCTGGTTCCTGCCGACCGATGGGCCGGAGGCGATCGGCCGCTTCCGCAAGGAATCGACGGATGCGGCCTCGATCCTCGGGCAACTCGAGGACGCCCGGCCGATCGAACTGCGCATGAGAAGTCCCGAGCATCTGGAACTGTCGGTTGCGGCGGAAGGGCCGGGCCTCGTGCTCGTGACGCAGCTCGATTACCCCGAGTGGGCCGCCTCGCTCATCGACGCCGAGGGCGCGGCGAACCCGGTGCCGGTCGATGGCGTCCTGGGGGGGTGGCAGGGCGTGGCGGTGCCCGGCCCCGGCTCGTGGACAATCCGCCTGACGTACGAGGGCCGTGCCGAGCGATGGGGGCTGGTGGTCTCCTCGGCGGCCTGGGCGGCCTGGCTGGTCGGGGTGGCCGTGACCCTGCGACGCTCCCGGCAACGGCTCCGAATCGACCCAACTGCCTGATCGATCCCGCCTGAAACCAAACCCTTCCTCGACCTCTCCTTGCTGCGCAAAGGACCCTCCCAATGACCGACGTGGCGATCGTGGGCGCCTCCGGATACACCGCCCGGGAATTGATCCAACTGTTGCTCCGGCATCCCGGTGCCCGGATTCGCCTGGCGACCTCGCGGAAGGACGAGGCGCCGAGGCTCGACGCGCTGCACCCGTCGCTCGCCGGACGGATCGACCTCGCCTGCGAACCGTTCGACCCCGACCGCGTGGCCGAGGTCGCCCGGGTGGCCTTCCTCGCCCTGCCGCACGGGGCGAGCATGGCGGCCGTGCCGGAATTGCGAAGCCGAGGGGTCCGGGTCATTGACCTGAGCGCCGATTACCGCTTGGTGGATGAAACCGTGTACGAGGACTGGTATGACCACCCTCATACCGACCCGTCCGGCCTCCGCGAGGCGGTTTACGGCCTGCCCGAGCTGTACCGCGAGGCGATCCCGGGCGCCTCGCTGATCGCCAATCCGGGGTGCTACACCTCGACGTCGATCCTCGCGCTGGCGCCGCTCGTGGCGAGCAACCTGATCGAGCGGTCGGGCATCATCATCGACGCCAAGAGCGGTGTCTCGGGCGCGGGGCGGTCGCCGAAGCTGACCACGCACTACCCGGAGTGCAACGAGAGCCTGTCGGCCTACGGGGTGGGCCGGCATCGGCATACGCCGGAGATTGAACAGGTGTTGACGGGTGTCGGGAGATCGGCGGCGGGCGACCCGGTCGAGGTGATCTTCACGCCGCACCTCGTGCCGATGGATCGCGGCATCCTGGCGACGATCTACGCCCAGCCCAGGGGGGCGGTCACGGAGCATGACCTGCTCGACCTGTACCGCGAGTTTTACCGGTCGTCCCCGTTTGTCCGGGTCGTCAACCGCCTGCCGAGCACGAAGGACTCGGCCTACTCGAACTTCTGCGACCTGACGGTCCGGGTGGTCCGGGGGCGCGTGCTGGTGATCGCCTGCCTCGACAACCTGATCAAGGGGGCCTCGGGGGTGGCCGTGCAGAACTTCAACCTGATGACCGGCCATCCGGAGACGACCGCCTTGTTCTGATCCGGTCAGGATCGGGCAGGCCGGTACCCGATCGACGGGCCGAGCGCGGATCCGATACGATCGGGGGAGGAGGTTCGGCCCCTCCGCGCCGGGTCGTCTCCCGGAGGGCGGGGGCCAGGTCTTGCTGTGGGGAGGCGATCCGATGACACCGTCGATCCGTACGTCCTTGCTCGCGTTGACCTGCCTTGCCTGCCTGGGGGTTGCCCCCGGCGGCATCCGGGCCCGATCGCAGCAGGAGGAGGGCCGCCCGCCGCAGGATCGGGTCCTCTCGATGTTCATGCAGGCCAAGCTCGACCACTCGAAGGACGTGCTCGAGGGCCTGACGATCGGCGACTTCGAGCAGATTGTCCGGGGGGCCGAGGCCCTCCGGCAACTGGCCGAGAACGAACTCTGGCGCGTCAATCCGGACATCACCTATACGCGCTACACCGAGGAGTTCATCCGCCTGACCGAGGCCCTCGAAGAGGAAGGGCGTGAGAAGAACATCGATGGCGCGACGCTCAATTATGTGAACTTGACGATCAATTGCGTCAATTGCCACAAGTTCGTCCGCGACCGGCGCGTGACCTTCCGCGAGCCCGAGACGCTCCGCCGCTGATGCGGGCGGACCGGGTTCCATCCGGGATCGGGCCGGGGCCCCGCGTTCAGATCGGGGGGCTCTGGCCCCCGATACCCCGTTCAAACGAGCACTGCCTTACGCCAGGAACAGCCGCAGGCCGGCGGCGAGCAGCAGGAGGGCCAGCACGCGACGCAGCGTGGTCGGGTCCAGCCGGTCGCGGCCCGCCCGGGCGCCGACCAGGCCGCCGAGGATCGCCGCCGGCGCCCAGAGCACCAGCCCGATCGGCAATCGGGGCGTCGAGTAGAGGAAGCCGGCCAGGCCCGCGAGCGAGCTGAGGAGCACGAACGGCGCGACCAGCCGGGAGGCCTCCTTCGGGTCGGCCCAGCCGAGCAACTGGAGGGCCGGGAGGAGGAAGATGCCGCCGCCGGTGCCGGTCACTCCCGAGGCGAAACCGATGACGCCGCCCAGCAGCATCCCGGCGCCGAGGGGGACGCGCGTCTCGACGCGGTCCTCGGCCGGGCCCCCTGCCGGCCAGAGCAGGCGCACGGCCGAGAGGATGAGGAGGCCGCCGACGATCGGCAGATAGATCTCCGCCGGCAGCCGGATCGCCCCCCCGAGGACGGCCATCGGCACCGCCGGCAGGGCGATCGCCGCGACCGGCTTGATCCGGTCGCCGATCGCCCCCCGGTGGAACACCCAGGTGCCGATCAGGGCGACGAACCCGTTCAGGAGCAGCGACGCCCCCTTCATCGCCGGCGGGTCGACCCCGAAGAGTGCCAGCACGGCCAGGTAGCCCGAGGCCCCCGCGAGCCCGACGCTGGCATACAATGCCGCCACCAGGGCGAGGAGCAAGGCCAGCACCACGGGTTCCATCAACGGTGCTCCCGAGGTGCCGGCAAATCTGCTCCGAGCGGGGCCGGGGTGGCGATCCGGCGATCAGCCGAACAGGGGGGCATCGCGATCGCCGAGCCCGCCCTTGAGCGGGACCTTCCGCTCCTTCTTGGGGCGAGGGGCCTCCTCCTCCCCTTCGTCTTCTTCCTCGGCGACGACGGGTTCGTCCTTGGCGGTCGGCTTGAGCGAGAGGCTCATCCGCTTGGCGTCGGAGTCGATGTCGAGGATGCGGGCCTCGACCTCCTGGCCTTCCTGGACGACGTCCTTGACGCGCCGGACCCGGCCGGGGGCGAGCTCGGAGATATGAATGAGCCCCTCGACCCCCGGCTCGACCTCGACGAACGCGCCGAACTCCATCAGCTTCACGACCTTGCCCTGGATCATCTGGCCGCGGCCGAAGCGGTGCTCGACCGTGTCCCAGGGGCTCGGCGCCAGTTGCTTCAGGCCGAGGCCGACGCGGTCCTTCTCCTTCTCGATCTTGAGGACCTTGACCTCGACCTCGTCGCCGATCTTGACGACGTCTTCGACCTTCGTCCCGCGCGACCACGAGAGGTCGGAGACGTGGACGAGTCCATCGACCCCGCCCAGGTCGACGAAGGCGCCGAAGTCCTTGATCGAGCGGACGACCCCCTTGCGGATCTGGCCTTCCTGCAGCTCGGCCCAGGTCTTCTCGCGCATCTCGGCGCGCTGCTGCTCCAGCAGTTCCCGACGCGAGACGACGAGGTTCTTCTCCCTCGGGTTCGCCTCGGTCACGACCACCTGGAATCGCTGATTGATGTAGGCTTCGGGTTCGGCCACGAAACCCAGCTCGACCTGGCTGACGGGCAGGAAGCCGCGCATGCCGTCGACATCGACCTCAAGGCCCCCTTTGATCGCCTTGGTCACGCGGGCCTCGACGACCATGCCGCGCTGGACGCTCTCCCAGTCGGCGTCGACGGCGGCCCCCTTCAGGTTCAACCGGGTCAGGCCGGCGGCGGGGTCGTAGCGGTCGACCATCACCTCGATGGAGTCTCCCACGTTCGGCAGCGGCTTGTTGTTGCCGAACTGCGAGACGGGGATGAAGCCTTCGCTCTTGGTGCCGAGGTCGACGATGATCTCGTTCTCGCGGACGCGGACCACCCGGCCGACCTTCGGCGCCCTGGCCGGCTCGGCGCTCCGGCGGCCGCCGGAAGGGGCCGAGTCGGGCGGGGCGGCCTCGGACCGGGCGCGGCGGTTGACCGAGCCGGGGACCGAATCCGGGTCGAACCCCTCCAGGGCCTTCTCCAGCTCGGCCTCAAGCTCGTCGTCCCAGTGGCGTTTCAGGTTCACTTCCGGCCGCACGTCCTGGCCGGTCGCGGCGTCGAGCGCGCGATCGATCTCCTCGTCGAGCGGATGGTGGTATTGATCCGGCTCGGGCTTGAGGCTCTGGCCGGGCCGGGGCCTCGGCGGAGTCGAGCCGGCGGGGGGTTCGTTCAGGTTGCGGATCGGTTCGTCGGACATGGCCTGACCCCGTTCGGGAGGGTCCTCGCTCGGATCGGTTGGATCGGGTCGGATCAAATCACGTCGGAATGCAGATCGGTGTGCGGATCGCGTGCCACACCCTCGCGAAAGCCTTCTTGATTACGCGATCAGCTCCAGGGTCGCCCAGAGGCTCGGGTCCTCGCCGACCGGGAATTCCCTGCCGACGGTCAGGAACTGGTCGCCGCGGTCGGGGTCGGTCACGCGATACGAGAGCCCGAGCCGTCGGTTCGTCTCCGGGTCGAATCCGTTCAGGACCGAACCCGGCAGGAAGACCTCCAGCCGGTAGCCGGATCGCGTCCGCTGGGCCGCCGACCGGACCGGCTTCAGGTCGGCCAGGGGGGCATCGACGGTCGCCCTCGGGATCTTCAACTGGCGGACCGTCGCGTCGAGCGTCTTCCCCTTGCCCGGCGCGACTCCGAGGTGGAACCGGTGGCAGTGTCGGCTGGCACGGTGGATGTCTCGCGTGTCTCTGGTGTCGATCCAGATCTGCGCGCCGTCGGGATCCTCGGGGTGGTCGGGCACCTGGAGGATGGGGCCGACCTTGCCGGTCACCTCGACCGCGATGCCCAGCCCCTCGCCGTTCCAGGCGACCCGGACCTCGGCCCATCCCGGCCGGCCGTCGAGCGCCCCCAGTTGCGGCAGCAGGCACGACGGGGGCAGGTCGAGCAGCCGCGCCTTGCCCGATCGGGGGATCCCCTCGACCTTCGGGCAGGGCAAGGCGACCCGGAAGTAGAACCCCTGGGGGATCAAGGGCGGTGCGGATGTGGACATGGTGGCTCGACCTCCTCTGTCGCCGTGCTCGACCCGGGCTCATCTGCGCCTCGGGTCGAGGAGCGAACTCCTCACGATCGCGAGGTTAGCCGCCCGCCTTCGCGTCGGCAACCGCTTCGGATCGGATTTGCGCCATCAGGTTGACCATCTCGATCGCCGCCAGGGCCGCCTCCCCCCCCTTGTTCCCGGCCTTGAGGCCGGAACGATTGAGGGCCTGTTCGACGGTCTCGGTGGTCAGGACGCCGAAGATCACCGGGACGCCGGTGGCCAGGCTGGCCGACATCAGGCCGCCGGCGGCCTGGCCGGCGACGTGGTCGTAGTGGCCCGTCTCGCCCCGGATCACGCAGCCGAGGCAGATCACGGCGGCATAGTTGCCCGATTCGGCCATGGCCTGGGCGACGATCGGCAGCTCGAACGAGCCGGGGACCCAGGCGACGTCGAGCCGATCGTCGGCCACGCCGTGCCGGACGAACGCGTCGCGGCACCCGGCCAGCAGGGCCTCGGTCACCATCGCGTTGAACCGCGCGGCGACCACGGCGAAGCGGCCGGCGGGGGGGGAGAAATCGCCTTCGAAGGTGGGCATCGGTGTGTCAAGACGGGCCAGGGAAAGGGGGGAAGGAGGGGCGACGGCCGATCCTCTCATCTCGGCCGATCGCCCCCTCCGCATTCCGATCAATCGGGGCGTCCGGTCACGACGGGTCCACGGTCGCGAGGAACTCGTCGTTCGACTGCGACGCCTTGATCCGGCCGACGAGCTGATCCATGGCCTCGACCGGCCCCAGGTCGTTCAGCTCGCGACGGAGGGCGTAAACCCGCGGGAGGTCGGCCTCGGGGATGAGGTTCTCCTCGCGACGGGTGCCGGAGCGGCTCAGGTCGATCGCCGGCCAGATGCGGCGGTCGACGAGCTGGCGGTCGAGGTAGACCTCCATGTTGCCGGTGCCCTTGAACTCCTCGAAGATCACCTCGTCCATCCGGCTGCCGGTGTCGACCAGGGCGGTGGCCAGGATGGTCAGGCTGCCCCCCTCCTCGATCTTCCGGGCGGCGCCGAAGAATCGCTTCGGCTTCTGCAGGGCCGAGGCGTCGATGCCCCCGGTCAGGACCTTGCCCGAGTGCGGGGCCTCGGTGTTGTAGGCCCGGGCGAGCCGGGTGATCGAGTCGAGCAGGATGACCACGTCTCGGCCGTACTCGACCATCCGCTTGGCCTTCTCGATGACCATCTCGGCCACCTGGATGTGGCGCGAGGCCGGTTCGTCGAAGGTCGAGCTGATGACCTCGGCCGTCGGCCGGTTGACGGCCCGTTCCATGTCGGTCACTTCCTCCGGCCGCTCGTCGATGAGCAGGACCATGAGGTAGGCCTCGGGGTGGTGATTCAGGACGCTGTTGGCGATCTTCTGCAGGAGGACGGTCTTGCCCGTGCGGGGAGGGGCGACGATCAGGCCGCGCTGGCCGAAGCCGATCGGCGTCATGAGGTCGACGACCCGCAGGGTCGTCTCGTCGGCCGCGGTGTCCAGGGCGATCCGCTTGATCGGGTGCAGCGGGGTCAGGTCGTCGAAGCTGACCTTCTCGGAGAGCTTGTCGGGATCTTCATAATTGATCGCCTCGACCCGGAGCAGCGCGAAGTAGCGCTCATTCTCCTTCGGCGGCCGGATCTGGCCGGCGACGATGGCCCCGGTCTTGAGGCCGAAGCGGCGGATCTGGCTCGGCGAGACGTAGATGTCGTCGGGGCAGGGGAGGTAGTTGTAGTCGGGGCTCCGGAGGAAGCCGAAGCCGTCGGGCAGGACCTCCAGGGTCCCCTCGCCGTACATCAGGCCGTTCTGCTTGACCCGCTCCTTGAGGATCTTGAAGATCAGGTCCTGCTTCTTCAGGCCGGTGTACTCGGTCACCCCCTCGCGCTTGGCGGCGGCGATGAGCTGGGGCATGGTCATGCGTTGCAGCTCGGTCAGGTGGATCTCGCCGCGCTTGATGACCTCGTACCGGTCGTGGATCTCCGAGTCGCCGAAGAGGGCGTCGTCGTCGGAGAACTCGCCGAGGTTGCCGTCGAGGTCGGCCTCGGCGGCCTCGGCCTTGACGAACTCATCGAGGTCGGGGTCGAGGTCGTCCTCGACCAGCGACGCGGTGGCCCGGCCCCGGGAGTCGGGGGCCTCGTCCACGTCGAGGCCCTCGCCGAAGGATCGGCCCGGGCCGAGCGGGCCCTGGCCGTCGTCGGAGTCGGTCTCGGCGCGCTGGCGTTCGGCCCGGGCGGCCCGGTCGCGCTGCAGGCGGTCGCGGAGGGTCGGGGCGGCGGCGCCGTCGCGCTCGCGGTAGGTCTCGCGGTAGCGGACCGGCTCCCGAGTCCCTTCGCGTCTCGAGGCGCCCGACGGCGCCTCGCCGCCGCCGGCGGAGGGGTCGGCGGGAATCACGGCGTCTCCGGTCGTCGGGAGGTTGGCCTGTTCGGTCTGGGACGACTTGCGGGAGCGAGACGGGGAGGGGCTGGGCTCCCGGCGACGGGTGTCGTTGGCCATGTGAGGACGATCTCCTGAACTACTCGGCCGGGCGGCGAGGGCCGTCGGCCGCGACAAGGTGGCGTGATCGGGTGGCGGGTAGCATCGTCGGACCTGAGAACATGATCAGTCCGGGTGACAGGTCCGACCGACGTCGGTCGCGATGGATAACGGACGAAACGGACGATCGGGTTGGTGAGGACGTTGGAAACGGGAATCGGGGAGATAGGTGGCGGTCGGTCGGGTCGGGTCGGGTCGGGTCGGGTCGGCAGGGGGCTCAGGGCGAGCGTCGTCGGGATCTGAGGGTCAGCGTTTCCGACGACTCCGGCCGCGGCCGCGGGGGCCTCCCGGTCCGGGTCGCCCCGGTCCG
Organism: Tautonia sp. JC769; assembly: GCF_040717455.1. NCBI lineage: Bacteria > Pseudomonadati > Planctomycetota > Planctomycetia > Isosphaerales > Isosphaeraceae > Tautonia > Tautonia sp. JC769. The sequence continues at coordinate 128,175 of NZ_JBFEFH010000020.1, forward strand.
GGGGGGAGCCGTCGCGAGCGAGCCATCGGGCGTTCCGACTCGACGTTCGGCTCGTCCCGATCCCTCAGGTCGCCGCGCCCGGCCGGATCGGCCGCGACGTCGGGGCGTCGGGTCAGGACTCGCCAGAGGGCATCGAGCCGGGCGGCCAGCTCCTCCGGGGTCCCGTGATTGTTCAGGACGTGGTCGGATTGCTCCCGCTTGCGGCCGAGCGGCCACTGCGACGCCTCTCGGGCTGCAAGTTGTTCGCCGGTCCAGCCGCGAGATTCGGCGATTCGGGCGCGGCGGACGCGATCCGGGGCGTCGACGAAGACGATGGCGTCGCAGAGGTCGTCCCAGCCGGCCTCGAAGAGGACCGCGGCGTCGAGCACGACCATCGGCGCCTCGCGGCGGCGGCCGACGCGGCGGATGGCCTTCTCGAAGGTCGATCGCATCCTCGGGTGCAGGATCGACTCCAGGGCCCGCAAGGCGTGCGGCGCGGCGAAGACGATGCCACCCAGGGCGGCGCGGTCGATCTTCGGCTCCTCGGCCTCGCCGGCCGAGGCGTCGAGCACGTCCTCGCCGAACCGGGCGACGACGGCATTGCGCGACGGGCGCTGGTCGAGCAGGGCGTGGCCGATGGCGTCGGCGTCGAGCACGGCGGCCCCCCGGGCGGCCAGCTCCGAGGCGACCCGGCTCTTGCCGGCCCCGATGCCGCCGACCAGGCCAACGACGGGCAGCGGGCCGTGTTTCCACGGACCGGGCAGGCGACGTTGACCGGATGGGCGGCGTGCGTAGCGCGGCATGATGGTCGGACTCGTTCCTGGACCGAAGGGTTCGGTTCGGCCTCGCCAATGCCGTCTCGAGCACCGACGGGGACGGCGAGGGCGCGATGGAGCAGGGAGTTCTTGGATCGGGTCGCGAGGTTGGACGACGCTCACGAGGTGGGTTCAGGGAGGAGCAAGCGGCCGCCCGCACGACGGGACAACCGGAGAGGACTGCGATGCGAGCGAAACCGACGACAACAATCCACCTCGTCAATCGAGGAGGCGAGCCATCCGATTCGGAATCGCAAGGCCCCCCGGGGCTGATCCGCGTGATCGAGTGATTCAATCGCCGCGGCAGGGCTCGCGGGCAGGAGGGGGCTGGGGTGGTGCGAGTGCGAGAGACCTGCGAACTCTGCGTCCATTTATACTCCACCTCCCGGATTCGATCAACGGAATTCCGCCGCTTCGATTGGAATTCTCCTCATGGTGCGGGGTCAGCCGGCCGGGGTCAGGGGAGTGACGTCCAGCCAGTTCGGGCCGGCCGCGAGATCCACCTGGAGCGGGACATCGAGCGGCAATGCCGCGGCCATGGCCTCGGCCACCATCCGGGCGAGGCCCGGCAGTTCCTCGGTCGGGGCCTCGAACACCAGCTCGTCGTGGATCTGGAGCAACATCCGGGCCTCGCGCCGGTCGTCGCGGAGCCGGCGGTCGACGTCGAGCATCGCCCGCTTGATCAGGTCGGCCGCCGACCCCTGGATCACCGTGTTGACCGCCGTCCGCTCGGCCAGGTTCCGGTTCCGCCCGGTGGTGTTCTTGATGCCGCTGATCGCGCGACGGCGGCCGAGGATCGTCTCGACCCGGCCGGCGACCACGGCCTGCTCCAGGGTCTCGGTGATGAACCGGTCGACCCCCTCGTACTGCCGGAAGTAGGCGTCGATGAAGAGCGCCGCGTCGCCCTGGGAGATCCCCAGGCGGGTGGCGAGGCCGAACGGGCTGAGGCCGTAGATCACGCCGAAGTTGACCGTCTTGGCCATCCGGCGCTGGTCCTTCGTCACCTCACCCTCGGGCACGCCGAAGATCTGCGCGGCGACGACCCGGTGGATGTCCCGGTTCTCGGCGAAGGCCCGCACCAGCTCCGGGTCCTTGCTGAAATGGGCGAGGATGCGGAGCTCGATCTGCGAGTAATCGGCCGTCAGCAGGGACCAGCCCGGCCCTTTCGCCACGAATGCCTGGCGAATCTGCCGGCCGTCCTCGGTGCGGACGGGGATGTTCTGCAGGTTCGGGTCGGATGAGCTGAGCCTCCCCGTCGCCGTCACCACCTGGTTGAACGAGGCGTGGATCCGGCCGTCGGGGTGGACCAGCTCGGGCAGGGCGTCGAGATAGGTCCCCTTCAGCTTGTCGAGCTGCCGGTGCTGCACGATGAGGCGCGGCAGCGGGTGCTCGGCGGAGAGGGCCTCGAGGACCTCGGCATCGGTGCTCGGCTCGCCTCCGGGGGTCTTCTTGGTCGGCTTCAGCTTCAGGTCCTCGAACAGGATCTGCCGGAGCTGCTGGGCGGACCCGATGTTGAACTCCCGCCCGGCGATCTCGTAAATCTCGCCCCGGATCGTCTCCAGCCGATCGGCAAACTCAGTCGACAGTTGCCGGAGTTTTTCCACATCGACCGCGATTCCGGTGGCTTCCATCCGGGCGAGCACGGCAATGAGCGGGCGTTCGACCGTCTCGTAAAGATCCCCCAGCCCTTCCTCGCGGACCTTGGGAGCGAGGATGGCGTCGAGCCGCCAGGCGGCGTCGGCGTCCTCGCCGGCGTAGGCGGCCACGCGGTCGATGGCCACGGTGTCGATGGTCGTCTGGAGCTTGCCTTTGCCGATGAGGCTCGCGATCGGGATCATCGAGTGGTCGAGCAGGCGCCGGGCCAGCTCGTCGAGGTTGTGGTTCCGCTCGCCGCTCTCGAGCAGGTAGCTCAGGACCATCGTGTCGGAGATCGACTCCGACAGCGCGACGCCGAGCTTCCCGAGCACCAGGTAGTCGTACTTCAGGTTCTGGCCGACGACCTCCCGGGCCGGGTCGGAGAGGATCGGCGCGAGGGCCTCGAGGGTCGCCGCCTGGTCGAGCGTCCTGCTCCCCTCGGGGCCCCGGACGGGGAGATAGAAGGCCTCGCCGGCGTTCCAGCAGAAGGACAAGCCCACCAGCTCGGCCTGGAGCGGGTCGAGGGCGGTCGTCTCGGTGTCGAAGCTGAACCGGCGCTGCTCGCGGAGGGCCGAGAGGAAGCGATCGAACTTCTCGGGCGTGTCGATCACCTGATATTCCTCGACCGGCCAGATGTCCTCCGGCCGATCCGGCTCGCTCGCGGCGATCTCGTCGAGGAAGCGGTGGAACCCGCACTCGATGCAGAGGGCCTTGAGCGCCCCGTGGTCGATCTCGTCCCGGCGCAGGTCGGCCCAGTCGAAGGGGATCGGCAGGTCGGTCCGCAGCGCGATCAGTTCCCGGGCCTTGCGGGCCACGTCGGCATGCTTGTAGAGGTTCTCCTTCCGCTTGACCCCCGAGACCTTCGGGATGTTCTCCAGCAAGGCGTCGAGCGACCCGAACTGCTGGAGCAACTGCGCGGCGGTCTTCGTGCCGATCCCCGGCACGCCCGGCACGTTGTCGACGGCGTCGCCGGTCAGGGAGAGCAGGTCGACCACCTGATCGGGGCCGACGCCCCAGTCCTTCTGCAGGCCCTCCGCGTCGAGCACCTGCTGCTTGCGCAGGTTGTAGATGAAGACATGTTCGCCGAGGAGTTGCCTGGCATCCTTGTCCGACGTGCAGATGAATACGTCCATCCCCTGATCGACCCCCAGCCGGGCGATGGTGGCGATCACGTCGTCGGCCTCGGCCCCCTCGTATTCGAGGATCGGGATGCGAAACCCTTCGAAGACGCGGCGGATCAGGGGGATTTGCGGCTGCAGGTCGTCGGGCATGGCCGAGCGATTGGCCTTGTACTCCTCGAACAGGTCGGAGCGGAAGACCCGGCCCGGTCCGTCGAACGCCGCGGCCACCGAATGCGGCTTCCGGTCGCGATGCAGGTTCAGGACGTCCCGCATGATGCCGAAGACGGCGTTCGTCGGCTGCCCGGCCGGCCCCGTCATGGTCGGGATCGCATGGAAGACCTGATAGATGATCGAATACGCATCCAGCAAGTAGAGCGTCGGGCGGTCGTTCATCGCGATCAGGGGCAGAGGTGAAGGAAGGTCGGGGTGGGACGGGAACCCGGCCAGGGGCGCAACCGGGGCCGCACGCGACGGAGGGATCGGACCCGATCGACTATCCCCCGCGGGGCCCCCCCTGTCAAGCCGCCGATTCCCTCGCCGGCGATCGCTGGCCGGGGGGACGCCCCCGATCGTCGTCGCGGCGTGGTGGGATCGCGATGACCCGCAGCCCCTCGCCCGTCCCTTCGCCTCGCCTTCGCGGGATGGCTGCCAAGATCGGCGTGGTCCGGGCCATCGGAAAACCCGACCTCTCCCCGATCGCATCCCCGGCCCGCCGTGTCGTACAATCCCCATCCGATCGCGCCCGATCCCCATCGGCACTTCCGGTCGACGCTCGTCGATCGCCCCAAGGAGCCACCGATCATGAGAACGCTCGCCCTGCTCACGCTCCCCGTGCTGCTCGCCGCCCCCGCGGTCGGTGGCTCCGACGAGCCGCCGATCACCCGAGAGGCCGCCTGCCGACGGGTCGAGACGCCCCCCGTGCTCGACGGCAAGCTCGACGACCCGGCCTGGGCCGCCGCCCGGGCCGACGAGATCAACCGCTTCTCCGCCTTCTGGGCCGGCGAAGGCCGCGGCGAAGGGACGCGAGCCTGGCTCGTCTGGGACGACGACGCCCTCTACTTCGCCGCCACCATGACCGACGCCGAACTCCGCGCATTCGGCACCGAGCGCAACGACCGGCTCTGGCTCGGCGACGTCTTCGAGCTGTTCTTCAAGCCCTCGGGGGACGACCCCCGCTACTACGAGTTCCAGGTCAACCCGCGCTCGGTGATCCTCGAACTCGCCTTCCCCCGCCGCGGGCATCCCTTCGAGGAACTGGCCGCCCGCCCGCCGATGGGCTTCGAGGCCGTCGCGGTCGTCGACGGCACGCTCGACCAGCCGGGCGACACCGACCGGTCGTGGTCGGTCGAGGGTCGAATCCCCTGGTCCCTGTTCGAAGCGACCGGCGGCCGGCCGGCGATCGGCGATTCCTGGCGCTTCGCCCTCTGCCGATACGACTACGGCCCGGAGGGGACCGACCCCTTGCTCATGAGCTCCGCCCCCCTCTCGCAACCGAGCTTCCACCGTTACGAGGACTATGGCCTGCTGCACTTCAAGGGGCCGAACGACTGATCGGATCGACCCCGAGGGCTCTGTCGCTCAACGCTTCTTCCGTTTGTTCGACCGCGCCCGGGCCTGCTTCTGCTGCTTCTTCTTCGCCTTGAGCTTCTTCAAGTCCGGGCGATTGGCCCCGCCAGGACCGACCTCGAACGACGGGCGGGACACGCCGGACGCGAACCGCAGGTTCTCCGGCATCGGGCCCAGGCCCAGCTCGTATCGGACGATGGGCCAATCCCCGGCAATGGAGATGTCCACCCGATTCGCCTCGAAGGCCGCCTCGATCGCCGGGGCGGCCTCCGTCGCCTCCAGGTCGAGAAGGGTGGCGACGATGAACCCGTTCAGGGTCTCGTCGGTCTCCGGATGCTCCGCCAGCATGCGGGTCAGGAAAGCGACGACCCGCTCCCGAGACTCCGGATGCGCCAGGGCGATCTTGGTGAACGACTCGCAGAGCCCCGACCGGAGCCGATGCTCGTTCGCCGGATCCTCGAACGACCGCTCCAGGTCCGGCAGGGCGCCCGGCCCGAGGGTCTCCATCACCTCGGCCAGTTCCTCGACCCAGAAGTCGTGCACGTCGATCATGCGGGCATAATCGGCCAGCAGCGGCCCGACCGCCTCGACGGCCCGGAGCTGGGCGATCGCCTTCAGCGCGTGCTCGCAGGCCCAGGCCTGGGCCTCGTCCACGTCTTCCCGGTCGAGCTGCGCGAACAGGTCCGCGTCGGTCGCCATCCGGGTCAGTTCCGGCACATGCTCCGGGCCGATGCCCATGGCCCGGTAGTCGGGCCCCTCGGTCCCCAGCTCCACTTCGCCGAGCCGAAGCAACTGGTCCAGGGGAGGTTGGTAGGTGCTCATGAGTGCGTCCCGGTCGAGGGGGGGCGGCCGCCGGCCCGATCGAATCGGGGGGGCGGCGTTCCGTCGGCCCTCGGGGCGTATCGGACCCGCTCGAGCCGCCTCGAACGGTGATTCTCACCACTGCGAGAATTGTTGCCTGACGCGCTGCCCCTTGCAACGGGCGATCGGCCCGGCCGCCGATCGGACCCGGCCCGTTCGCGGGCCGACGCGAGAATCCCCCTCGGACCTTGCGCGATCGGCCATGCTCGGCCTGCGGCCCCGTCGCGTCAGGAGGGGCGGCCCGGACACCGGTCGGCACCACGCGGCATCCGTTCGTGCCGATCC
>NZ_JBFEFH010000021.1:0-131137 GCF_040717455.1 Tautonia sp. JC769
GAGGCGCATCAGAAGCGCATCACGAGGCGCATCCCGTCTCAACACGTCACTCCCAGGATGGCCGTGACGATCGACGAAACGAGGCCGCCCCCCTGAGGAACGGCCCCCGAAACGAAATCCGAGGCTTGAACGCAACCCGTTTCAGGGGAAGCGATTCCGCCCTGACGCCGGCCGTCCGTCACAGCGCACCGCGACCGCGCATCGGGCGCACCGAGGGGCCATGACCAAGGGGCGGAACCCCATCCCTGTCAGGACGCTCGGCCCCCCTCTCCCGCCCGATGCCGATTCCCGAAAGGAATCCAACCGAGCAGCCGGCCGATCCCCGGAACGAATCCCCTCCGGCCCGCGCAGCCGATCCCCGAAACGAATCCAGCTCAGGCCGTCCCCACCGCCCCCAGCGACCCGGCATCACGCAGCGATCGGCGCGGCGATCGAACGGGCCGGGGGGCAACACCCCCATGCGGCCGATCGAGCCGGACCCGCCGCGACCGGCGCACCTGGTCGACGCCGGCCAGGTACGTCAGGACCCGCCACTGCGAGGCCGACACGTCCGGATCAAGCCCATCGGTCACCGCCTGGGCCTTCGGCATCGGCGGCACGCCGGGACACTCCAGGAGCACGCCCGATCGGTCGAAGAATCGCCCGTCGGGCGTCACCACCGCATCCCCCCGCCGCAGTCCAAGGGCCCCGGGTGCACTCAGCAGCACCACCGCCCCCGAAGGCACGGCCACCCCCCGGTCCCCGTCATCGGCCAGGTGGACGACCTCCGGATCGAGCCGCCGCAGGACGCGAGCCATCGCCAGCCGACGCACCCGACGCCCCCCCAACCGCCCGAGCCACCGCGGGACCTCCAACCGGTGCACCACCGGCCCGCCCGGCTCCCGCTCATCCGACTCGGGCGGCATCGCGTCCGGATGCAACGGGGCCAGCAGCACCGCCACCCGATGCCCCAGCTCGTCCAGTTCCCGGGCCATCGCCAGGGCCGGGATCGAAGGGTCCAGCGATCGCGTGATCACGCAGATGTTCATCTCATGCCACCCTTGCTTGAGGATCCGATCCGAGTCCATCCAGGTGATCGATCAGTTGCCGGGCCGCGAGGTCCCAGGTGAATCGGGCCGATCGTCGCAGGGCCTCCTCGGCCAGGCGGTTGCGGGTGGCCCGGTCGCCGAGCAGTGCGGCCATCGCCCCGGCCATCGCGTCCGGGTCGGTCGGGTCGAAAAACAGGCCCGCCTCGCCGACGACCTCGGGCAGCGACCCGGCCGTGCTCGCCAGCACCGGGGTGCCGCATGCCATCGCCTCGACCGGCGGCAGGCCGAACCCCTCCAGCAACGACGGCTGCACCAGCGCCTCGGCCCGGCCGTACAAGTACACCAGCTCCGCATCCGGGACGAATCCCGTGAACACGACCCGATCCGACACCCCCAGCCGCTCCGCCTCGGCCCGCAACTCCGGGGCGTGCGTGTGGAAGACGTCGCCGAAGTCCCCCACGATCGCCAGCCGCACCCCGCCCGGGGCCGACCGGGCGAACGCTCGCATCAACCGGACCAGATTCTTATGAGGACTCAACCCGCCCACATAGAGGAGGAATCGCTCTCCCGCCCGCAGCCCGTACCGCCTCAACGCCTCGTCCGAGTCCGGCCCCGCCTCCGTCGGCCGGAAGACGGGATCGGGCGCAGCCCCGATCAGGCCCACCCGATCGGCCGCCAATCGGTAATGCGTCATCAGGTCGCGGCGCGAGACCTCGGACGTCGTCAGGATCAAGGCGGCCGACCGCACCGCCACCCGCTCCTTGATTGTCCAGAAGAGTCGCCCGCGCCGGTTCGGGAACACGAGGTCGGGATAGATCAGGGGCAACGCATCGAAGATCGTCACCACCACCCGCCCGACGTCCCAGACCGGGAAGAAACTGTACGACGAGGGGAAGACCATGGCATCGAGCTTCGCCCCGGCCGCGGCCCTGCTGAAGGCCAGCAGGTCGGGCACCCGCCGCCTCCCCTCGGCCGACGCCGCCTGGCTCGGCGCCTCCCGGACCGGCACGGCCACCGTCGCAAACCCTGCCGGGACCTCGACCCGGCCCAGCGACGGTCGATCGACGAAGACCACGAACTCCCGGTCGCCGGCGACCCTCCCCAGAGCCTCCAGCAAGGACCGGGCGAACCGGCCGAACCCCCGCCGATTCGACAGGCAGCCCCCATCCAGGCCGATTCGCATCACGACCCCCCTTCGGGAGTCCCGTGCCCGGGATCCCGCCGCAGCCCTCGGCCCAGCGACAACGAGGGCCGCCAGTTTCGGACCGGCTCCGGCGCGATCGGGTCACCGATGACCGCGATCCGAGGCGGCTCCAGTTCAGCACTGATTGTCCCCGAGAGGCCCCGTCGACCCATGCCCAGCAAACTCGCCGCCACCGCGTCCACGGCCGTCGGATCGATCCCGGCGATCGCCACCACCTGGCGGCCGAACCGGCCGATCGGCCCCTCGACCACGCTCAGATCGGGCCAGGCGCGGCGGATCGGCACCCCGTCGAACCGCCCTCGGTCGTCCGGGTGCAGCGCCGCCAGCATCCCTCGACGCCCGGCGGGCATCCCGTGTCGTCCCCTGAACGACGCGATCGGCGTCAAGGCGACCCGGCACCCGGCCGAGGCCACCGTCTCCGCCAGTCGGATCGAGCCGACTCCCGGCCGCTCGATCGTCCGCCAGCGCTCCTCGTCCCGGGCCAGGTCGAGGAACCGGACGGGCCGACCCCAGCATTCACGGCGGAAGCCGGACCGATCGACGATCGCCGCCGCGCCGGGCTGTCCCGAGGCCACGACCACCTCTCCCACGCTCCCGGCGAGCAGCACGTCGAGCAGGCTCGACATCGGGGCCGGATCGGCCCGTCGTGCCTCCAGATGGGCGAGCACCACGGCCGGGCCGGCGAGAACCGGCCGGATCTCGGCGTCGAGCAGGGCGAGTGCCTCGGCCACGGCCCCGCGGCGATTGTCGGATCGGACGACCGCGACGGTCGAAGTCGCCATCGCGGCCCCGGCCTCGGTGGCCGGTCCCGACGGCAATCCGGTGGGTCTCAGGGGTGCGTCTCGGTCCGGGACCATGAGGATCGCCTCCGGGGGGCGGGCTGAGGGGCCAGGGTGTGGGGGCCGGCGGCGGTGATCTCGGCGGGGGCGTCGGGCCTCGGCCGCAGGGGCTGGCGGTCGGCGATCGGCTGCCTCACCCGCCGCTGACCGAGCCAGATCGCCAGGGCAATCACGACCGACAGGCCACAGCAAACGAAGTAGAGCAGATGCAACGGCACACTCAACACCGATCGAATCATGCCGATCCGACGGGCCAGGAACCGGTAGAATCGGGCGTTCAGGACCACCACCGCCAAGGGGCCGATCGCCGCCAGGACCAGGGCCGTCGGCTCGATCGGGCTCACGAGCAGGCCGAGCCCGGTCAAGGCCGTCGCCGCCACGCTCGCCCGCTGGGTGACGCTGACGTTCAGGTCCGTCTCGGCCACCCCGGAGCGGAGCATGAGCAACGTCCAGGGGACCCCTCGGCAGGCGATGTCGGTCCGAATCACCTCCCGGAGCGTCCAGCGCTTCAGGTGGGTGACCTGGATGTCCCGCACGAGGTCGATCCGGTGGCCGGCCCGGGTCAGGCGGTAGCCCAGCTCGATGTCCTCGATCGCCGGGCGTCGGTAGAGCTGGGGGTCGAACCCCCCCATCGCCAGGAACAGGTCGCGGCGGATGGCCCCGCAGCCGGTCCAGAAGGTGTGGGCCGGCCGGGCCTCGTCCTGGAAGGTCCCGCGCTGATGCGTGTCGTGGTGCAGCAGATTCCGGAACCGGCTGACCAGGCCCGGGGCGGTCGGCCGGTCGTCGTACGAGCCGAACAGGGCCCCCAGCTCCGGGTCGGCCCGGAAGCGGTCGAGCACCTTCCGGGCCGCGTCGGGATGCACGGCCACGTCGGCATCGAGGAAGAAGACGATCGGGGCCGAGGCCGCCCTGGCCCCATTGTTCCGCGCCGCGGCGGGCCCGAGCGGCCGATCGTGGCGAACGACCACGGCCCCGGCGTCCTCGGCCTTGCGGCCCGAATCGTCCCGGGAGCCGTCATCGACGACGATCAGCTCGAACCTGACGCCGGCAGAAACGCGGAGCGCCCGGAGGCAGTGGGTCAGGGCGTCGCCCCCGTCTCGGACGGGAACGACCACCGAAAGCGGCCACTGCCCCCGGGGCCCCTGACATGCCGGACCGGCGGGGTGATCTTCCATGACTTGCCCTCGCCCGTCACCTCGGTGCGAGCCGGTGTGCAGCCTCGTCCGTGGGGCCGCCCGCACTCGGACCGGGACCATGACGCGGTCGGGGGACGCAAAGGGGGCCGAACCTGGTGCCGAATCATCAGTTGCGCCCATCCAGCCGATCATGGCCGCGACGTGCGGGGGGACTGTAGCCGGGATCGCTCCGCCTGTCAACGCGGTTCGATCGCCCGGCGAGGACTTCCGGATCGCCCCGCCGGGCCCGACCGTCACCCCCTCCCCCGCCGATCAGAACGGGACCAGGGTCCCCGGGTTCGTCGTCGGCTGCTGCCGGGGTGGCGGTGGCTGCGGCTGCGGTGGCTGTTGCCGCGGCGGAGGGGGAGGGGCCGCGCCGGGAGACCCCTGGACGGGCGTCGGGGCCGGCCGAGGTCCGGCGCCGGCGATCGGCAAGCCTTCCACGTTCAACGCGCAGCGGAAGCCGAGATACGGCAATCGGGTCGTCACCGGCATCCCTTCGCGGTAGGTCAGGTCGTGCGAGGGGGAGGACCCCCGGACCGTCTGCCGGGGGGGCTGCGACGACGGCCGCTCCGGCCCTCCCGGGTTGTAGGCGACGAACCGCGCCCGGGCGCCATACACCCCGCCCTCGAACCAATCGGCCGTCCATTCCCAGGCGTTGGCGGCCATGTCAAACAGCCCGGCGGCCGAGCGGTCGGCCGGGTAGGCCCGGACCGGCTCGATCGAGCGGTTCGTCCGTTGTCGGGGCCACGGCGGAGGCGCGGCCCCCCACGGGCGGATCAGGCCGTCGGGCCCCCGAGAGGCGGCCTCCCACTGGGCCTCGGTCGGCAGCGACTTCCCGGCCCATTCGGCGTACCGGAGCGCCTCCTGGGCCGAGGTCAGGACGACCGGATGCCGAGGGGTCAGGCCGAGCCGGGTCAGTTCCTCGGGCCTCGGCAAGACCGTCTCCCCTCGCTGGGTCAGGGCCTCGCGATAGCGGGCGAACTGCTCGACCGTGACCTCGTGCTCGTCGAGGTAGAAGGGCGGCAGCTCGACCCGATGGGCCGGGCTTTCGGACGGCGGCCCGCCGTCCCGGCCCATGATGTAAACCCCGGCCGGGACAAGGACCATCGTCATGCCGTCCCGATCGCAGACGATCCGAGAGGGCCAGCCCGACGAGTCCTCCTCGGCGTCGGGGGCGGGCGAGAACCCGTTCGGCAGGACGCGGACGACCAGCTCGGGTTCCGGCTCGGGCGCGGGTTGCGGCTCCGGAGGGGGGGCCACCACCCGATCGGCCGCGGTGTCCGGCTCCGGGGCGGGGGCGGGAGCCGGTGCCAGGACGATGACTTCCGGGGCCAGCGACGGGATATCCGGGAACGGCGGCTGCCGGTCGGCGATCCGGTCGAGCGCCTCGCGGGCGGTCGCGGCGGCCTGGGTGTCGGGGTAGCCGTCGACGATCCGCTGGAGGTACGAGTGGGCGAGCTGGATCGTCAGGGCCGATCGCGCCCGGGCCATCAGGCTCTGGGCGGCGTCCTCGGCCGCGGGGCCGCCGGTCGGCTCCGCGGCGTTGCGGGCCCTGGCGGCCGGCGGGCCGAACATCTGGGTCGAGTCGATCACGTAGACGTCGGCCGTGTCGGCGGAACCGCCCCCGCCCACGGCCCGGACAATCATGGCGATGGCCAGGACCACGGCGGACGCGGCCATGATGCCGAGGATCAGGCGGACTCGCCCCCGGGTCTCGACGGTGTCGAGCGTGGGAGTGGGGGTGGCGAGGGTCCGATTCCCGGGCTCGTCGTCCTCCTCGGCGGACCCCGCCTTCCGGCGGGCGAGCCGCTCGGCATTGCGGTCGCGCCGCGAGGCCCGGCCCGAGCCGGCATCGGTCGGCCGCGACGGCTTGCCCTCGGCACCGGCGTCTGCGCCGGCGTCGTCCGGGCCGGTCGCCGCCATCCGAGAGAGCCTCGGCAGCGGCTTCGGCGGCTGCCGAGGCCCCGACGGCGGAGGGGCCCCCTCGTCGCTCGGCCTCGACGACGGGGGCCGATTCGGCGGAGGCGTGCCGCGGGGCGGCGGGGCGAGATCGTATTCGGACGAGTTGGAATCGGCCATGAGGGGATCGCTCCCGCGGTTGCCCGGCGAGTCGGCAAGCGTCTCGCCCGGGAACCGGCCGCGCAAGGTCGGGGAACCAGGCCGGAATCGCGGCCCTTCGTGTTCCAGGGTATCCACAACGGCCTTGACGGAACAAGTCCGCCCCGACGTCTCCGGACGAAACCACCTCGTGCCGCCGGCTCGATCGACCCAACGACCCAATCCGAAGACCGGCCCATTCGACGGCGGTCATTTCTTCGCTACGATACGATGGATCGACCGTCGCCACGTTCCCGAGGCCGACGCCGGCCCGCTTCGGTCGTCACACCGTTGTGTCCTGGCGGTCCCCTCGTCCTTTGATCCGGGGCTCGTTCGCATGAGCATCGACCACGACGCGCTGTTCGCCGCCCTGGCCCTGCGATCTCGGCAGATCGACTCCGACCGCCTGGCCGCGGCGTTCGAGGCCCGGTCGCAATCGCCCGCACCGCTGGCCGAGCTGCTCGTCGGTCGCGGCGACCTGAGCGCCGAGGCGTGCGACCGGCTCCGGGGCGAGCTGGATGCCCTGATCCGGCGGTTCGACGGCAACCCGCAGGCCCTCTGGGCGGCAGTGGCCGACGATCAGGTCCTCACCGCGATGACCGGCCTGAGCCCCCCCGCGTTCGAGGCGACGATCGACGCCTCGGCCCCCCAGCAGTCCGGGAGCCCTTCCCGATCCGGCTCGGCCGACTTCCGCTTCCAGGCCACCATCGACACCCGCGACGGCCTCGAACTGCTCGGCAGCACGATCGACGCCTCGGAGCCGATCCCCAAACGATTCGTCGGCCTCGAACCGCTGGGGCGATCGTCCGGCGAGTTCAGCTCCAGCCGATACACCCGGACCCAGCTCCACGCCCAGGGGGGCCTGGGAGAGATCTGGAGGGCCCGCGACCTGGTCCTCGGCCGGGAAGTCGCCCTGAAGGAGCTGAAACCCGAGAGCCTGAACCACCCGACCCTCTGGGAACGGTTCATCACCGAGGCCCGCATCACCGGGCAGCTCGAACACCCGAACATCGTGCCCGTGCACGAGCTGGGCCGCCATCCGGAAGACGGTCGGCCCTATTACACGATGCGGTTCGTCCGGGGCCGCACCCTCGCCCGGGCCATCGCCGACTTCCACCGCGACCGCGCCGAGGGCCGGGCCGACTCGACGATGGCGCTGCGTCGGCTGCTCGACACCTTCCTCGACGTCTGCAACGCCGTGGCCTTCGCCCACGCACAGGGGGTGATCCACCGCGACCTGAAGGGGCAGAACGTCGTGCTCGGCGACTTCGGCGAGGCGTTGGTGCTCGACTGGGGCCTCGCCCGGCCCGCCGGCGGCCCCGACCCCATGGCCCCCGCCGCCGGCGAGCACGAGCACGAGCACGAGGGGCCGGGGGCGCCGATCGTGGCCTTCGACCCCGAGCGATCGGAGACGGTCGCCGGCCAGATCCTCGGCACGCCGGCCTACATGCCGCCCGAGCAGGCGAGGGGGGCGATCGAGGAACTCGGCCCGACGAGCGACATCTACAGCCTCGGCGCGATCCTGTTCGAGCTGCTCACCGGCCGCCCGCCTCACGTGGGCAAGGACTCGACCGAGCTGCTCCGGATGGCCCGAGACGAAGACCCGCCGACGCCCCGGTCGCTCAATCCCGCCGTGCCGAAGCCGCTGGAGGCCATCTGCCTGCACGCCCTGAGCCGCAGGCCGGCCGACCGCTATCAGGCCGTCCCCGAGCTGGCCGAAGACATCCGCCGGTGGCTCGCCGACGAGCCGGTCAGCGTCTACCGGGAGCCGATCGCGGTCCGGGCCGGCCGCTGGGCCAGGCGACACCGGACCAAGGCGGCCGTGGCCGCCGCGCTGGTCGTCGCGGCCATTCCGGTGCTCTTGCTCAGCACCGCGCTGATCGGCCGCGAGCGCAATCGGGCCGCCCAGATGGAAGGGCTGGCCCGGGCCGCCGTCGATGACATGTATCTGGAAGTCGCCGACACGATCCTCGGGGACCTGTCCGACCCTCGCCAGGAGGATTTCCTCCGCCGGGCCCTGTCCGGGCTGGAAGACCGATCGGAGGCGGACCTCCCCGGGGGCGGGCCGGCGGACGGCCTGATTGCCCCCCCCATCGACGACGCCCTGCGGCGGTCGATCAACGAGGCGCTGGCCTTCTATCAGGGGTTCGTCCGGCAGGGGGGGCTCGGGGCCTCGGCCGCGGTCGACCGCGAGCGCGCCCGGGTCCGGATCGGCGACATCTCGGCCCGGCTCGGGCGGTTCGACGAGGCGGAACGGGCCTACCGCGAGGCGATCGACGCCCTGGCGGCCATGCCCCACACCGGGGCGGCCCATCGGGTCCTGGCCGAGGCGAGGAGCAACCTCGGCGACCTGCTCGGGGCACTCGGCCGAGCCGACGAGGCCGAGCCGATGCTCCGCCAGTCGATCGCCACCTGCGAGGCCATCGCGGGCCACGAGCCGCCGAGCCCGGCCAACGCCCTGGCCATCGCCGCCGCCGAGGCCGAGCTGGCCGAGCTGCTGAAGCTCTCGGGCCGGTTCGACGAGGCCGAGACGGTGTATCGGTCGGCCATCGACCGGCTCGAACCGCTGGCCGATGGCCCCGAGGCGAACGTCCCCCTGCGTCGGGAGCTCGGGACCGTGACCGACGGCCTCGCCGTCCTGCTCGTCATGCTCGATCGGCCCGACGAGGCCGAGCCGATGCTCCGCCGAGCGATGGCGATCCAGGGGCCCTTGCTGGCCGAGCTGCCCACCGTCCCCCGGCTCCGCGAAGGGCTGGCCAAGACGGGCAACACGCTGGGCATCCTGCTGCGTCGTCGCGGCGAAGTGACCGAAGCCGAGGAGTTGCTGCGGGCGTCGATCGCCCACTTCGAACGGCTCTCCGAGGATTTCCCGGGGCGGCTCGAATATCGCCGGGCATTGGCCCGGGGGCACCTGAATCTCGGGGTCCTGTTCTCCTCATCCGGCCGCCTTCGGGAGGCCGAGCAGGCCCAGCGGCGGGCCGTCGAGCTGTACTCGGCCCTGATCGAGATGGCCCCCGAACCGCTGAAGATCGGCCGCGATCGCGTGCTGGCCCTCGTCAACCTGGGCACCGTGCTGGAGCAGCGGGGCAACGAGGACGAGGCCGGCCTGACCTACGACCGCGCCGTGGCCGCCGCCGAGGACCTGGACCGGCGTTTCCCCGAGATCCCCGACGCGGCCGATGCCCTGGGCGCGGCCCTGCTCAATCGCGGCCGACTGTTCGACATCCTCGGCGACTTCGACGCCGCCGAGGCGGATCTGGTCAGGGCGAGCGAGCTGTTCGGCACCCTGGTCGAACGCCACCCCGATCGCCCCTCGTACCGGCAAGACGAGGCCGCGAGCCTCAGCACGCTCGGGCCGATCCTGGCCGCCTCGGGCAAGGAGGACCGGGCCGAACAGGTCTACCGCGAGGCGATCGCGATTTTCGAGGGATTGCTCGCCGATCGGCCCGAGAATGCCTCGCTCCGATCGGACCTGGCCATGGCCCTGGCCAACCTCGGCAACCTGAAGCGAGACGACTCCGAGCAGGCCATCCGCCGGTCGCTCGGCCTGTTGCAGGGCCTGGCCGAGGGTCAGGAATCGATGACGCCGACCCTGACCCGCCACCTGGGGATGGTCCACTACAACCTGGGCGAACGGCTGGCCGAGCTGGGCCGACCGGAGGAAGCCGAGCAGGAAGTCACCCGGTCGGCCGACTTGCTGATGGCCCTGGCCGATGGGCCCGAGGCCGGGGCGTCTGAGCACTCGATGGCGAGCATCGTCGCCCTCGAACTGGCCGGCCTTCGGCTCGACCGGGGGGCGACCGACGACGCCCGCGAACCGCTGGAAGCGGCCATCGCTCATGCCCGCCAGGGGGCCAGGGCGATGAACGCCCCGATGCTCCGCGAGACGCTCGACCGGGCCAGCGCCCGGCTCGTCGAGACCCTGCTGGCCCAGGGCCGTTATGCCGAGGCGGCCCGGACCGCCTCGGACCTGGCCGAGGCCCTGCCCAGTCGCCCCGAGCTGCGCGTGAGGGCCGCCGAGCTGCTGGGCGAATGCCTGGAGGCGATCGCCGCCGACCCTGCCCTCGACCCCTCACAATCCGAGGGCCTGCTTGCCGAGCTGGGCCAGCGGGCCATGGCCCAGCTCCGCGTCGCCATCGACGCCGGGGTCAGCCGCGACCTGCTCCGCGACCGGGCCGAGCGGTTCGGCCCGCTCCGCGACCGGGGAGAGTTCGAGACGTTGCTCTCCCCTCCCGTCAATCTTGTTCCGGAGTCAAGCGACGGCACCGCGAATGAAGCCCCGGCACCGCCGACCCCCTGACCGGGCCGCTCGGCCCCCGATCAGTTCAGGGCCGGAGCCGATCCCCCGGCCCCGATCGGCGATCGGCGGCGGAGCCGGACGAGCAGCCCGACCAGGCCGAGGCCCGCGGCGGTCATGACCACCGAGGCCGGTTCGGGGATGACGAACACCGGGGCGACGTTGAAGCCGGTCTCCTTGATGACGGTCCCGTCGTCCAGCCGCCTGGAGGTCTGCCAGGCGTAGCGGATCTCTCGGAGCAGGATGAGCGGATTCACGTCGAACGTCTGCCACGAGAAGGCGCCGATGACCAGCTCCGAGACGCCGCTGGGCAAGAAAATCGGCTCGCCGGCGAGGTAGGAGAAGGTCAGGTTCGGCAAGGTCGGGTCATCGAAGCCGACGGGCAACCCGTCCGGGATCAGGTCGGCCCGGCTCGACCAGCCGGCGGGCTTGCCGACGTCTCCTTCGAGGTCGGGGATGTCGAAGACGGTGACGAAGTCGCGCTCGTTCGGGTCGTTCGAGCCGTTGATGAACGTCCCGGGCAGGCCCGTCAGGACCAGCTCGGCCTGGTAGAAGCCGATCGGGTCGAGCACCTCCTCGGCCTTCACCTCCCGGAGGATGAAGCCGGCCTCGGCCGTCTGGGGGGCGACGCCCGAGGACAGCACGCCGAGCAGCGCGCCAATGATCAGGGGAAACGGCTGCCGGGTCATCGGGGGTCCTCCGCCTTGCGACGAGTGCGAGATCATGTCGGCCACGTTCCGGAACCAACGGCTTCCGGTCCCATCAAAACGAAACGATCGCCCCGACATGCTATGCCGGGGCGATCGGGTTCGACAAGCGACGGCCGCGAATCTGGTTGCATTCTTGCAACACGCGATGACGACCGGGTCAGTGGCGGGCGGCCTCGGCCGGGGTCATCTGGTCGGAAAGGCGCTCGGGGAGCACGCTCCTGAGGTACAGCAGGCCGACGACGCTGGCGGCCAGCGTGGCCATGAGGATGCCGAGCTTCGCCGCGTCGGTGTCCTGGGGGGTGATGAAGGCCAGATCCGTGATGAACAGGGCCACGGTGAAGCCGATCGCCCCGAGCATCCCGATGCCGAAGATCTGCCGGAGGTTCGTGTGCTCCGGCAGGGACATCAGGCCGGTCTTCAGGCCGAGCCAGGCCAGCAGCGTGATGCCGACCGGCTTGCCGACGAACAGGCCGAGGGCCACCCCCCAGAGCACCGGGCTGGACAGGGCAGTGCTCAGGCTCTCCGCATTGATGACCACCCCGGCATTGGCGAGCGCGAAGATCGGCAAGACGACGAACGCCGCCCAGGGGTGGATGAAGCGGATCAGGCGATCGAGGATCGACTCGGTCATCTGCGTCAGGTGCTCGATCTTGCCGAGGATGAAGCTGGCCTCGTCCTCGTTCTTCAAGCGCATCGCCTCGTTGTACTGGGCCTGGAGCCGGTCCAGCTCCTCGGAATAGCGCTGCATGTCGAGCCAGGGGACCGAAGGGGTCATCAGCCCCAGGACCACCCCGG
The DNA here is from genome assembly GCF_040717455.1 of Tautonia sp. JC769. Classification (NCBI taxonomy): domain Bacteria; kingdom Pseudomonadati; phylum Planctomycetota; class Planctomycetia; order Isosphaerales; family Isosphaeraceae; genus Tautonia; species Tautonia sp. JC769. Next base: position 12,149 of record NZ_JBFEFH010000021.1, read on the forward strand.
CGATGGTGGCGTGCACGCCCGAGCTGAGCAGCAAGGCCCAGAAGACCCCGCCGACCAGGATGTAGGGGAAGATGTCGAGCACGCCGATCCGCTGCATGATGATCACCACGCCGACCATCGCCACGGCCAGCATCAGGGCCATGATCGAGATCTGCTCGGTGTAGAACAGGGCGATGACCATGATCGCGCCGATGTCGTCGACGATGGCGAAGGCCAGCAGCAGGACCCGGATCGAGTTCGGCACCCGGCTGCCCAGCAGGGCGAGCACGCCGACGGCGAAGGCGATGTCCGTCGCCATCGGCACCCCCCAGCCGCGCGAGACCCCGCCGGGGGCCACGTTGATCGCGGCATAGATGGCCGCCGGGACGATCATGCCGCCCAGGGCCAGGGCCGCCGGCAGGGCCGCCTTGCGGAGGCTGGCCAGCTCGCCCAGCACCATCTCGCGCTTGATCTCGAGGCCGACGACGAAGAAGAACAGGACCATCAGGCCGTCGTTGATCCAGTGGTGCAGGGTCATGCCGTGATCGTGCGCCTCGCTCGCCGCCGAGTCGGAGTGCGGCTCGCCCGCCGCGGGGGGCGGCAAGGCCGAGGCCCCCCCGATGCTGGCGGCGACCAGGTCGGCGGCCGCCTCGTCCTCGGCGGAGTGGCCGCCGGGCCCCGTCCCCTCGTGCCCGTGATCCGCGCCGTCGCCGTTGGACTGCTCCGACGGGGGGGCGAGCGAGAACTCGCCGACGGTCAGCTCGACCGGCGTGTGGAAGATCTTCTGATACGTCTCCCCCCACGGCGAATTGGCCCAGAGGATGGCGATGGTGGCGGCCAGGAAGAGGGCCGCCCCGCCGGCCTCGGCCGTGTGGATGAACGTCAAGGCTCGCAGGCCGACCCGGCGGGCCAGCACCGATTGCCGCGAATGGACCTCGATCTTGCCCATGCTACGAGGAGGTAGATGCATGCGACTGTCTCAAATCCCTTGATCTGACGCGCGAGGAGAGGGCGCTTGATCCCCTCGACGCACCCCGAACGGCGGGCGGTCGAGGCACGCTCGCGGCGGAATCCGACGGCGCTTCCCGGGGTTCCCCCCCGCACCGCGAGCCGGGGGGACGGTTCCGGGACGACCTCGCCCCGGACCGATCGCCGTCGATTAGACCAAAATCGCGATTCCGCCGCCAAGAGACCTTGGACACCCCCATTGGTTGTTGACACAACCATTTCGAGGGCCGTAGAATCTGGCGGCCGAGGATGGACCTCCCCGAAGAGACGTGCCCAGGTGGTCGGTAATGGTCGGCTCCCGATTGCAGCAGGAGTTGAAGAAGCGCGAGCCGTTCGCCGTGCCCGAGCAGGAGGCGATGCTCAACCTGATGCGCACGGCCGACCGGCTGCAACTGAGGTTCATCCGGCTGTTCCGCCGGCACGGGCTCAGCCCGGCGCAGTACAACATCCTCCGGATCCTCCGCGGGGAAGGGGGCGAGGGCCTGCCGAGCCTCGAGATCGCGAGCCGGATGGTCACCTCGACCCCCGACATCACCCGGCTCGTCGATCGGCTCGAGGCCGCCGGCCTGGTCGTCCGCGACCGATCCGCGACCGACCGCCGCGTCGTCCGGGTCCGGATCACCCCCGACGGGCTCGGCCGGCTCGGCCAGCTCGACGAGCCGGTGCTGGCCCTGCACCGGAGCCTCCTGGGTCACCTCGACCCCGACGAGCTGCAAACCCTCAGCACCTTGCTGACCAAGGCCCGTTGCTCCCCCGACGAGCCGCCCCCCTGAGCGATCCCCCGCGTCCGTCCGGCACCCGGCCCGGTCCGCCGGCCGGTCGGGGGACGGTCGGTGGATCTCGCTCGCGTCCCGACCCGCGTTCCGCCTTGCCAGACCCTTTCTCTCTTTTCGAGGATCGACTTCCATGAACGTTCTTGCGCGATGGTCTGCCCCGTTCGCCCTGCTCCTCCTCGTGGCCGCCCCCGGCTGCTCGAACCCGGCGGCCGACGTGACGGCGGCGAAGGTCGGCGATGCCCAGCCCGTCCCGGGGGAGTCGGACGCGACGCCCGCCGACGCCGGTCTCGAGGCCGAGGCGGAGGAGTCCGACGCCGCCCCCGTCGCCGCGGACGAGGCCGCCCTGGCCGCGGCCGAGGAAGCGGCGTTCGATGGCTCGAACTCCTCGATCGACTTCGTCGGCTCGAAGCTCGTCGGCAGCAGTCACGACGGCGGCTTCAAGACCTTCACCGGCCGGTTCGTCCTGCCCGCCGGAGGCGATTCGATCCGCTCCGTCTCGGTCACGATCGACATGAACTCGATCTGGTCGGACAACGACCGCCTGACCGGCCACCTCAAGAATGAAGACTTCTTCGAGGTCGAGACCTATCCCGAGTCCGAATTCGTCTCGACGGCGATCGTGGCCGACACCTCCGAGGGGGGCACCCACGAGATCACCGGGAACCTGACCCTGCACGGCGTCACCAAGTCGGTCTCCTTCCCGGCGACCGTCGCCATCACCGACGAGGCGGTCTCGCTCGACTCCGAGTTCAAGATCGACCGGACCATCTGGGGGATCGTCTACGGGTCGGAGGCCGACGTCCGCGACAACATCATCAACAAGGAGGTCGTCATCCGCCTGGACGTGGACGCCCCCCGAGGCGCCGAGGCCGAGGAGGCCGCCGAGTAACCTGCCTGCCGAGCATGCCCGACGCCCCCCCGACCCGGGATGTCCGGCGGCCGAGGCCCCCGGACATCCCGCGGCCGACCTGGTCGTAAGCGGGGGCGCCCTTGCCGCCGCCGCGCATCCCGGCCGCCGTCCTGGCCTCGCATGAATCCCCGCCCCGATGCCCCGAGGCGGTCCGGCCCCCGGGCCCGAGGAGTTGCAACGCATGAAAGCCGCCGTGATCGACGGATACGGAGGCCCCGATCGGCTCCAGATCCGGGAGGTCAAGCGTCCCGAGCTGGAACCGGGGACGATCCGGGTCAGGGTCCGGGCGGCGGGGGTCAACCCGGTCGACTGGAAGATCCGCAGCGGGATGCTCAGGGGGATCCTGCGGCCGACCTTCCCCTTGATCCTCGGCGGCGACCTCGCCGGCGAGGTGGAGGCCCTGGGAGAAGGGGTGACCCGATTCCGGGTCGGCGATCCGGTCTTCGGCATGGCCGACCTGAGGAAGGCCCAGGCCGGCAGCTACGCCGAGTTCGCCGTGATCGCCGAATCGGCCGCCGCCCGGAAGCCGGACGCCTGGAGCTTCGAAGACGCGGCCTCGGTCCCGATCGCCGGCCTGACCGCCCTGCAATCGCTCCGAGACCTCGGCCGGGTCCCCTCGGGCGGGTCGGTCCTGATCAACGGCGCCTCGGGGGGGGTCGGCACCTTCGCGGTGCAGGTCGGCAAGGCGCTCGGCGCTCGGGTCGTGGGGACCTGTTCGGCCCCGAATGCCGAGCTGGTCCGGTCGCTCGGCGCCGACACGGTGATCGACTACACCGTGCACGACGTGACCCGGCGCGACGAGCGGTTCGACGTGTTCCTCGACGCCGTCGCCCGGAGCAACTATGGCCGGGCCCGCCACATCCTGAAGCCGGACGGGACGTACGTCTCGACCCTGCCCTCGCCGACCCTGATCGGCTGGATGGGCCTCTTGCCGGTGCTCCGCCCGTTCGGCGTCCGGCGTCGGGCCGCGATCATCCTGGTCAAGCCACGGGGAGAGGATCTGGCGACCCTGGCCCGGTTCGCCGAGCAGGGGGAACTCCGGCCCGTCGTCGAGCACGTCTACCCGCTCGACGACGTTCGCCTGGCCCACGAGCAGAGCCAGACCGGCCGCACGCGCGGGAAGATCGTGCTCCGGATCGACTGACACCCTTGATTCAACCCCCTGCCCCGCGAGGGGAACGGAGGTGATCGGATGCCTCACCTGCTGCTGTCGATCGTCGCCTCGCTGGGCCTGGTCGCGCCGGCCGACGACGCCCCCGGGGCGACCCCCCCGGACATCCGCGACCTCGTCACCCACGGCAAGGCCGACTCCGACGGCGTGCAGATCCACTACGCGACGATGGGCGACGGGCCGCTCGTGGTCATGCTGCACGGCTTCCCCGACTTCTGGTACACCTGGCGGGCCCAGATGCCGCCGCTCGCCGAGCACTTCCGCGTCGTCGCCATCGACCTGCGCGGCTACAACGAGAGCGACCAGCCCGAGGGGGTCGAGGCGTACGCGCTCGATCGCCTGGTCGAGGACGTGGCGGCCGTCATCCGGCACTTCGAGGCCGAGTCGGCCGTGATCGTCGGGCACGACTGGGGGGGGATGATCGCCTGGTCGTTCGCCATGGCCCACCCCGAGCAGACGGATCGGCTGGTGATCCTCAACCTGCCCCACCCGAAGGGCCTGCTCCGCGAGCTGGCCGAGAACCCCGAGCAGCAGCGTGCCAGCCAGTACGCCCGGAGCTTCCAGGCCGACGGGGCCGAGGCGCTCATCCCCCCCGCCCTGCTCGCCGGATGGGTCAGGGACCCGGACGCCCGGGCCGCCTACGTCGAGGCGTTCGGGCGATCGTCCCGGGCGGCGATGCTCAACTATTACCGCGCCAACTATCCCAGGCCGCCCTACGACGAGGCCCTCGAAGGGCGATCGTTCCCTCCCGTCGAATGCCCCGTCCTGATGATTCACGGCCTCGACGACGCCGCCCTCTTGCCCGGTGCCCTGGCCGGCACCTGGGACTGGGTCGCCGACGACCTGACCCTCGTCACCATCCCCGGCGCGGGCCACTTCGTCCAGCAAGACGCCGCCGACCGCGTGACCCGGACGATGACCTGGTGGCTGACCTCCTCGCCCTGGGCCCCCTGATCGGCCCGGGGAGCCGACCCCTCAAGGGGTCCTGCCGGACTCCTCGGTTCCTTCGAGGCGGGGAGGGCAGCCGAGCAGCTCGGCGATGCGGTCGGTCACGCGGTCCCAGCTGTCCGCCGCCACGGTCGCCCGGCGGGCCCGGGTCCGTCCCGGGGTGTCGTCGAGCAGGGCCCGATCGATCGCCCGGAGGAACGCGTCGTGCGAGGTGGCCTGCTCGATCAGGCCCTCGTACGGGTCGAAGGCGGGCAGCTCCGACGCGACGACCGGGAAGCCGATCGCCAGATATTCCTTGATCTTGATCGGATTGCAGCTCTCGTTGAATTCGTTGCGCAGGAACGGGATGATGCCGACATCGAAGTGGGCGGCGAACGAGGGCAGGTCGTTCGGCGGCATCTGGCCGATATGGCGGACGTTCGGCTCCTCCAGGATCGGGCCGAGGTCCATCTGCGCCGGGCCGATCAGGACGAGCGATCCCCCGCGACTGGCCGCGTGCCGGGCGACCTTCACCAGGAGCTCGCGATCCATCCGGTAGTCGTCCATCCCCCCGTAGAAGCCGATGATCGGCCGGGGAAGGCCCTTCAGGGCGCTCGGGGGCGGCCCTTCCGGGGGGGCACCCTCGGGTCGTTCCTGGGCGAATCGCTCGAAATCGACGCCGTGCCCGATCAGTTCGGCATGCCTCGACAGCCCGCGCTCGGCCTCCATCAGCCCTTCGTTGACGTAGATGACCACGTCGGACCCGACCACCAGTCGGCGTTCGAGCGGGGCGATGGTGGCGTGATCGGCCCCCGGCATCGAGCCGAAGTCGTCGCACCGCTCGAAGACCGTGCGAGACCACGTCAGGCGTTCGACCGCGGGGCCCATCGTGGGCATCGAGACCACGGCCGAGGCGTGCCTCATGCCCAGCCAGCGCCTCAACGCGGCGATTTGCCAGGCGAGCAGCCGGCCGTTCAGCTCGATCCCCTTCGGCGAGTACTTCGGCACGAACAGCGGGGAGTAGACCCACATCCCGGTCTCCGGATCGCGACGCAATCCGCGGAGCATGCTGCTCAATTTGCGGGTGTATCGGCTCCAGGCGATCTCGGTCCGACCGGGGACCGGCATCCGCATGCCGATGCTGTTGATCCAGAGCGTCGGGACGCCCCGCTTCGCCAGGCGGACGGCCATACGGACCGACGAATGGCCCCGGTTGTGGTACCAGTAGTCGACGTTCCCGCACCAGACGACGCCATCGCACGCTTCGGTCAGCCGGGCCGGCGGCATGTTTCGATTCACAGTCAAGGTCATCTTGGGGTCACCAGAACAGAGCTTGGGTGTCCAGCACCCGGGCGTTCGTCAAGGAAAGGAGAGGAGATCGTTGAGGGAGAGGTCCCGGCCCGTGATCGACGGCCGGGCGGCGACGGCCGGCCCGTTCATCGGCCTCGGGTCGCTCGGCGATCGGTGCCACCAGGGCCCGACCGGGGCGAACGATCCTCGCGAACCACCTTCAAATCCATGATCGACCATCCATTCCGACGATTCGGTCGCGCGGGTGTGTGCCAGGATGACAGGGACGGCCCGGACGCTCTCCCGCGGGTCTTCCAGGGGGCCGGCGCCCGCCGGGTCCGGCTCGTCTCGGGACCGCCCGAGCGGGCCACCCCCGGGAAAACACGCATTCATGGAGATCAAACTCCCCTCAGGCAGACCGTGTGACGTCGGGGCGAATCTTTGGCTGTCCGTGTTTCGTCGATGCAACGCGATCGGTCCCGGCTGCCGATGCTCGATCGACACGCAAGCCGACGCCCCTCCGCGAGCCCAGGGGCGGGCGAACCGGGCGCATTGCCATTTCGACGATAAAATCTGCCGCCCAAACCAACAAGAGATGCCAGACTCGGGGGCCGATCGGCCGCCGTCACTCCGCCGTCAAAACCGGCATTCTTACGCTATTCGCCTCCCGAAGAGGCCGTCAAACCAGCCCATCAGGCCGAGATCCCGCGTTCAATTAGGAAAACCACCGCACTTAAATTTCTGGCTTAAGCGTTCGCCCGTTGATCCTACGCCTCAAAAGGATTCGCCCCTGCCGAGCGAGTCTCGGCGACGGGCGCCCCCCCGGGTCGCGGCCCGGGGGAGGCGAGGCGAGCCGGCGGCCCGCTCAAGGGGCCGAGTCGAGCGGGACGCTGGTGATCCGGGAATCGTGGGCGATCGTCCAGCGCCGGGCCGGTTCCCCCTCGGCGGCGGGCACGATGACCGAGGCCGTGTAGCCGTCGTCCGTCGGCTCGATCGTCAGCGAGGGTTCGGGACCGGCATCGAAGCCGAGTTCCTCGACCGACCCGGCCCAGCGGTCATGCGTGGTGCGGAAGGCCTTCTGCGCCTCGTAGACGAGGTGCAGGAAGTCGCGGGCCGGGCGGGCAGGATCGGGGCGGAACTCCACCGTGCCGGCCGGCCCGGTCGAGAACAGGACGTCCCCCCAGCGCTCGGGCCGGTGCATGTCGATGACCCACTGGGGCGACCAGACCCAGTTGTCCTCCCTCGTGTCCGGCACCTTCTGATAGCGACCATCGACGATCTGATGCTGCCACTGGACCCGGGAGAAGTTCACCCGCCAGCGGTCGCCGTCCCGGGGGGGGCTGGGTTGGTCGGTGTACTCGCCGAGGGCGGCCCAGGGCATCGCGATCTCGACCGACCAGCCTTCGTCCTCGTCGGTCGGGTCGTTGAGCGTCCCCCGGACGTGCACCGCCGTCTTCAGGCCGGGGATCTCCCACTCGTTCAGGGCGGGGCCGCCGTCTCGGTACGGCTTGACGAGGCGGAGATCCCAGCCGGTGTTCAGGGCATTGATCTCGAACTCGTAGTACTGATGATTGTCGCCGTCGGGGTCGATGAAGACCTCGAAGTCGTTGTCGTAGAAGATGACCGAATCGTGCTCGGTCAGGGTCCCCCAGACGTGCGGCTCTTCCAGGTCGGCGGCGATGTAGAAATAATCATCGTCCCAGGCCATCCTGGCGCGGGTCTTGAACCGGGGGCGGGGGCGGGCGTCCCCCTCGATGTCGAGGAAGACCTCGGTCCAGGGAATCCCCTCCCAGCCCGGGTCGTCGAGCCGACCATCGACGGCGATCGGCCCCGGGACTCGGTACGCGACATAGCCGCGGGCCTCCGCGGCGGTGAACTCGTGGCGCCTCGGCTCCTCGTCGAGCACCCCAGGGGCCGTCACGAGCACGGCAAGAAGCGACGATACCAGCATGATGCGATAGTCTCCTCGGAACTCGGCCGGTCCTCCCGGTCATACCGATGCCTACAATACGTCCCGATCCCCTTGCGGTCGATGACCGCCCGTCCCAATCACGCGCAACGCGCCCTTGAGGCCGAGGCCGAGGTCGAGGTGCTTCCCCGTGGCGATCTACTCCAGCGACCGCTTCGTCTTGCCCCTGCCCGAGTGGCACCGCTTCCCGATGGCGAAATACGCCCGGCTGCGCGACCGGGTCGAGCAGTCGGGCATCGTCCCCGGCGACCTGCTCCGGGAGCCGCCGGCCGCGACCGATCCGGAAATCCTCCGCGCCCACGAGGCGGACTACCTCGCCCGGGCCGTCTCCGGCCAGTTCCTCGCCGAGGAGGCCCGGGCGCTCGGCTTCCCCTGGTCGCCGCAGTTGATCGAGCGATCGCGGCGGTCGGCCGGGGCCACCGTCGCCGCCGCCCGAGACGTGCTGGCCGGCGCAGCGTTCGGGATCAACCTGGCCGGCGGCACCCACCACGCCTCCCCCGACCGCTGCGCCGGCTACTGCGTCTTCAACGACTCGGCCATCGCCGCCCGGGCGATGCAGGCGGAGGGGCTGGCCCGCCGGGTCTTGATCGTCGATTGCGACGTGCACCAGGGGGACGGCACGGCCTTGATCTTCGCCGACGACCCGACCGTCTTCACCTTCTCGATCCACGGCGAGCGGAACTATCCCCTGCGCAAGCCCCCCAGCGATCTCGACGTCCCCCTGCCCGACGGCACGGGAGACGACGCCTACCTCGCCGCCCTCGATACCGGCCTGGCCGAGGCGATCGACCGCTCCCGGGCCGACCTGGCCATCTATCTCGCCGGGGCCGACCCGTATCAGGCCGACCGCTTCGGCCGGATGGCCCTGACCATGCCCGGGCTCGAAGCCCGCGACCGCCTGGTCTTCGATGCGCTCCGCTCGCGGGGGATCCCCGTCGCCGTGAGCATGGCCGGCGGCTATTCCGAGGATGTCGACGACATCGTCGCGATCCACTTCGCCACCGTGCGGCTGGCCGTCGAGGGCCTGCCGGGTTGACCGGCCCGGGGCGCCGCCGACGCCCCGAGCCCCGGCCATCCCCCTCGATCGTGCTCGACGGCCCCTCCTTGCGGCGGCTATGCTGTTGCTCGACCGGGTTCCTCGAATCCCGGGGAATCGCGCGCCTCCGACGCCGAGCCCGCCCCCTCCCGCCAACCCCGAATTGACGCGAGCCGATGGACGCCACCACCCCTGCCCGATCGAAGCCCGAGTACCACCTCGACCGCAGCCACGCCGAGTTCGTCCGAGCCGGCCGGGTCATCCCGGGAGGGGTCAACAGCCCGGCCCGGGCGTTCGGGGCGGTCGGCGGCGAGCCCCCCTTCATGGATCGGGCCGACGGGGCCTACCTGTACGACATCGACGGGCACCAATACATCGACTACATCGGCTCGTGGGGGCCGATGATCCTCGGCCACTGCCGGCCCGAGGTGAATTCCGCCGTCGCCGAGGCCCTGGCGAAGTCGTCCAGCTTCGGCGCCCCGACCGTCCGCGAGGCCGAGATCGCCGAGGCCGTCGTCGAGGCCGTCCCCTCGATCGAGATGGTCCGCTTCGTCTCCTCCGGGACCGAGGCCGCCATGTCGGCCGTCCGCCTCGCCCGAGGGGTGACCGGGCGTCATAAAATCATCAAGATGATCGGGCATTATCACGGGCACGTCGATGCCCTGCTCGTCTCGGCCGGTTCGGCCGTGGCCACCCTCGGCCACCCGAACAGCCCCGGCGTGACCCCCGGCGCCGCGAGCGACACGATCCTCTGCCCCTTCAACGATGCCGCCGCGGTGGCCGACGCCTTCCAGCGTTTCCCCGACCAGATCGCCGCCGTCCTGCTCGAACCGGTCGCCGGCAACATGGGATGCGTCCCCCCTCGCCCGGGCTATCTCGAACTGCTCCGCGAGTTGACCGAGAAGGACGGCGCCCTGCTCTTCTTCGACGAGGTGATGACCGGCTTCCGGCTCGCCTACGGCGGCGCGCAGGAGCATTTCGGGATCACGCCCGACGTGACGTGCCTCGGCAAGATCATCGGCGGCGGTCTGCCCGCGGCGGCCTACGGCTCGTCGCGCGAGGTCATGACCCACGTCTCCCCCGTCGGCCCCGTCTTCCAGGCCGGGACGCTCTCCGGCAACCCGCTCGCCATGGCCGCCGGATTGACGACCCTGCGCCTGCTCAAGCGTGAGAACCCTTACCCGTATCTCGAATCGCTGACCGCCCGCCTCGAAGATGGGCTCCGCCGCGCCGCCACCGATGCGAAGGTCCCCCACTGCATCCAGCGCGTCGGCAGCATGATTACGCTGTTCTTCACCGAAGGCCCCGTCCATACCTTCGACGACGCCAAGCGATCCGACACCGCCCTGTTCGGCCGCTTCTTCTGGGAGCTACTCGCCCGGGGCGTCTACTTCCCCTGCAGCCAGTTCGAGGCCGCCTTCCTCTCGGCCTCCCACACCGAGGCCGACATCGACCACACCATCACCGCCGCCCGCGAGGCGCTCCACGCCGCGACCCGATAGGAGCAAACGGCCTGTCGGGAAACGACGACGCCCCGCCCCTCCTTGACGAGCCGCCAAGGTGGACGGGGCGTGACCGCCGGAGGGTTCACCCCCCGGCGAATCGGCTTCGACGGATCATCCCTCGTCGAGTTCGGGCACCACGAACGGCTCGCGGTACTCGCGTCTCGAGAGCGCATTGGCCTCGTCGGCGAACTCGCCGACGAAGCGCCCTTGCTCCGCGTCGAGGGTCACCCAGGGGCCGAGGGTGGCCGGGGTGTCGGCGAGGTCCACCCCATTCTTGCGCAAGTACTCGCGGCAGCGTTCGAAGGCGTCGGCCAGCTCGGGCTTGCCAGAGGCCGCGGCCTGGATGGCCTCGGGAGACGCGTGGGAACCGATCCGGTGCGAGACGTTCGCCATGTGGCAGCAGGCCGTCGAGTGGTGCCCCACGATCGCCTCGGCCGCCAGGTCGTCCGCCTTCCGGCTGCGGACGGCGTCGAGGAAGTTGGAGAGGTGGGCCTGTTCGACCGACCCGGAGCCCTCCGCCTGGCTCAGGTCCTCGATCATCTTCCCCTGATAGTCGTAGATCGCCCCGCCGGTGAAGTCGCCCGCGAAGTAGCCCCCCTCGCAGTCGATCAGGATGCCGCCGCTCCGGCCCCGGTAGTTGCCGATCCGGCTCCGGTCGTCGCCGGCGACCACGTTGCGGACCTCGCAGATGAGCGGGGCCGGCTCGTAGTCGAACAGGGCGATGTGGGTATTGGCCGTCTCGCCGCAGTCGTTGAACGCGAACCGGCCGCCGATGCTCATCGCGCGGGGCGGGGCCTGGTCCTGCCCCAATCCCCAGCGGCAGATGTCGATCACGTGGATGCCGTTGTTGCCCATCTCGCCGTTGCCGGTGTCCCAGAACCAGTGCCACTCGTAGTGCAATTGCTTGCGCATCAACGGGTCGTTCGCGACCGGGCCGCACCAGAGGTCGTAATCGACGGTCGGCGGCGGCGTCGTGGGCGCGTCGACCGTGCCGATGTCGTTGCGCGGCCGATACACCAGGGCGTGGGCGAGGCGGATGGGGCCGAACTCGCCCCCTTGCAGGCGATCGAAGACCGCGGGGAGGAACCGGCTCGACCGCCGTTGCGTGCCGACCTGGACCATGCGATCGTACTGGCGGGCCGCCGCCACCATCTGCCGGCCTTCCCACAGGTCGTACGAGAACGGCTTCTCGATGTACACATCCTTGCCCGCCTGGCAGGCCCAGATGGTCGCCAGGGCGTGCCAGTGGTTCGGCAGGGCAACGATGACCGCATCGACATCCTTGCGGTCGAGCACCTCGCGGAGGTCGCGGTGCGTCGCGGGCGATTCACCGTGGCTGCGGGCCGCCTCCAGCTCGCGGTCGATGTGCTCCTGGTCCACGTCGCAGAGCGCGACGATGTTGACGCCGGGGACCTGGCGGAGCCGGTTGATGAGCTGGTGCCCGCGGCCCCCCACGCCCCCGACCACCGTCGTCGACCCGAGCCCGATCACCGCGACGTTCACCGCCTCGTTCGGACTGCCGGCCTGCGGCCCGCGGCCGAGCATCACCCGCGGCATCGCCAGGGCCATGCCGGCCGTGACCGAACCTCTCAAGAAGCTCCGGCGCAGAATCGGTTTCATCGTGCTGCTCACCATGGTTTCGGGGGCGTTGGCGAGAACGGACACTTCGGGGGCCGAGCGCGAGCGACGCATGTTCGGCCGTCGCGCATCGATCCGCATCTTGGAGCCTAGCTGGTCCGCGGTGCCGTGTCGAGCCACCACTCGCACCGGGGGGCCAGGTCCGCGCCCCGATGTTCAAACCATGTGACATTTACCTCAAAACCCGTCCAGCACATGACATCGCCTCACGCTCCTCGGCCGACACGGGCGAGGCCCGGCGAGGCGCCGATCAGCCTCGACCGCCCGGCCCGATTCAGGTCGCCTCACGGTCGATCCAATTCGGCACCGGAGGCGGTGTGTACGCTTCCATGGCCGCCAGCAGCGTGACCGGCTGACGGGCGACGATCAGCATGGCGCGATGCTCGGGCCTGACGAAGCGTTGCTCGACCATGCGATCGAGAAAGCCCAGCATCGGCTGATAGAACCCCTCGACGTCGAGCAGGCCGAACGGCTTGCGGTGCAATCCGAGCTGGCCCCACGTCCAGATCTCGAAGAATTCCTCCAGGGTGCCGATCCCCCCCGGCATCGCCAGGAAGCCGTCGGCCAGCTCGGCCATCATCGCCTTGCGTTCATGCATCGAGCCGACGACATGCAATTCGGGCAGCTCCCGATGCCCGACCTCGCGATCGAGCAAGGACTGCGGGATCACGCCGACGACGTCCCCCCCGTGCTCCAGGGCCGCGTCGGCCAGCACCCCCATCAACCCGACGCTGCCGCCGCCATAGACAAGGGTTCTCCCCTGCTCGGCCAGCAATCGCCCCATCGAAACCGCCGCCGCCCGGTACGCGGGATCGGCCCCCGGGCTCGACCCGCAAAACACGCAAACCGATTGCACCCTCGCCTCCGTTCTCAGCCCGGAATCACCGGCACGAATCCGGCTCGATCGTACGACGATCCCGATCCCCGAGGGAAGTCCCACCCGCCCCCCGTGCGGTCGACCCGGTAGGAATCGACCGCCCGGCTGGCTACCATCGAGGGTCGCCACCTTCCTCGGACAACCCTCACCCCTCGGGAGATCCGATCGTGAGCATTTCCGCATTCCTCCCCCTCTGCGTGCTCATCCTTTCCCCCGCATCCCCGAATCAGGAGGCCGAGACGATCCCCGCCGTCGGCCCGACCGGCCCGATGCGCCAGGTCGCCACCGACTTCCTCTTCACCGAAGGCCCCGCCTCCGACCGGGACGGGAACCTCTACTTCACCGACGTCCGCGGCAACACCATCTACCGGGTCGATGCCGAGGGGAACACCTCCCCCTTCCTCGAAAATTCCGAGGGGTGCAACGGCCTGATGGTCGCCCGAGACGGCCGCCTCATCGCCTGCCAGGGCGGCGGGAAGCGGATCATCGCCATCGACCCCGACTCGAAGGAGATCGACGTCATCGCCGACGGCTTCGAGGGCCAACCCTTCGACCGCCCGAACGACCTCGTGCTCGACCGCCGGGGGGGGATCTACTTCACCGACCCCGGCGTCGGCGTCGTCTATTACATCGACACCGAGCGATCCGTCCACCGCATCCTCACCGACCTCCCCCGGCCCAACGGCATCCTGCTCTCCCCGGATGGCCGCACCCTGTATGTGCTCCCCTCCGGGACTCCCGACGTCCTCTCCTACGTGCTCGCCTCCCCCGGCAAGCCCGGCGAGGCCGTCGTGCTCTGCCAGCTGGAGCAGGCCCCCGACACCGATCCCCGGGGCGGCGACGGCCTGACCGTCGACGATCGCGGCGTCCTTTTCCTCACCCAGCCGTCGCTCGGCGCCATCCAGGTCGTCGCCCCCAACGGCAACACCCTCGGGTTCATCAAGGTCCCCGAGAACCCCTCCAACTGCGCCTTCGGCGGGCCCGACTCCAAAACCCTGTATATCACCGCGCGCACGTCTGTTTATGCCGTCCCGATGGAGGCGAAGGGCTTCATCCTGGCCAATGCCGACGCCCCGGAGTGATCCGCCGATGGAGTTGTTCCCACCCGCCGAGGCCACGATCGCCGGCACGCTCGACGCCCTCCGATCGGGCCGCACCACCTGCCGCGCCGTCCTCGAAGCCTGCCTCGCCCGCATCGACGACCGCGAGCACGAGGTCCACGCCTGGGCCTTCCTCGACCGCGAGGGGGCCCGGGCGCAGGCCGACCGGCTCGACGCCGACCGCAAGGCCGGGCGGCCGCTCGGCCCGCTTGCCGGCATCCCGATCGGCGTCAAGGACATCATCAACGTCGCCGGTTTGCCCACCGAGTACGGCGTCCCCGGCTATGAGGATCTCCTCTGCTCGACCCTGTCGGAGCCCGAAGCCGACGAGCTGCGCGGCTGCACGATTCCCGAGCACGACGCCCCCATCGTCGCCGAGCTGAAACGCCGGGGGGCCATCATCCTCGGCAAGGCCGTCACGACCCCTTATGCCTGGATCGATCCCCCGCCGACCCGCAATCCCTGGAACCTCGACCACACCCCCGGCGGCTCCTCCAGCGGCCCGGCCGCGGCGGTCGCCTGCGGCATGTGCCTCGGCGCCCTCGGCTCGCAGACCGGCGGCTCGATCACCCGTCCCGCGTCGTTCTGCGGCGTCGCCGGCTTCAAGCCGACGTATGGGAGCTGGAGAGCCGAGGGTGTCTTCCCCCTCGCGCAGAGCCTCGACCACCCGGGGCCGATAGCCCGGACGGTTGCCGACCTCGCATTGCTGGCCAACATTCGTCGCCCCGGCCCTTTCGAGAAGCCCCTCACCATCGGCCGCCTGCGCCACTGGTTCGACGAGCGGACCGAGCCGACCATGCTCGACGCGATGGAGCACGTCACGACGGCCCTCAGGGCGGCCGGCCACCGTGTCGTCCGCCTCTCGATGCCGCGGGAATTCCCCGAGATTGCCGCGCATCACTTCACGATCCTCTCCGCCGAGGCCGCTGTAAACCACCACCGGCTCCTGGAGCGGCATCCCGCCTGTTATCCGCCCCGCATCCGGAAACTCGTCGAGGAAGGCAAGACCGTCACCCACGTCGACTATCTGGATTCAACCTATTTCCAGAGACTTGTTCGCGTTCACGGGCTTTTCGACAGCCATCTGGGCGAGGTCGATGCCCTGCTCACCCCCGCCGCCCTCGGCCCAGCCCCCGGCCTCGAGACGACCGGCGATCCCGCCTTCAACTCCCCCTGGAGCTTCCTCGGCCTGCCGACGATCACCCACCCAATCGGCCTCTCCCCCGACGGCCTCCCGCTCGGACTCCAGCTCATCGGCCGGGCCGGCCTCGAGGGAGCAGCCTCCCTGTTCGGCGTCGCCCTCCGCACCGAGGCCGCGCTCCGCAAGGCCGCCGGCGCGACAGAACTCCCACCCTTGCCGGGCTCCTGACCGAGAGACCGCACGCATGCCAACACGAATACTCGTAGCGATCTTCCATTCGTTCCTGGTCCTGTCACCACTCGCCGATGCCGACGAGGTTCCCGGCCTCCGCGTCCCTCCCGGCTTCGTCGTCACCGAGTACTCGGGCAGCGACCTGGCCAACGACATCCAGTGCATGACGATCGACCCCCGGGGCCGCGTCATCGTCTCCGGCCGCGGCTACACCCGCATCCTCGTCGATGACGACGGCGACGGCCGAGCCGATCGTGCCCTGCCCTTCGCCGACGGCCCGAAGGACGGCGCCATGGGCCTGTTCTGGGAGGGCGATTCCCTATTTGTCGTCGGCGACGGCGGGCTCCGCCGCTACGTCGACGCCGACGACGACGGCATCGCCGACGGCCCCTCCGAACTCATCCTCCCGATCAAGACCGGGGGCGAGCACGACGCACACGCCGTCCGTCGAGGCCCCGACGGTTGGCTCTATGTGATGGTCGGCAACTTCGCGAACGTCGATGCATCGTATGCCTCCCTCCCCACCTCTCCCATCGCCGAACCCGTGGCCGGTTGCCTCGTCCGGATTGCCCCCGACGGCCGCGGCACCGAGATCGTCGCCGACGGCTTCCGCAACGCTTACGACTTCGACTTCGGACCCGATGGCGAGATCTTCACCTTCGACTCCGACAACGAGCGCTGCGTCTCGCTCCCCTGGTACGAGCCGACCCGCTTCTACCACGTGGTTCCCGGCGGCCATCACGGCTGGCTCGGCCCGCAGCAGACCGACCTCTGGCGATTGCCCCCGGAGGTCGAAGACGTGGTTCCCCCCGTCGCCCCGATCGACCGCGGCTCGCCCACCGGGGTCGTCAGCGGACGCCACACGCATTTCCCCGCACATTATCAACACGGCATCTTCTTCCTCGACTGGACCTTCGGTCGGGTCTACTTCGCCCGCCCGCAACGTGCAGGGGCGTCCTACACGGCCACACCCGAGATCTTCCTTGAACCCACCGGCACCGAGGGCTTCGCCTGGACCGACGCCGAGGTCCACCCCGGAACCGGCGATCTCTACCTCTCCGTCGGCGGCCGAGGCACCCGCGGCGCCGTCTACCGCGTCCGGTTTGCCAACCCTGATTCGCAACACACCAGCAGGCCGGGCTCGCCAGCCGACCGCACCATACCCGAGCTGCCCGCAGGCGCACTCCCCGCAGAGATTCCTCCGCACCAACTCATCCACGCCGCACGCTCGGACGATGCCTTGCAACGGCTTCGCTCCCTCATCGAACTCAAACGTCGGCACAACAACCAAACCGCCGACGTGATCATTCCGGCACTTCTTCCGAATCTCGACCACCCCGAACGCCTCCTCCGGTACGCCTCGGCCCAACTCATCGCCGTGCTCGACGACTCCTCCCGATCGAAACTCAGCGAGCAGGCCGTCACCCCCCAGGCGCGAATCACGATCGGTTTCGGTCTCGCCGCCGACGATCCCGAAGGCGCCCTCGCCCTCGCCGCAGACGTGCTCGAATCGGCAAATCTCCCATCCGAGACCGCGCTCTCCGCCGCCCGACTCGTCCAGGTTGCGCTCGGGGGCCAGCCCCACCCCGCCTTGAAGGCGAGCGTCTGGGAAGGCTACTCCGCCCCCCGAGACATGACGACTGCCGGCCCGCGACCGCTCCTCGATCGAATCGTCTCGTCGCTCCTCGCGATCGACGCCCCGGCCTTCTCCCCGCTCGATCGGGAACGGATGCGATCCCTCGCCATGCTCGCCTGCGACGATCCGGAGGCATTGCAGCTCGCGGCGGGGCGACTGACTGAGACGTCCGACCCGCTCCTCGATCTCCACCATCTGATCGTCCTCGGCCGACTTCGCGCCCCGATTCCCGACGCGGTGACGGAGCGCATCGCAACGACCCTCCTCGATCTCGACCGCAAGCTCGATGCCCGATCCGCCCGGCGCGACCGCAACTGGCCGCTCCGCGTCTCCGAGCTGGTCCTGGGCCTCTCCCGGCGCGATCCGGACCTCCCCAATGCCCTGCTCCACCACCCGTCATTCGGCCGCCCCGACCACGCCCTGTTCGCCCTGGTTGAGGGGGTCGACCTCCCCGCCGCAGGCGCCCGATTCCTCGATCGCGCCGCGTCCGATCCCGAGTTCGCCTGGAACGCCGAGGTCGTGGCCGTGCTGGCCGCCCACCCCACCGAGCCCGCTCGGGAAACCCTCCGGACCCTCTGGGGGACGCGCGGCCTCGATGACGCGATCGTGCCGATCCTGGCAAGCGCCCCCATCCCGGAGGATCGCCCGAAGTTCGTCGCGGCCCTGCGATCCCCGCAATCCTCGACCCTTGGTGCCGCGCTCGATGCCCTCCATCGGCTCGGCCCCGGCGACGACCCCGGCGAACTCCTCACTATAATCCGAACGCTTCGTCGCGCCCCGGAAGGCCCGATCCGTACAACGATCACCGACTTACTCAAACGCTCAACCGATCAGGCGATCCCCGCCGACCCCGATGCCCGGACTTCCTGGTTCATCGCGGCCTACCCGGACCGCGGCAAGGCGCTCAACGGGCCGGACGGTGTCGATCCGTCGGCCTGGTCCGAGCGGTTCGCCGCGATCGACTGGTCCGCGGGGGATGCCGAGCGCGGCCGATCCGTCTTCGACCGCGCCCAGTGCTCCGCCTGCCACTCGGGCAACCGGGCGGTCGGCCCCGAGCTGAGCGGCATCACCGGCCGATTCTCGCGCGATGACCTGCTCACCGCCATCATCCAGCCCTCGCGCGACGTCGCCGACCGCTACCGGTCGCTCGTCGTAGCCACCGACGAAGGCGCGATCCACCAGGGCATCGTCATTTATGATGCCGTCGACTCCTTGATCCTCCAGACCGGGCCGACCGAAACCATCCTCATCGACGGCGACACCATCGAGGAACGCCGCCCATCCGACACTTCCCTCATGCCCGCCGGCCTGATCGACGAGCTTAGCAACCAGGAGATCGCAGACCTCGACGCCTATCTGCGGTCTCTGTAATGCCTTCCCCTCCGCTCGTTCCCCGACCTTGAGCCCAGCTCGCTCAACCGCTGCCCCTGCACCCCGAGTAGAAAGCCCCCGCCAGGTCGATCCTTCAGGACACGTCTCCCCCAACCCTCGCCCCCGCGTGCGGGGGAGAGGGTGGCCCAAGGCCGGGTGAGAGCGCCGTTGTCGACCTGAACCATGACACACGAGCAGAACGATCGACCTCAGGCGAGGATCTCACGGATCGGCTTGCCGTGGTCGATGTCGAGCCGCTTGCGGCCGGGGATTTCCAGCTTTCGCGAGTCGAGGCCCATCAGGTGCAGCAGGGTGGCGTGCACGTCGGTCACATAATGCGGGTGCTCGGTCACGTGGAAGCCGAGTTCGTCGGTCGCGCCGTGGACGATCCCCTTCTGGATCCCGGCACCGGCGAACCAGATGGTGAAGGCGTGCGGGTGGTGGTCGCGGCCGTTCGGCTTGGCGTAGGCGTCGCGCACCTCGAGCCCGGGGGTGCGGCCGAACTCGGTGCAGCAAACGACCACGGTTTCCTCGTCCAGCCCCCGTCGCTTCAGGTCCCTGAGCAAACCGGCCAGGGGCCGGTCGACGCGGGCACACGACCGGGCGTGCAGGTCGCGGAGCTGGGTGTGCGAATCCCACTCGCCGTAATCGCTCAGGTAGACCAGGACGAAGCGCGTCCCCCGCTCGACCAGGCGGCGGGCCGCCAGCAAGCGACGGCCGTAAATCGCGTTCTGTTCCCGGTCGATGCCGTAGAGCCGCTCCGTCTCCGGGTCCTCGGCCCCCAGGTCGAGCGCCTCGGGCACCGACGCCTGCATCCGGTAGGCGAGCTCATACGCCTTGATCCGAGCCAGCAGTTGCTCATCCTCGGGGTATTCGACCCCCGACAGGGCGTTGAGATCCCGGATGAACGCGAACTGTTCGCGCTGCTCGTCCGCCAGGATCCCCTCGGCCGGCGACCCGAACGGCAAGGGCGCCCCCGGGTCGAGCGACAGCTCCACCCCCCCGTGCTGCGGCCCGAGGTAGTGGGGATTGAAGTTCTCTCGCACCCTCATATCCGAGTACTTGCCCAGGAACACGAACTGCGGCAGGTTCTCGTTCAGGGTCCCCAGCCCGTAGTGGATCCAGGAGCCGATGCACGGCTCCTTCGGGTCGAGCTTGTGGCGGCCGTGGTGGAACTGGAACTCGGCCGCGTGGTCGTTGTCGGTCGAATACATCGACCGGACGAACGCGATGTCGTCCACGCAC
The DNA here is from genome assembly GCF_040717455.1 of Tautonia sp. JC769. Taxonomy (NCBI): domain Bacteria; kingdom Pseudomonadati; phylum Planctomycetota; class Planctomycetia; order Isosphaerales; family Isosphaeraceae; genus Tautonia; species Tautonia sp. JC769. Next base: position 31,959 of record NZ_JBFEFH010000021.1, read on the forward strand.
GAGCCCAGCTCGGGCCACCAATCCGACACGGCAATGCCCGACTCGCCGTGGCGCCGGAACCCGACCTGGAGGGGGAAAATCTCCGAATGCGTCCGGTCCTCCCCCACGACCGCGCGCGATCGCTCGCGGAAGAGCGGGTCCTCGAACGGGTTCGGATACGGCGTCTCTTCGTAGCTCTTGCCCGCGTAGCGGTTCAGGGCGGGCTTCGGGTCCCAGGTCTCCATGTGGCTCACGCCGCCGGAGAGGAAGACCCAGATGATGTTCTTCGCCTTCGGCGCGAAGTGCGGCCCCGGGGCCGACCGCCCCGCCGGCGCCTCGGCGCGGGCGATCCCCTCCTGATTCAGCATCGAGCCCAGCGCCAGGCCGGTGAAGCCGAATCCGACATCGGCCAGGAAGCTGCGTCGGCCGATGCGACCGCACGGGGGACCGGCAATCGGGGGGCGGGGGCGAGCACTCATCAACGGGGCCTCCGGCATCGAGCCACTTCGAATCGCGTCGCGTCGGCGAACCCGCTCGACCGCCGCCGCCCACCCGGGCGGTCGAGGTCCGGGCCTCGCATCTCAGCGGATCGTCACGAAGTCATGATGGTTCAGCAGGGCATGAACAAGGTTCTCGTTCGCCCGCCTCCTCGGGTCGGTCGCGGGCGGCGGGGAGACCCCGCCGACCTCGGGCAATTCCACCCCATCGAACAACGCGAGCTGGCGGTCGAGGAACCGAAGGCTGAGCGCGAGTTCCTCGTCGGACGGCGGGCGGGACAGCACCCGCTCGAAGGCCGCTCGAATGAACGCATTCTCACCTTCTTCAACTTCTGCGTCGCACGAGGGCTCCCTCTCCAGCTCCGCGGCGATGGTCCGCGCCATCGCAAGGGCGAGCTCGCTGTTGGCCAACGCGAGCGATTGCTGCGGGACGACTGAGGTGGTACGGCGGTAGCATTCGCCCGGGTCGGGGGCGTCGAACAATTCGAGGAACTGCATCGCCCCTTCGCCGTGGTGGGCGAAGTACAGGCTCCGCCGCCGCGAGGTCAGCCCCTGTGCCTGGTCGATCTCCGGCCCTCCCCTCGCCAGGTCGAGCACTCCGGCCACGTGCAGCAGGCTATCGCGCACCAGCTCCGCCTCCATCCGGCCGGGCCGGAAGCGCCAGAGCGATCGGTTCTCGGGGTCGATGGCGTCGTTCGGGTGGTCGGTGTCGCTCGTGTGCGAGGCCATCCGATAGGCGGCACTCATCACGATCCGACGATGCAGGTGCTTCATCGACCACGGTTCCACGCCGGGAGTCGACGGCTCCATCAATTCCACGGCCAGCCAGTCGAGCACCTTTTGATTCGACGGCATCGCCCCGTTGCGACCGAAATCATGCGGCGTGCCCACGATCGGCTCGCCGAAGTGCCAGCCCCAGAGGTAATTGACCGCCACCCGGGCCGTCAGCGGGTTGTCTCGCCGCGTCAGCCACTCCGCCAGCGCCGCCCGTCGTCCGGTACTCCGCTCGGGATACGACGGCGAGAGCGGCGTGTACGAGGTCGAGTCCGATTCCAACGCCCCTTCCGCCGCCTCGACCGCTTGCCGGCTCGCGACGAGACGTTCTTCGGCCTTCGCCAGCGCGTCCTCGGCGGCGTCGGTTTGTTGCCGTGCCTGATGCTCGGCCTGCTCGGCGGCGGCCCGTTCCAATCGAGCCCGAGCCAGGGCCAGGGCCCGCTCCCCGCGCGAGGCCGCGCGGGCGGCCTCGTCGGCATCCGCGTCAGTCCGATCGAACCGAGCGTCGTCCGCGGCGATCCGCAGCCGGAGCGATTCCAGGTCGGCCCGGGCGGCCTGCTCGGCCTCCTCGGCCACCTCCAAGGCGAGGCGGGCCGTCGTGTGGGCCTCGGGATCGGCTTCGCAGTCGATCGCATCGAGGGCCTGGCGAGCCGCCGCCAGGGCGTCCTGGGCCTGGTCGAGCGCGGCCTGCCTCGTGTCCATTTCTTCCTGACGCACAAACGCATTCAATCCCGGATAGGCCGCTTCGTCCGGCAGGTCGATCGGCTCGACCTCGAAGTCTCCCCGCGTCAAGAAACGCGGCGGACCGGGGGGGATGGGCGGTCGACCGGGGACGATGTTGCGGGCCTCGCCCCGGGTATACAGGAAGGTCTCGGCGTCGAGCTTCTCGTCGAAGATCCGGACCATGCCCGAGGTGATCGGCTTGTACGCCTTGCCGTACTCATATTTCGGGTACGGCCCCGGGTCGGGCTCGCCCGGGACGCGGTCGTGCCGCAGCTCGATCGGCTCGAAGAAGGCCCGGAAGGCGAAATAGTCTTCGTGCCGGATCGGATCATATTTGTGATCGTGGCAGTGAGCACAATTGATCGTCAGGCCGAGGAACGCCTTGCCCGTGTGCTCGACCGAGTCGGCCATCCAGGTGTTGTAATTCCACCGGTAGAAGTTGCGCACGACATAGCCGGTCGCGGGCAGTTCCTCCGGGTCGTCGGGGGCCAGTTCATCGGCGGCGAGCATCATCCGGAGCATCTCGTCGTACCCAGCGTCCTGGTCGAGCTTGTCCACGATCCAGTCGCGCCACCGCCAGATCATGGCGTAGCTGTTCAGGACGTCGGGCACGGCGCGACGGCCGTACCAGTCGGAGTAGCGCCAGACGTCCATCCAGTGCCTCGCCCACCGCTCGGCGTGCCGGGGGTCGGCCAGCAGGCGATCGACCACGCGTTCATACGCCGCGTCGGACGGATCGGCCAGGAAGTCGAGCAATTCTTCCCGGGTCGGCGGCAGGCCGATCAGGTCGAGGTAGAGCCGACGCAGCAAGACATGAGGAGGTGCCTCGTCCAGCGGTTCCAGGCCCTGCCGCTCGTGCTCGGCGGCGAGGAAGGCGTCGATCGGCTCGCGAGCCCACCCGGCCCCGGCGTCGGGCACGATCGGGCGGGTCGGGGCCTGGAAGGCCCAGTGCTCGCGGGGGTCGGGTTCGGGGGACTCGTCGCCCGGCGCGGCGGCACCGGAATCGATCCACGTGCGAATGATCGCCACCTGATCGTCAGTGAGCGGTTCCCCCTCGGGGGGCATCCGCAGCGCCTCGTCGTGCTCGATGATCCGTTCGACCAGGGGGCTGAACTCGGCGTCGCCCGGCTCGATGGCCGGGCCGCTATCCCCCCCTTTGCGCATCGCGGCCACCGTGTCGAGCCTCAACCCGGCCTGCGCCTTGAGCGCCCCGTGGCAGGCGTAGCACCGCTCCTTGAGCAACGGCCGGATCTGCCCCTCGTAGGCCGCGAGCCCCGCGTCATCCGCCTGGACCGGGGGTGAGACCGCGGCGAGCATGAGACCGGTAACCACCGCGAGCAGTCGCGGCATCCCGCCCCCCACACGCCGACCCATTCGAGGCTCGGGCCAGATCATCAACAGCGACCTCCCAGGACGCGAGGCGAAGACGAAACCAGGACAAGCCACCGGGTCCGAAGACGCGGCACCTCTCGTTGATCATCTCTTGTTGAACTTGTACCGCACTCTCCCGCGTCTTCCAAGGAGAAAGTTTGACAAACCACCCTCGTGACCGGTCAATGGACGCAGGCCGACGGGGGCCGTAGCGAACTCCGCCGTGGCCCGATCGCGCGGCGGGATCGGCCCTCGTCTGAATCAATCGCCACGAACGAACCGACCGGATGATCGAGGACACCCCCACATGGACGGCGAACAGTTGCGAGCCTTGCAGGCCCCGCTCAAGGCGGCCTACCGCGATCATCCCGAGACGGCCCGGCTCAGGCTCTCGGCCCGAGGGACCCTGGCGGGCGACGGCCTGACCTGCCGGATCGAGGGCTCCGGCGGCATCGTCGAGGCCGGCCTGCATCCGGCGACCGGCGGAGACGGGTCGGCCACCTGTTCCGGGGCCATGCTCCTCGAAGCGCTCGTCGCCTGCGCGGGGGTGACGCTCCGGGCCGTCGCGACCGCGATGGGCATCCCGCTGCGGGGCGGCTCGGTCATCGCCGAAGGGGACTGGGACGCCCGCGGCACCCTCGGCGTCGACAAGTCCGCGCCGGTCGGCTTCCCCCGCGTCCGGCTCCGGTTCGAGGTCGACAGCGACGCCACCGACGAGCAGCTCGCCAAGCTGTTGAGCCTGACCGAGCGTTATTGCGTCGTCGCCCAGACCTTGAAAAACCCTCCCGAGTTCGCCAGCGAGATCGTTCCCAACCGCCCGGCCGACGGCTAGGATGATCGGCGTCCGACGCCTCAAGATGACCATCCCCCGACCGTGCCGCTTGCCTCTGCCACAGGGAGAACCGAACCGATGGCCCAGGGACTTGAAACCGCGCCTCGCGTGCCGACTGATCTGGCCTCCCGCCTCCTGATCGACAACGAATGGGTCAGCCCCAAGGGCGGCGACTCGTTCGACACCTACAACCCCGCCACCGGCGAGGTCATCGCCCGCGTGGCCGCCGCCTCGGCCGACGACGTCGATCGCGCCGTCCGCGCCGCCCGACGCGCCCTGGAGTCCGGCCCCTGGGGTTCGATGGACGCCGCCGAGCGCGGCAAGCTGATGTACGACCTGGCCGACCTCGTCGAGCGCGACGCCGAGGCCCTCGCCCAGCTCGAATCGCTCAACTGCGGCAAGACGATCACCGACGCCCGCGGCGACCTGAACGGCGTCATCTACACCCTGCGCTACTACGCCGGGTGGGCCGACAAGATCGAAGGCCGCACGGTCCCGGTGCGCGGCAACTTCCTCTCCTACACCTTGCGGCAGCCGATCGGCGTGGTCGGGCAGATCATCCCCTGGAACTTCCCGCTCCTGATGCTCGCCTGGAAGTGGGGCCCGGCCCTGGCCTGCGGCAACACGATCGTCCTGAAGCCCGCCGAGCAGACCCCGCTCACCGCCCTGAAGCTCGGCGAGCTGGCGATCGAGGCCGGGTTCCCCGCCGGCGTCATCAACATACTCAACGGCATGGGCGAGACCACCGGCGACGCCATCGTCCGCCACCCGGATGTGGATAAGATCGCCTTCACCGGCCACGTCGACACCGCCAAGATCATCCAGAAGAACGCCGCCGACACCCTCAAGCGCATCACCACCGAACTCGGCGGCAAGAGCCCGAACGTCATCTTCGCCGACGCCGACCTCGACGAGGCCGTGGCCGGCGCCTTCCACGCCATCTACTTCCACGGCGGCCAGTGCTGCACGGCCGGCAGCCGCTTGTTCGTCGAGCGCGGCATCCGCGACGAGTTCGTCGAGCGCCTGGCCGAACGGGCGAAGGTCCGCAAGATCGGCGACCCGCTCGACCCCGAGACCGAGCAGGGCCCGCAGGTCTCCCAGGAGCAGATGGACAAGATCCTCGGGTACGTCGAGTCGGGCCAGAAGCAAGGGGCCCGCGTCGTCTCGGGTGGCAAGCGCGTCGGCGGCTCCGGCTTCTACGTCGAGCCGACCATCTTCGACGACGCCCGCGAAGACATGGACATCGTCCGCGACGAGATCTTCGGCCCGGTCGTCACCGTCCTGCCCTTCAACGACGTCAACGAGGTCGTCGAGCGCGCCAACCGGACCCATTACGGCCTCGCCGCCGGTGTCTGGACCAAGGACATCGACAAGGCCCACCTCTACGCCAGGAAGGTCAAGGCCGGCACCGTCTGGGTCAACTGCTACCACGTCGTCGAGCCCACCACCCCCTTCGGCGGCTTCAAGATGTCCGGCCAGGGGCGCGAGAACGGCGAGGCCGCCCTGGACCACTACACCGAGCTGAAGACCGTCACCGTCAAGCTCCACGGCTGATCGACTCTCCCTCCGCCGGCCGGCCCCCGACCCTCCCCCGGGGACCGGCCACGCCCTCCCCCGCCCATCCGCCCGTCCGTCGTGGCGGCACTGGAATTGCACCTCCTGATCCCCCCTTGCTCCATGCAAGCGTCGGCTTCGCATGAACAGCGAGCGGCATCCTGATATCGTCGAAATCCGAATAACATCACTGAATTGAGGGAGTTTCGATGGCTCCGGACTTCGTCATCTTCGGCGCCGCGGGCGATCTGACCTCCCGCTATCTCATGCCCGCATTGGTTCATGTAATCAAAGCCGGCCACCTCGACCCGGATGTCGCCATCCTCGGCGTCTCGCGCCAGGACTGGACGACCGACCGGTTCCGTGAGCATATCGCCGATCGCCTCAAGGAGCACGCCGCCAATGCCGATCCCGAGACCGTCGCCGACCTGCTCGGCCGCCTCGACTATCGCCAGGCCGACGTGACCGACCGCGCCGCCCTGTCCTCGATCTTCGATCAGGTCAAGGGACCGGCCATCTCCTACCTCGCGCTGCCGCCCAGCCTCTTCATCCCGACGGTCGAGACCCTCGCCGACCTCGACCTGCCCGAGGGCAGCCGGATCGTCGTCGAGAAGCCGTTCGGCACCGACCTCGACTCGGCCCGGCGGCTCAACCGCCTCCTGCACGACTCATTCGACGAAAACGCCGTCTTCCGCGTCGACCACTTCCTCATGAAGCAGACCATCCAGAACGTCCTCGGCCTCCGGTTCGCCAACCGGATCTTCGAGATGCTCTGGAACCGCGACCACATCGAACGCGTCGAAATCACCTGGGACGAAACCGTCGCCCTCGAAGACCGCGCCTCGTACTACGACCGCTCCGGCGCGCTCCGCGACATGATCCAGAATCACCTGCTCCAGTTGCTCACCCTCGTGGGCATGGAACCCCCCATCTCCGTCAACGCCCGAGACCTCCGCGACCGCAAGGTCGACGTCCTCCGCGCCGTCCGACGCTACGATCCCGACGAGGTCGAGCGCCTCACCCGCCGTGCCCGCTACACGGCCGGCCAGGTCGGCGAGACCACCCTGCCCGACTACGCCGCCGAAGACGGCGTCGACCCCGACCGCCGCACCGAGACCTTCGCGCAGGTCACCTTTCACATCGACAACTGGCGATGGTCCGGCGTCCCCTTCGTCGTCCGCACCGGCAAGGCGATGGCCGCCGACCGGCACGAGATCGTCATCCACTTCCGGCCGGTCCCCCACCTGGCGTTCGCGCAGGCCCCCCCGCCGCCCAACGTCTTCCGGTTCCACCTCAACCCCGACCGCATGGCGCTCGGCGTCAACATCAACGGCCCCGGCGACCCGTTCGACCTGGAACACATCGAGCTGAAGACCGACTGCTGCCGCCAGGAACTGCCCGCCTATGCCCGCCTCCTGATCGACGTGCTCGAGGGCGACACCATGCTCTCCATCCGCGACGACGAGGCCGAGGAGTCCTGGCGCATCGTCGAGCCGATCCTCCACGCCTGGTCCGAGGGCCGCGTCCCCTTGCGCGAATACCCCGCCGGCTCGACCGGCCCCGACCTCTCCTGACCCGCTCCTCTCCGGTCGATCCGAGGGCGCCCTCCACCAACTCTCCCGACCGGGCGCCCTCGGCCGCCGGTCCATCTCTCGACCCGCTTGCGCAGACGCCGATACCGCCCCTTGCCTCTCGGCCCGCGATCGGTTCCATTAAGACACACTTCGGCGCATCCCGTCCCGATCCTCGTGCGGAACACTCACCATGTTTCCTCGCGTCTTGATGTTCGCACTCATTTTCGTCCTCATCTCCTTCACCGCCCGATCGCAGGACGACCGCGCACGGCCGACCCGCCCCCCCGCCGACTCCGTGATCGGCTGGCACGCCTCCGGCAAGGCCGGGGCCGTCGTCGCCGGCGGCGCCGAGTCGGTCGAGGCCGGCATGACGATCCTCCAAAACGGCGGCAACGCCATCGACGCCGCCGTCGGCACCCTCCTGGCCCTCAGCGTCACCGACGCCCACCTGTTCTGCTTCGGCGGCGAGGTCCCCATCCTCATCTATGATGCCGGGCGCGGCGTGGTCGAATCGATCGCCGGCCAGGGGGCCGCCCCTCGCCTCGCCACCCTCGAGCACTTCGAGACCAAGGGCGGGATCCCCCGGTCCGGCATCGAATCGGCCGCGGTCCCCGCCACCCTCGACGCCTGCCTGACCGCGCTCGACCGCTCCGGCACCATGTCCTTCACCCAGGTCGTCGCCCCCACGCTTCAGATCCTCGACCGCGGCGAGCACCCCTGGCACGCCGACTTCGCCCGGACCCTCCGCCGCCTCGTCGACGCCGAGTCCGCCGCCGCCGACCGCCGCCAGGGGCTCCGCCTCGTGGCCGACGCCTTCTACCGAGGGCCGATCGCCGTCGAACTCGACGCCTGGTCCCGCGCCCACAACGGCCTGATCCGCTACAACGACCTCGCCACCCACGTCACCCGCGTCGAGGAGCCCGTCTCCCTCGACTACCGCGGCCACCGCATCCTCAAGCCCGGCCCCTGGACCCAGGGACCCGCCCTGCTCCAGGCCCTGCAGATCCTCGAAGGCTTCGATCTCTCCTCGCACGCCTCCGGCGACGCCGACGCCATCCACCTCCAGGCCGAGGCCCTCAAGCTCGCCTTCGCCGACCGCGACGAGTTCTACGCCGACCCGCTCTTCCAACCCGTCCCCCTGAGCCTGCTCCTGGCCCCCGAATACGCCGACGCCCGCCGCGCCCTGATCGACCCCGACCGCGCCTCGATCGAACGCATCCCCGGCGACCCGGCCGCGGGCCTGGCCCGCCTCGACCCGGACCGCTCGACCGTACGCATTGGCACCGACGGCCCCTCGCTCGACACCACCACCTGCATCGTGGCCGATGCGGTCGGCAACGTCGTCGCCGCCACCCCGAGCGGCTGGTCCGGCGTTTTGGCCGGCGACACCGGCGTCTGGCTCGGCTCCCGCCTGCAGAGCTTCAACACCTGGCCCAACCACCCCAACGTCATCGAGCCCGGCAAGCGCCCCCGGATCACGCTCACCCCGACCCTCGTGCTCAAGGACGACGCCCCGGTCATCGCCGTCAGCGTCGCGGGCGGTGACGCGCAGGATCAATCAACCTTGCAAATGCTCACCAACCTGATCGATTTCGAACTGTCCCCCTCCGACGCCGTCACCGCCCCCCGCTTCAATTCCGAGCACCTCGTCGGCTCGTTCGGCCAGCCCGCCCCCCAGTTGGGCCTGCTCCAGGTCGACCCCCGCGTCGGCGACGAGGTCCTCGCCGAACTGGAAGCCCGCGGCCACCGCATCGAGCGCTCCCGTGCGCCGGTCGGCTCGAATCCGACCGTCCTCCGCATCGACCCCGAGACCGGCCTGCTCGACGTCGCCGGCTGCCCCGACTCCCGACGCCACTCCGCCGCCTACTAGACCGCTTCGAGTCAAACCTGGTGGAATCCGGGTGCCCCGGGGTCCGCGGCGCGGAACCCGGGGCACCCGCCGAAACACCGTGAACCCACCGATTCAGACGGGCTCCGGTACTTGACCTTCTCATCGATCATGGTGGGTTGTTCTCGGGTGGCCCCGGTTGCTCGCCAACCGGGGTGGCGCAGCCGCAAGAGGCCGCGGTAGGCCGCCCCAGGACCTCTCGACGCCCCGCGCTCCCGGCGGCCGAGCAACCGGGGCCACCCACAACGCATCATCCGAGACTGGAAACAGGACGACTGACCCGATCGACCCGATCTCTTGAGGGCCTCCACCATGAACCCCATCCGCGCGATCCTCGCCGCCGCCCTGCTCCCGGCCCTGCTCGCGGCCGGACCGCCCGACGACGAGCCGTTCGACCTCATCATCCGGGGCGGCCGGATCGTCGACGGCACCGGCAACCCCTGGTACGCCGGCGACCTCGGCATCAAGGGGGACCGCATCGCCGCCGTCGGCCTCATCCCCGACGACGCCGAGACCGCCCGGACCATCGACGCCACCGGCCTCGTCGTCGCCCCCGGATTCATCGACATCCACTCGCATTCCGACTTCGTCCTCTTCGAGGACGGCGCCGCTGAGTCGAAGATCCGCCAGGGGGTCACCACCGACATCCTCGGCGAGCACACCTCCGGCGGCCCCTATGCCGAGCCCCGCGAAGTGACCATCGACGGTCAAACCGTCTCCATCTCCACCCTGGCCGATTACTTCGACGCCATCGAGCGTTCCGGCACCGCGATCAACGTCGCCTCGTATGTCGGCCTCGGCAACATCTGGCAGGCCGTCATGGGCGACTCGTTCGACCGCCCCACCGAGGAGCAGTTCCAGGCCATGGAGGCCCTGATCGACCAGGCGATGCAGGACGGCGCCCTCGGCCTCTCGACCATGCTCATGCACCCGCAGTCGCTCGGCACCCGGACCGAAGACATCGTCCGCCTGGCCCGCGTAGTGGCGAGGCACGGCGGCATTTACTCGTCGCACATCCGCACCGAAGGGCTCGGCGTGCTCGACTCCATCGCCGAGGCCATCGCCATCGGCGAGCAAGGCGGCCTGCCCGTCGACATCATCCACCTCAAGATCGCCGAGCAGACCCTCTGGGGCCGCATGCCCGAGATCGTCGCCATGATCGACGCCGCCCGCGCCCGAGGGGTCGACGTCCAGGCGAATGTCTACCCCTACACCCGGGGCAACAACAACCTCGTCAGCATCATCCCCCCCTGGGCGCATGAAGGGGGCCGAGACGCCCTGCTCGCCCGCCTGGCCGACCCCGAGATCCGGCCTCGCCTCAAGCAGGACATCCTCCAGGGCATCCCCGGCTGGTACAACCACTATCTCGCCGTCGGCGGCGACTGGTCTCGCATGCTCATCTCCGAGCGCCTCAGCCCGACCAACGCCCGCTTCGAGGGGCAGACGATGGACGTCATCCTCGCCGGCCTCGCCGCCGACCGCCAGGCCGGCCCCGATGAACTCGACCTCCTCTTCGACTTCCTCATCGCCGAGGACGGCTCGATCGGCTGCATCTACGCCCACCACACCGACGAGGACATGACCCTCGCCCTCCGGCAGCCCTGGTGCTCGGTCGGCTCCGACGGCTCGGCCCTGGCCACCTCCGGCCCGCTCCGCCGCGGCCATCCCCACCCGCGCAACTTCGGCACCTTCCCCCGCGTGCTGGGCGTCTACGTCCGCGAGCAGGGTCTGCTCACGCTGGAGGAGGCGATCCGCAAGATGACCTCCCAGAACGCCCTCAAGGTCGGCCTCGCCGACCGCGGCCTCCTCCTGCCCGGCCTCGCCGCCGACGTCACCGTCTTCGACCCCGATCAGGTGATCGATCGTTCCACCTATCTCGAACCCTTCCAGTACAGCGACGGCATCACCCACGTCCTCGTCAACGGCTCGCTCGTGCTCGACGCCGGCGAATCGACCGGCGCGCGCCCCGGCCTCTCCCTCCGCCCCGCTCGCCCCTGATCCCCCCCTCCCCCGCCCGCGATCCCCGGCCTCGACCTCCGCCTCCCTCTCCCCCGATCGCGGGGGAGAGGGCCGGAGAAAGCGATCACATCCAGCGCCCCTCGCCCCGCGACCGAGCGAGCCCCCCCCGTCCTCCCGGCCCCATCTCCCCCCGTGTTTCCCCCGGCCGCGCCCCATCCCGGAGCACCGTCCCGACCGCCCTCCCGGGGGACCGGCTCCGGTACGTCGATCCCCGCCCCTCGACCCCAGGCTTCTTGTGCCCCGGCCCCGCCTCGGGAGCGGCCGACTCGTCCCGCCTGTCGGGCCGAATCCGCCGGATCTCCCCCCTTCGTGCCCGGCGGCTGAGGCGAGAACTCCCCACGACGCCGGGCCGTTTCTCCGGCACCACATCGCCGTGTTGCGTTTCCGACCCCGGGTTGCCCGCGAGCAACGCGGCACCGCAATCCCCGATGATTCGAGTCAACCTATCTTGATCCAATCAGCGTTCTCCGGACACTTGAACTCGTCGGTCAATGCACGGCGCTGTGCGATTGGAAGCCCGATGGATCGAGGACGTAACGGCGCTTTCGATGTTGCAAGGTTGCGCACCTCATCATGTCCCCGTCCCCACGAGTGTCCCCCTCGATGTCGAACCCTCGCTCGCTTTCGCGTTCGTTTTCGCTTGCCGTCCTGGCGACCGTGATGGGCGTCTCGGCCGCCAACGCCGACCCCGTCTACGGGACGGCCGCCGACCCGACGGGCTCCCGAACCCAGTCGAACCTGGTCCTGCTGACCAACACGCCCAGCGGGCCCAACGTGAGCGATTACTCCGGCAAGTCGCTCAACATCTCCTGGGAGATCGCCCAGCTCGGCAACGCCGCGTTCTCGTACACCTACACCTTCACGGGCTTCAACCAGCCCACCATCAGCCACATCATCCTCGACCTGACCGACGACGCCGTCTTCCCCCGGGTCGACCCGAAGGCCGTGACCGACGCCACCTACAATGGCTCGTCGAGCGGGGTCGAGCTGGTCTTCGACGAGTTCGAGACCAACCCCCGCAACTCCGGTGGCCCCGGAGGCAGCAACCCCGGCTTCCCGATCGGCCCGACCATCGTGGGAGTCAAGTTCGAGGGCATGGACGACCTGAACCCCCTGGTCATCTCCTTCACGTCGAATCGGGCCCCGGTCTGGGGTCATGTCTACGTCAAGGGCGGCGACAACGGGTTCGCCTACAACCGAGGCCTGATCAACCCGAACTCCACCGACGTGCTCGACTTCATCGCCCGGCCCAACGGCCTGGTGCCCGAGCCCTCGTCACTTGCCCTGTGCGGCACGGCGGCCCTCGCCGGCCTCGGCCTCGGCGTCCGTCGCCTCCGCCGCCGCGACGAGTCCTCCGGGGTCGAGCCGACCTCCTGAGCCCTCCCATCGGACCTCGAGCCCGTCCGAACGCCCTGCCCCGGCCGCAGGCCTCGATGCAACGCCGCATCCGGACGGCTCGATCCTGCCCCTGCGAGCGGCCCGATGCTCGCCCCGAACGGTGACCGATCCTCGCCCTCCGACCCCCTCCCCCCTCGTCCCCCACGGACCTCGGGCCTGGGGGTCGTCGCCGTGCGCGCAATCGCCTCTCGATCGCGGTCCCCTGCCCCCTCCACCCAATCAGATCCTGTCCCAGTCCCCTCCTCTCGACCCCGAGCCTCACTCACCTTCGCTCACCGCGAAAAGTGACTGAGGCTCGCCTTTTTCTCGATGATCTTGTCGTGAGCATCGCCCGCCCCGCTCGCCCCCCAGCATACAGACCAAATGGCCCAAAGTCGCCCAAACCTTCAGTTGACCTGCTCTCCCAAAAACGCCAATCCATCTCATACCAACTTCGTCCCCTCGAACCTCCCATTTTCCCATGCACTCACTCCTCACCCTTAACTGGCAGCCAAACAGCGAGAATCAACCAGTTATAATCACAACCAATCACCCACAATACCATCAATCCTGCCCCCAATTCCCCCCCCTGCCCGATGTCCCTCCCCGATCCAGCTCCATCCGCCTCTGTCGGGCCCGCCCCGCCGCGCCAAACAAACCCATTTGCCCCCCGGTCGTCCCCCGAAACGAATCCAGGATCCCAGCCACAAACACCATTCCCGCAGTAGGTTACGACGGATTTTTCCCGGATCAACACGCGCACCGGCCGGTGTTCACCCCCCGGGACGATCGGCCGTCCCCCGGACCCATCCCCAGCCTGCCCGACGACCAGGATCGGCCCCTTCGGGGCTGCCGATGGAGCGGGCCGCCCCACGCGAAACGAAGCCATTTCCCGCCGGGCGACATCCCGAAACGATCCGCAACGACTTGCCGCAACCCGAATTCTGCAAAGAGGATCGGCGACAACTCCCTAGATGATTCGGGCGCACCGGGCCCTCAGATCGCCGCGCACCGACGCGCGATCAGGGCCGATCCTCGGCGGTATTCGCCCGGATGGAAGCGATTGAAGGGGTGGGGCGGCTTTGCTCGCATTCGGGTCGACGTCCGGTATAATGGCCGTCACGCTTCGCCGGGATACCCGGTCGCGGAGCCGTTGCGTCCCGACCTCGTTTCCGATCCCTCGCGCTGGTTGACGACGCCCGAGACGATTGAGACACCCACCATGCCGCTCACTGTGGTCATCGACGACGACCGTTCCGTTCAGCATCTGGTCGGCCAGGCGCTCAAGCCGCTGAAGGTCGATGTCCAGACCGCCTCGACCGCCGACGAAGGGCTGGCGCTGATCCGAGAGCACGCCCCCGACGTCGTCCTGCTCGACATCATGCTCCCGGAGACCTCGGGCCTGGAACTGTATCGGCGGGTCTTCGACCTCGACCCGAGGCTGCCGATCATCTTCATCACCAGCCTCTCCTCCGGCGAGACGGCGATCGAGGCCATCAAGCTCGGCGCCTACGACTACATCCACAAGCCGCTCGACGTCGAGCAGCTTCGCGACAAGGTCAGCCAGGCCATCGAGATCCGCCGCCTCATGCACGAGCCGGTCGTCCTGCCCGACGCCGGCACCGAGCCGAGCGAGGGGGAGCTGCTCGTCGGCAACAGCCAGAAGATGATGGAGGTCTACAAGGCCATCGGCCGGGTCGCCCCGCAGGACGTCACCGTCCTGATCCGCGGGGAGAGCGGGACCGGCAAGGAGCTGGTCGCCCGCGCCATCTATCAGCATAGCCGGCGCACCAGCGGCCCCTTCCTGGCGATCAACTGCGCTGCCATCCCCGAGGGCCTGCTCGAGAGCGAGCTGTTCGGCCACGAGAAGGGGGCCTTCAGCGGCGCCGTCACCACCCGGATCGGCAAGTTCGAGCAGTGCGACGGCGGCACCATCTTCCTCGACGAGATCGGCGACATGTCCCCGGTCCTCCAGAGCAAGGTCCTGCGGCTCTTGCAGGAGCGGCAGTTCGAGCGCGTGGGCGGGAACAAGACGATCAAGGTCGACGTCCGGATCATCGCCGCCACCCACCGCGACCTGGAGAAGATGCCCGAGGAGAAGTTCCGCTCCGACCTCTACTACCGGCTCAACGGGTTCGTCATCAACCTGCCCCCGGTCCGCGACCGCGGCGACGACCTGCTGATCCTGATCGACCACTTCCTCAAGCGCTTCAACCGCGAGCTGAGCAAGCAGGTCCAGGGCCTCTCCCCCGAGGCCCTGAACCTGATGATGCGCTACAACTGGCCCGGCAACGTCCGGGAGCTCCAGAGCGTCTTGCGCCAGGCCTTGCTCCAGTCGACCGGCCCGGTCCTGATCGCCGACTTCCTGCCGGGCGACGTGCGGACCGGCCGCCGGGGGGAGCCGGCCTCGCCGGCCGGCGACTCCAGCTCCGACCTCGACCGCTTCATCCGCGACCGGCTCGAGGCCGGGTCGAAGGACCTGCACGCCGAGGCGATCGAGTTCCTCGAAGCCCTGCTCATCCGCCGCGTCCTCACGAGCACCGGCGGCAACCAGTCGCGTGCCGCCGAGATCCTCGGGATCGCCCGCGGGAGCCTCCGCAACAAGATCCGGTCGCTCGGCATCTCGATCGACCGCGTCGTCGGCGATGCCGAGGACGAGAACGGCGACCCGAACGGCTGACCCCCGACTCCCGGCCCCTCCCCGGTCGCCCGCGACGAAGCCGAACGCCCGCAAAAAAGACACAGACTTCGAGAAATCATCAAAGATTAAGAATTCGAAACGGGGCTTCGCCCCCCCGACGCCCGGCCCGGGTCGCGACGGCCTTCCGGGCTCATCATGCCCGTCGGTCCCGGTCGGCCGTCAGCACCTCTCGCAGGCGCTGGAGTTCGGCGACGAGGTGTTCGACGGCCTCGGGGGCCTCGACGAGCCGGTTGTCCCGGCCGATCTGCTCGACCCGTCCGGCCGCCTGCTTGGCCGGCCCCGAGCCGCAACTGGCCGTCAGCCCCTTCAGGCTGTGCGCAGCCCGCTCGACCGCCCTGGCGTCGTCGGACAGCAGGCCCCGGCGCAGCTGGTCGAGCAGCCCCGGGAAATCCTCCAGGAAGAAGCCGATCATATCGTGGAATAATTCCTCGTCGCCTCCGAGCCGCTTCAGGGCAGCCCGACGATCGTACACGGGCTCGACGTGATGACTCACCAGTTCCTCCTGCTCGGGTTCGGGCAGCGACCGCTCCGCCTCGGCCGACCGCCCGCCGACAGCCTGGGGCTCGGTGCCGGGGCGGTCGGCCGCGTGATCTCGAGGGCCGTCCCCGGGGGGATCGGCGCCGACCTCCGGCCGATCCCCCCGGGGCGGGCGGCCGTTGGACCGCGTCCCGTACGACTCGACGACACCGAGAAACGTCTGGATTTCGATGGGCTTGGCGAGGTAGTCATCCATGCCGACCTGGAGGCACCGCTGCCGGTCGGCCTGCAGCGTGTGGGCGGTCAGGGCGATGATCGGCACGTCCACGTTATTCGATCCGTTCGACGCCCGGATGGCGGAGGTCGCCTGGAGGCCGTCCATCACCGGCATCTGGAGATCCATCAGGATCACGTCGTACCGCGACCGGCGGGCCAGTTCAACCGCCTCTCGGCCGTTGGAGGCGAGATCGACCTGATGGCCCCGGCGGCGGAGCACGGCCAGGGCGAGCTTCTGATTGGCCGGCGTATCCTCGGCCAGCAGGATGTGCAGGGGCCGATCGGGGGCCGGCCTCGGCGCGGTGGGCGAGGGCCCGGTCGATTCCCCCGGGCCGCGGTCGCGGTGGTCGAATTCGAGCGCCCTGGCGATCGCATCGAGCAGCCGAGCCGGGGAGATCGGCTTCTCCAGGACCGCCTCGACCCCGGGGACGTCGGCCCCTCCGACCGGCTCCGAGGCCCGATCGGCCGGCGATTGCATCAGGATGATCGCCCCGGCGAGGCGTTCTCGGTGGATCCGAGACGCCACGGTGAGGCCGTCGAGGCCGGGCATCCGGGCGTCGACGAGGACCAGGGGGAACGGCTCCCCTCGATTGGCGGCCTCGGCCAGCAAGGCCAGCGCGGTCGGGCCGTCCTCGGCGGCGACCGGCCGCATCGACCAGCCGGCCAGGATGGTCTCGGCCGCGGCCCGGCTCGACGCCCGGTCATCGATGACCAGGACCGGCATGCCGCCGAGGTCGGGCAGCGAGGTCGAGGTGCTCGAACCGCCCTCGGACGCCCTTCGCAAGGGGATCACGGCCCGGAACCGGCTGCCTCGCCCCGGCTCGCTCTGGACCTGGATCTCCCCCCCCATCAGGGTGACGATCTGACGGCAGATCGACAGGCCCAGCCCGGTCCCCGAGTAGGGTCGAGTCGTCGAGGCATCGATCTGGGTGAATGGGGAGAAGATGCGTTCCTGGTCCTCCGGGCCGATCCCGATCCCCGTATCGGCGACCTCGAATCGGACCCGCACCAGGCCCGGATCGCCCCCCGGCCCGTCGGGCGAGTCCAGCCCGACGGTCAGGGTCACGTCCCCCTGCTGGGTGAACTTGATCGCATTGTCGATCAGGTTCACCAGGATCTGCCGCAGGCGGCGGGCATCCCCCTCGAGGACCTCCGGCACGGCCCCGGCCACCTCGGCCGTCAGCTCCAGGCCCTTGCGAGAGGCGCGGTCGGCCAGCGGCCGAATCACCCGATCCAGCGTCTCCCGCAGCGGGAACGGGGCCGGGTCGAGGTCGAGCCCGCCCACCTCGATCGAGGAGTAATCGAGCAGGTCGCTCAGGAGGGCCAGCAGCGCCTCGGCCGAATCCTGGGCCGTGGCCAGATAGTCGCGGAGGGTCGGATCGCGCTGGCCGGACATCGCCAGCTGGTTCATGCCGAGGATCGCGTTCATCGGCGTGATCAGCTCGTGGCTGAGGATCGCCAGGAACTCGCTCTTGGCGCGGTTGGCCGCCTCGGCCCGGGCGATCGCCTGGGCCAGTTCGTGCTCGACCCGTTTCTGGCGGCTGAGGTCGAGCACGAACGCGACCCAGTCCAGCCCCCCCGGCTCCACCAGCGCGCCGCCGACCAGGACGGGCACCGATCGCCCGTCGGACGTCATGTAACGCTTCTCGAACGGCGCGAGCGTCCCGGTCCGGAACAGGTGATCGAAGCGGGGGGCGTCCTGCTCGCGTTCGTTCTCCGGGGTGATCGCGCCGACGCTGACTCGACGCCCGACCAGTTGCTCGCGCGAGTAGTTGAGCATGCGAAGGAACGCGTCGTTGGCCTCGACGATCGCCTCGTCTCGCCCCTCGATCACGCCGATGACGCCCGACTCGGACAGGCGGCGGAAGCGGGCCTCGCTGGTCCGGCGGGCCCGGAGGGCCTCGCGGGCCTCGGAGGTCGACAGCTCCGCCCGGGCCTTCGCCTGGTGCAGCAACTGGCAGACCATGCAGATGATCAGGCCCTCGAAGACGAAGGCCAGCACCAGCGTGATCGAACCGGGGCCGGTCACCATGAACGTGCCGACCGGCGGCAAGAAGGCCACGATCGACGCGACGACCGCGAGCCCCAGCGCCATCAGGCCGGGCAGCAGGCCACCGTACCAGGCGCTGACCGTCACGGCCCCGGCGAAGAAGAGGAAGGGGCCGAACTCCTGATCGGCCAGCGGATCGATGGCCCACCGCAGGACGAACGCCAGGGTGACGCTCAGCAGGGCGATCGCATAGCGGGGAACCATGTCGGAGTGACGCATGATGATCCAAAACGGGCTTCGACCAGGAAGAGGAACCATCTCCAGGACCGGCACTCACACGTTGACCCGTCTCGGCTTCCAGCGATCGACCTCACCCGCGACGTCCTGCAGATCGAGTTGATTGAGGATGTCCTGGAACCGCTCGGAGATGTCGCGGCGGTCGTACTCCTCGACGATCGTCTGGCGGCTGCCGCGCTCGATCATCACCGCCTGGCGGAGCAAGGCGGCGCCATCGGTCAGGTTATCCACCCGCGAGGCGATCAGGGCGATGACCTCGAGCAGTCGGATGGTCAGGGCCGTGTCGTCGGCGCCGTACTGGCGGATCTGGTCGAAGGCCGTATTGATGATCCCGCCGAAGCGGGTGGCTCGGGCGATGACCCGGATCTGCCCGTCGCTGTCGAAGCGTTTCCGGGACGGGATTTTCCGGCCCACCAGCAGGCACATCGCGGCCCCCAGCCGGTCGACGCAATTGATGGCGGTGAACGGGTCGTTGTTGCCCAGGGCCCGCACGGCGATCTCGACGAGCTGGCTGATCGAGAACTCGACGTCCTCCGGAGGGGTGCGCTGGACCCCGATCAGGAAGACGCTCCGGAGCCGGCGCTCGACCTCCTCGTCCACGCGATCGGGCGGCCAGACCAGGCCGACCGAGCCGCCGGCCACGACGAAATCGCCGGGCCGCTGATCGAGCCGCATCACGAGCTGCGCCTCGGTGCAGATTTGAACGAGCACCTCGTGGTCGATGAACTGGAGATACCCGGACACGGCCACCGGCAGGGGCCTCGCCTGGTCGTCGAAGTCGGGGGGGAGGTCGTCGTCGAGGGCCTCGCGGTTGGCGGGATGGCCGATGGACTCGACCGAGTCTCGGGCCTCGGGGAAGTGGCGGCGGATGGACCGCTCCAGCTCCCGGGCGACCGAGTCGATGACGTTGGGCGCCTGGATGGCCTGGGCGACGTGGTGGATGAAGTAGATCAGCATCCCGAGGCAGACCATGGACAGGGCGACGCCGAGCCAGATCGAGACGACCGGGACGAAGGTGGTCGGGTCCGGCAGGGCGGCCCAGACCTCGACCTCGGCGTCCCCGGTCCGGGCGGACGAGTCGCCCCCCGGCCCCAGGGCATTCGCGCCGCTCTCGATGGCCAGGAGGACCATCACGCTGTAGACGAACGTGGCGAGGAAGGCCCCGAGCACGAGCTGGGTGCCCATGTCGGTCATGAAGGTCCGGATCAGCCGCGGCCCGAACTGGTCGGAGGCCAGGGTCAGGTTGACCATGGCGATCGAGTAGACGATGCCGACGATGGTGATCATCGAGCCGGCGATCATGCCCAGGATGGTCCGGGCCTCCTCGGGCCCCCCCTGGGCGTACCAGTGTTCGATGATCCGGCCGTCGCTGTGGAGGAACGTATCCAGCTCGATCGCCACCAGGGCCAGGGCGATTGCCATCAGGACCATGATCGAGGGGACGAACAGGTAGCCCGACCTCAGCCAGTCCCAATGATACCTCAGCCGCATCGTCCCGCCCGGGTAGCCGAGCCGGGAGGACCGCGCGATGCGGGCCCCCGGGGGCCCGGGACTCGGAGCCGAGAAAGACCCTGGATCGTCTCGCACGGATTAATCCTGATGTTCTCGGATGATGGCCGCAACGGCCTCAGGATCGGGGATCGCCTTGGCCCGGATCTCAATGGTATCCTGACCGGCGCTGGAAACCCGCAGGTCACCGATGTTGAGCATGCGGTAGACGACCGATTGATCGATCTGGAGGTTGCGGACGTCGTCGTGGTTGACCTCGCTGGTCGCCTTGGCGAACAGCCCCGTCCGCAGGATCGTCCGGCGGTTCGTCACCGTGAGGGTAACGAACAGCGACTTGAACCACCAGTAAACCAGGTCGAGCGCCCCGATGACCGCGGCGGCCAGGCCGCCCCATCCCAGCCAGGGGTTGGTGATCCCGATCCCCCAGAACATGGCGACGACGCCCGCGATGACGATGAGGATCGACGCGGAGGTCTGGAAGATCCGCCGCTTGAGCACCGCGGGGTGCAAGACCAGGAGGATGCGCTCCTGGTCGACCGGGTTGGTGACCTCCGGCGCTCCTCCCCTGCGGATGACCGAGCCGGCCTCGTCGTCGCTGATCGGGAACGAGGGAGGAGCCTCGACCCGGAACGGGCGCTCGCATTGGGGGCAGTTGACGACATGACCGAGCATCTCGTCGCCGATCTCCGCCTTGGCCTGGCAATGCGGACACTTGTAGACGAGGCTTGACTGTTGGCTCATGAGACTCCCTCTCCCTCACCGGAGATGCCACGCGGGTCGAATCGGACCGGACCGGCGGTTCTCCGCTCCAATCCGGTCGGACCCGCCCTTGGAGCAGGCGTTCGGCGGGCGTCGCCGCGGGCCGCCCTCGGATTGACCTCGGTTCTTCGACATTGACATTCCAAGAGCAATCGCCGTGCCAATCGCCGCCGGCGCGTGATGCGGCGCCCGTGAACGCCTCCTGACCGCTCTGGGCCGAGAGTGACCAGCCCGCGGCGGCACGCATGGTGATCTGATCGTGCCGACGACCGCGAGGGGCCGCTGGCCTGCGGGATGACCGGGGCCGGGGCCGGGCGCCTCGCGACCTGCTTCCCCCTCCGGTCGCCGCGACGCCTCTTTCTAAAGAACTCGCGTGCGTGCGACCGCACGAGGGGCGACCCCCGGCGGTCGAATCGCCTCCGGCCCGCGAGACTTTGGCACACGCCTTGCTCAGTGAGTTGGCTGACGGAGAGATTTGCAGGTGTTGATTACACCGGCAATCGCAAACCGCAACCACCTCTTAATGCTTCCCCACCGCTAGCGGGGAAAAGGAGACTCACATGTTGGGCTGGGCAATTACCTTCCTGATCATCGCGTTGATCGCCGCGGTCCTGGGCTTCGGCGGGGTCGCCGGCACGGCCTCCTGGATCGCTCAGGTGCTGTTCGTCGTGTTCCTGGTCATGTTCATCGCTTCCTTGATCTTCGGACGGACGCGAGGACCGGCCGCCTGACGAAGGGGCGCGATTCGCTTTCGCCCCGATGATCCGTCCG
The DNA here is from genome assembly GCF_040717455.1 of Tautonia sp. JC769. Taxonomy (NCBI): domain Bacteria; kingdom Pseudomonadati; phylum Planctomycetota; class Planctomycetia; order Isosphaerales; family Isosphaeraceae; genus Tautonia; species Tautonia sp. JC769. Next base: position 53,327 of record NZ_JBFEFH010000021.1, read on the forward strand.
GCGCGGGCGGACCCCGCGCCGGGTGGGGCAAACACCAGATTTCGAGGAATCAACCATGGCGAAGAATCTGCATGTGGTGCCCCACGAGGATCGTTGGGCAATCAAGCAAGAAGGAGACGATGGGATCGTCTCGGAGCATGCGACGAAGGACGTCGCGGTGGAAGAGGGCGAGAGCCTCGCTCGGAACCGCGAGGTCAATCTCATCATCCACCGGCAGGATGGTGTGTTCGACCACGTCTTGAACTTCTCGGATACGAACGGTCGGGCCGGGAATGGGAATGGCCGCGACCGCGTCGACGATCGAAGGACGACGCGCACCATGAATGACGAGCCGATCCGCCTGCACGACGTGACCTCGGTCGGCAGCCGCGTGAGCTGGAGCGCCCTGATGGCCGGGGCGGTCGTGGCGCTGACGGTCTACGTCTCGCTCGGGACGCTCGGGGTGGCCATCGGCCTCTCGACCGCCGGGACCGACGCGGTCGGCGGCAACACGCTGGCCATCGGCGCGGCCATCTGGGCCGCCATCTCGCTGCTCGTGGCGCTGTTCATGGGCGGATTCGTCACCAGCCGGAGCACCGTGGGCGAGCGGAAGGACGAGGCCATGATTTACGGCCTCCTGCTCTGGGGCACGATCTTCGTCGCCGTGGTGGTGCTGACCGGGCTCGGGCTGAACCTCGGCGTCGGCGGCATGCTCCAGCAGGTGACCGGGCCGACCATGGCACCGACCCTGACCGAGGCGCAACTGGTCGACGCCGGGCTGACCGACCAGCAGATCGCCGATGTCCGCGCGGCCCAGGCCCAGACCAGTAACGTCCGGGCGACCACGGCCGCCTGGTGGACCTTCGCCACCCTGATCGCATCAATCATCGCCTCGATCGCCGGATCGTTGATCGGGGCCGGGCCTCAGCTCTCGCTCGAAGATCTGAGGCGTCGGCGCGACGCGGGCCTGGCCGTCCGTCCCACCTGACCGAGCGAGGACGGACCCGACCGGCCCCCCCCAATTTGATCCGACCGATGAGGAGGACGACCGATGGATCTGATTCGACTCTTGCTGGCCATCGTGCTGCCGCCGCTGGGCGTGTTCACCCAGGTGGGCATCGGCCTGCACTTCTGGCTGAACATCCTGCTGACCCTGCTCGGATACATCCCGGGGGTCATCCACGCGGTCTACGTGATCGCCAGCGAATGACGCCCTGAGCACCCGACGAGCCGGCCAGGCTCACGAGACCAGGACGATCGAAGACGGCCGCATTGCTCTCCCGGAGACCATCCGGAGGGCGAGGCGGCCGTCTCGCGTTGCGCGGGATTGCCCGGCCAGAGGGCGATTCGTATCATGGCGAAGCCCACTTCTCGGCAACTTCCGCCCTGTCTCATCGATCGATTCGAAACAAACGATCATCGGAGGATGAGTGTGACCATGAGCGTCCGCTCCTTGCGGTTCCTTCGGGTGTTCCTCTGGCCGGTGCTGCTTTTCCCGGCCTCGTCTGGCTTCGGGGCCGACGACGAAGGCCGTCGGTCCGAGGTCCCGCACCGGGTGCCCTGGCACGACTCCCGGGTGGTCGGCTCCCCGGAGCCGCCGCTCCCGTATCGGCCCGAGCCGGCCTTCCCGAAACTGGAGATCTTCCAGCCCCTGACGTTCGACGCCGAACCCGGCCGGGACGCCTACGTCATCATCCAACATCACGGTTCCTGGTCCGCGCCGGGGACGATCTTGCGGATCCCGGACGACCCGGAGGCATCGGGGCCGCAGGTCGTCCTGGAGCTCCCCGGCATCGCCTACGAGCTGGCGTTCCACCCGGATTATGAGCGGAACGGGTATCTCTTCGTCGGCCACAACGTGTCGAATGGCGAGGAGCCGGTGACGCGCGTCTCGCGGTTCACGGTCGATCGGGAGCCGCCGCACGCGATCGACCCGGACTCGGAGGTGGTGATCATCGACTGGCCGTCGAACGGCCACAACGGCGGCGCGGTGGACTTCGGCGGCGACGGGATGCTCTACATCACCTCCGGCGACGGCACGGGAGACTCGGACACGAACTTCCGGGGCCAGGATCTCTCGGAGCTGACGGCCAAGGTCTTGCGGATCGACGTCGATCGCCCGAGCCCCGGGCGGAATTACGGGATCCCGGCCGATAACCCGTTCGTCGATCGCCCCGGGGTCCGGCCCGAGACCTGGGCCTACGGCATGCGCAACCCCTGGCGGATGACCTACGACGCGACGCTCGATCAGCTCTGGGTCGGCAACAACGGCCAGGACCTCTGGGAGCAAGCCTACCTGGTCGCCAGAGGGGCCAATTACGGCTGGAGCGCATTCGAGGGGAGTCATCCGTTCTATCCGGACCGGATGGGCCCCGACCCGTTGACCCCGCCGACGGTCGAGCATCACCACTCCGAGGCCCGATCGCTGACCGGCGGCGTCGTCTACCATGGCAAGTCGCTGCCCGGGCTTCGGGGGGCGTACGTGTATGGCGACTACTCGACCGGCAAGATCTGGGGCGTGAAGCACGATGGCACGCAGGTGACCTGGCATCAGGAAATCGCGGATACGCCGTTCGCCATCAGCGGATTCGGGCTCGACAAGGACGGCGAGCTGATCGTCATCGACCACCTGACCGGCTTCTACCGCCTGGTGCCGAACGACGCCGACCGCCCGGAGTCGCCGTTCCCGACCTTGCTGAGCGAGACGGGCCTGTATCGGTCGGTCGCCGATCGGCAACCGCACGAGGCGTTGATTCCCTATGAGGTCAACGCGCCCCTCTGGTCGGACGGGGCGATCAAGCAGCGATTTCTCGCCATCCCGGGCGATCCGGACGAGGCGAAGGTCGGCTTGCGGGGGGCCGGCCAGGGGTGGGACTTCCCGGAAGGGACCGTGCTGGTCAAGGAGTTCGCCCTCGAATTCGAGGCCGGGAACCCCGCCTCGCGACGGCCGATCGAGACCCGCCTGATGACCCGTCAGCAGGGGGAGTGGGTCGGCTACTCGTACCTCTGGAACGACGATCGCACCGACGCCGTGCTCGTGGGCACGCAAGGGCTCGACCGGACGTACACCCTGCGCGACGCCGAGGCCCCGGGCGGGATCCGGACGCTCGATTGGCACTACCCGAGCCGCGCCGAGTGCATGGTCTGCCACTCGAGGGCGGCGAACTACGTGCTCGGCCTCTCGACCGAGCAGATGAACCGGCCCGTGACGGACGGCAAGGGCGAGACGACCAACCAACTGGCCCTGCTGGAGCGGATCGGGTTGTTCAAGGGAGCGTTGCCGGATCGGCCGGAGGCGTTGCCGAAGCTCGTCGACCCGCACGACGAAACCGCGTCGATCGAGGCCCGGGCGCGATCGTATCTGCACGCCAATTGCGCGAGCTGCCACGTGGAGGCGGGAGGCGGCAACGCGGCGATCAACCTGCGGTTCGACGCCCCGATTGATCGGCTCCGATTGGTGGACGAGGCGCCGACGCAGGGGGACCTTGGCATCGCCGACGCGAGGCTGGTCGCCCCGGGTCATCCCGAGCGATCCATCCTCTACCACCGGATCGCGCGGAGGGGCCCGGGCCAGATGCCCCCGCTCGCAACGACCCGCGTCGATCCCGACGCCGACGCCCTGATCCGAACCTGGATCGAGCAGCTTCGGGCCGCTCCCGCCCCGCAGGCCGGGGCGGAGTGACGGGACGGTCGCGAACCGATCGCCGATCGCCGATCGCAACCGGGCCGATGCCGGGGCTTCTCGCCCCGGCATCGGCGGGTTCGAGCCTTTCGGGCCGCGAGGAGATCCGGTGGCGCACCGGGGCCGAGCGTCGGTCTGTCGCCACCGGGACGCGGACGCCAAAAAATTCCAATCGGCCTCGGGATCGTCCTTGACTCACCCGATTCGGCCGAGCATGATCGGGCGATCTCGTCATATCCGGCGTCACCATTCACCGGGCACGAGGTCGACCCGGGCGGGGCGAATCCCCCACCCGAGGGGTGGCCTGAGACGCATTGCCCTGTTGAGACGTGGTTCCCAGACAGCAGGATCAGGGGTGCCCACAGCCTCCGACTGATGGGTGAATTCACGCACGTCCACATCTTTGCGGAATCGACATAAATTCCCTGAGGACCAGCTTGACCCCGGGATTTCGTCCCGGATATGGTAGCCTTTGCAATCGCGGCTGGTCTTGAGCATCTGCGATCCATCCATCTTGCTTGGAGTCGCCGAGGATTCCCGGCTTTGACGAAATGGTCTTCGTTCGAGCCGTTCAAGATGTCCGGCAGTGATTGACGATTCCTTTTTCTTGGACCATTCGGTTCGAGAGTTCCGATCGCATCTCGCGCATTTCGTTCGGTCGTTCGCGTGTTCCAGTCTTCGGGGTTCTACCCGAGCCGGTCCTGGGGCCACTTCACGCCCCGAGATCGCTCGCCAGGAGTTCAAGTCGCAATGAAGGTCAGTGCTCGCAGACGCCTCGGTTTCACCCTGATCGAATTGTTAGTGGTCATCGCCATTATCGGTGTCTTGATCGCGTTGCTGCTGCCGGCGGTTCAGAGCGCCCGCGAAGCGGCCCGCCGGGCCCAGTGCGTGAACAACCTGAAGCAGATCGGCATCGCCCTGCACAACTACCACGACCAGGTCAACGCGTTCCCCCCGGGCGCGATTGCCGACGAGAATCGGGGCAGCATCTGGGCGGGTAGCTCCCAGATGAGCACCCTGAGCTGGCGGGCCTTGATCCTGCCGCAGATGGAAGGGACCAACACCTACAACGCCCTGAATTTCGACGTGCACGGCAGCAACACCGGCGCGGGCGCGGGGTCGTGGTACACGGCGTGGGTGACGGTCAACAACACGTGGCTCTGCCCCTCGGATGGCCAGAACAACGGCGGCCTCCGCGATCGTGAAGGGCTGACCGGCCAGTGGCCCAACGGCCAGGGCCCGATCAACCCGGCCACCGGCGCCCCGGCGACGGTCGTCCCCGTGTCGAACTACCCGGGCAGCTTCGGCGACAACTACTGCATCGGCGGTCTGACCCCGCCGGGCGGCCCCTGGGAGACCCCGGTGGGCACGACCCTGGCCCCTGGGCAGCCGCGCATCGGCTGGGCGGGCTTCTGGGGGACGAACTTCGACGAGACCCTGGCGACGCGAGGCCCCGGCCGACTTCGCGGGTTCTTCTCGTACCGCAACGCGGGCATCGGCCCGGTGAATCTCGCCAGCGTGCGGGACGGCACGAGCAACACGATCATCGTGGGCGAGACGCTGCCCTATCAGGCTGCCGACAGCAACTTCTACATGAACAACGGCAGCACCTTCGGCACCACCGTGCCGATCAACTGGAAGACCACCGACGCGGCCGTGGTCGCCTTCGGCGACAGCAACTGGCGCAGCCGCTTCAGCTACGCCAGCAAGGGGGCCAAGAGCGAACACCCGGGCGGTGCGAACTTCCTGTTCGCCGACGGCTCGGTGAAGTTCCTCAAGGAGAGCATCAATATCGTCGTCTACTGCGCCCTCGGCAGCCGGAACGGCGGCGAGGTCATCAGCGCCGACCAGTATTGATCCTCGGCCCTCGCCGATGGCCCCGCCGTTGGCAGCGATGCCACCCGAGTCGGGGCGCCCGAACCCCCGGGGGACCATCCTTCCGGGGGTTTGCTTCGTTCGCCTGATGGATTCGATTCACGGATGCTCCCGGGCCATCGGGATCGATGGCCCGGGAGCATCCCTCTCGCTTCGATTGATTCCGCAATTCCGCAGTGGAGCGACCATGACCGCGGCACCCTCGACCCTGATCCGCCGAATCTCCCCCCTGGCCCTCACCTTCGTGGGCATGATGCTTGTCGTCGGCTGCGGCGATAGCTCGGGGCTCCCCAAGCGCTACCCGGTTTCGGGATCGGTGAATTACAACGGCCAGCCCGTCGAGACCGGGACCATCACCTTCGCCCCCGTCGACCCGGAGGGTCGCGCGGCGAGCGGGACGATCTCGAACGGCTCGTACTACCTGACCACCGCGATCGACGGCGACGGCGCGCTGCCCGGCGACTACCGGGTTTCGATCACCGCTCGCGACGTGAATTACGACGCGGCCATGGGCGGCGTGCAGGGTGGTTCTCCGAAGCAGGACGACGTGGCCAAGGCCTTCCAGGACGCCAAGGACCTGGTGCCGCCGAAGTACAGCCTGCCGGACACGTCGGGCCTGACCTACACGGTCGAATCCGGCTCGAATCGCAACGTCGACTTCGACCTGACCGACTGAAATCGGCCGCTCGACGCCGGGTGACCCGATTCGAGACGACCCGATCCCTTGCTCTCCCGGCCTCCTCACGAATTCGGGAGGGCGTCTCGAGGGACGCGGGTCGTTTCTCTGCGCCGGGCCTTCGCCTCCCGATGACGGGCGGATGTTGCCATCCGGCAACAGTGGCAAAATCGCAACGCTCGGCGAGACGGCGCCCCGGGACGGAAACCAGGTCGTCGTCACTCGGCCGGGGCGGCCTTGAACCGGTAGAAGCTCGCCAGGTCGGGCTGGTCGGTCGCCTCGTAGTGCTCGGCCAGCAAGAGGCAGGAGGGGCGATGGCCGGGGACGGTGGCGATCGCCTTCTCCGCCCACCGAACGCCTTCTTCGGCGTGACCGTGCTCGATGAGCCAGCGGGCCGTTTCGAACTGCAGGTCGGCATTATTCGGATCGCGCACGAGGGCATCGCGCAGCCGTTCGATCTCGGCCGCCTGCTCGCGAAGCCGCTCGGATCGCTCGCGCATGCGTTCGGCCTCCTCCCGGCGCCCGAGCCGGGCGAGCAAGAGCGACTGCTGATAGGGGATGTCCGCCTGTTCGGGGTCCAGCTCGGCCGCCCGGTCGAAGTAGGTTAGCGCTTCGGCAATGTTCCCGGTTTGCTGATACAGCCGTCCGAGTCCCTTGATCGCCTCCAGGTGGTCGGGGTCCTGCGCCAGGGCCTGCTGGAGCAACCGCTCGGCAGATGGGACCTCCCCCATACCGAGCTGATTCAACCCCGACCAGGCAAGGGCGTCCGGGTCGTCGGGGTGGCGTTCGAGATAGGTTTCGAACGATTCGACGGCCTCGGAGTAATTCCCGGATCGGCGGATGGTTTCGGCCAGGCGAAGCAAGACGCCGTCGAGGGAAGGGTCACGCTTCAGGGCCTCTCGATAATGCGAGGCGATGACGGTGTACTCGTCGCCGATCCGATCGGAGATCTCGGCCTCCATCAGCCAGGGCTCGGGGTCGTTGGGGGCATCGCGTCGCCATCGGGCGAGGGCCTCCCGGGCGGCGCCGAAGCGGAAGGTGGCCATGCCGATCTCGGCCAGGGCCCGTGCGGCGACCGGGTCGGGCCGATCGGATTCGGCCAGATGGGTGCGCAAGAGCGGCTCGGCCTCGGCCAGGCGACCGGCCCTGGCCAGGGCAACCCCCTCGACGTCGCGCAGGGCCGACCGATCGAGCCCCGCTTGCTGGGCACGCCGGGCGAAGTCGAATGCCTCGGTCGGCCGATCGCGGGCGAGGGCGACCCGGGCGGCCCAGGCGAGGGCGTCCGGGTCTTTCGAGCCCCGGGAGAGCCAGCGATCGACGAGGCGTTGGGCCTCATCGAGTTCCCCCGACGCGATCGCCGCGGCCACCTCTGGCCCAGGATCGCCGCGTCCCGAACATCCCCCGCTCGCGACGCCGCATGCGAGCAGGCCCAGGAATGGGAGCCAGACGACCCAGGGCGGGCAGGGCTGACGGCGTCGGGACGCGGACTGCGTCCGGTGCGGATCACTCATCGAAGGGCGCTCCGGGCGGACGGACCGGCCGCCCCGTTGCAGGTCGGCTCGAGGCGAAGACCGGCCGCCTCGCGTTGATCGGCCACCCGCGAGGCGAGGCGTGTGGAGGGTGATCCCAGCGTATCCGATCCGATCAGGGCGTCAAGCAGGAGCAAGACGCCGACCGAATGGCCCGGGGGGCGGCGGGCGGGAGGGGCCCGTCGAACACTCGCGGCGCGGTTGCCTCGGAGGGGATCGTTCACTACCATCGAGGCATCTTCGAAGGAATCGCGGTTCGGGATGCCGAGGAGGCCGCATGCATTCTGATCTCTGGATTGTTCCGGTGTTGCTCGTCCTGGGGAGTCTCTTCGGCTCGACCGCCATCGCCGGCGATTTCGCCTTCTATCACGAGGAGGTCATGGGCACGGCGCTCGAGCTGCGCGTCTGGGCCGACGATGAAGATGCCGCCCGGCAGGCCGAGGCTCGCGTCCTGTCCGAGATCGACCGCCTCTCGGGCGTGCTGAGCGGCTACGACCCATCGAGCCACCTCAGCCGGTGGATGAATCACCCGGGCGACGCATCGAGCATCCCGAGCGAACTGTTCGAGGTGCTGCGCGCGGCCGATCGCTGGAGGCACGCGACCGGCGGCGCCTTCGACCCGAGGGCGGCCACGTTCGGGAGGCTGTGGGAGGCGTCTGCCGGGCGCGGCCGGGCCCCCACGCCCGGCGAGCTGGCCGAGGCCCGAGCGCTGGCATCGGCAGAGGCGTGGCGGCTCGATCCCGGCTCGGAGGCCGCCGAGCGGGTCGGGCGGACGCCGATCAGCCTGGACGGCATCGCCAAGGGATTCATCCTTGAGCGTGCCTGCGACGAAGGGCTCGATCCGAATCGGGGAGTCCGCGGGATCTTGCTGAACGTCGGGGGCGACCTTCGCGTGGTGGGAGAAGGGTTCGGGACCGTCGGCCTCGCCCCGCCGAAGGGCGATTCGGAGGCGAGCGAGCCGTTCACGTTCCTGGAGGTCCGCGACCGATCGGTCGCCACCAGCGGGGCGGCCCATCGGGGATGGACGATCGACGGACGCTGGTATTCCCATATTCTCGACCCCCGAAGCGGGAGGCCGGTCGAGGCCGTGGCCTCGGCCTCCGTGGTCGCGCCGAGCGGGAGCGATGCCGACGCCCTGGCGACGGCGCTGAATGTCATGCCGATCGCCGAGGGCCTTCGCCTGGTGAACGCGCTGCCAGAGGTCGAATGCCTGATCGTCGCCTCCGACGGCACGGTCCACCGCAGCGACGGCTGGGGGGACCTGGAGCGACCGCGGCCGGCGGCTCCCGTCCTGGCCGATGCCCGCGGGCCGGCCGCTCCAGGGCCGGCCGCCGGGGCCGAGGACGATCGGCGGTCGGACTGGGGCGAGGGGTTCGAGCTGGTCGTCCGGTTCGAGATCAACCGGCCGGAAGTCGAGCAACGGCGCTACCGGCGTCCGTACGTGGTCGTCTACATCGAGGACGAGACGGGGCATGTGGTCCGGCACCTGTTGATGTGGGTGTCCATGTCCGGATCGGGCCCGGATCAGTGGTTGCCGGACCTGCTGCGCTGGTATCGGAGCGACGCGGGCCGCACGCGGATCGAACGGCGGAACAAGGCCTACGCGATCGGCCGATCGACCCGCCCTCCCGGCCGGTACAGCATCACCTGGGACGGCAAGGATGACGGCGGTCGGCCCTTGCCGGGAGGCTCGTACACGATTTTCGTCGAGGCGGCGCGGGAGCACGGGACCCATCAGGTCATCCGAATGCCGGTCTCGATCGGCAACGATCCGTTTGAAGAGGATTACGAGGGGAATGTCGAGATCAAGTCCGCTGCCGTCGAGTACCGTCGAATCGAATCCGAGTGACGAGGCCCAGGGACCGAATGCGGGTCGGGGGCCGGGCAGGCGGTCGCGGCGGTCGCTCGGCATCCGGGTGGCCGCGGTCGCGCGGTGGCTGCATATCTACCTGTCGATGTTCGGGCTGGCCTCGGTCCTGTTCTTCAGCGTGACCGGCCTGACGCTGAACCATCCCGACTGGTTCTTCGCCAATGTCGAGCACCTGGAGAAAGCCGAGGGATCGCTGGATCGGTCGTGGCTGCACGATCCGGAATCGGCCGCGGCGGACGAGGCGGAGGATCAGGTCGATCAGCTGCGGGTGGTCGAGTACCTGAGGCAGGAACACGATGTTCGAGGGGCGTTGACGGAGTTCTACGTCGACGAGTATGAATGCTTCGTCACATTCAAAGGCCCTGGGTATGCCGCCGACGCCCAAATTGACCGGGAAACAGGCGAGTACTTCCTGACCGAAAGCACGCTCGGGCTGGTGGCCGTCCTGAACGACCTGCACAAGGGGAGGGACACGGGTCCGGCCTGGTCGGTGGCGATCGACGTCTCGGCGGTGGTGCTGACGGTCGTCTCGCTGTCGGGGCTCCTCCTGCTGTTCTATCTCAAGCTGAGGCGCAACCCCGGGCTGGTGGTGGCGGTCGTCGGCGGGGTGGTGATCGTGGCGGTGGTGCTGCTGGGGGTGCCGTGACGATCGGACCGGTGGCTCGGCCTCGCGGGGCGGGAGGCGGGGCGAGCGGCGGCCGGCGGTGTTGAGATTGGCCGGGAATCGGGGTATCCTTCGGGCCAAGGGGTCGGGCTCGATGGCTCGCCCGGCCTTGCCTGATGTATCCTCGACCGATGCCATCGCGACCCGCCCGAGACCCGAGAGACCGCCACCATGTCCCTGCCGGCCCCCCCGACGCCGATTGCCGAATGGACCGTCGACCGCCTCCGCGTGCGGGTCTTCGAAGACCGAGCCCGCCTGGGCCGGGCCGCCGCGGCCGGCGTGGCCGAGGCCATCGCCGCCCGCCATCGGGTGGCCGAGAAGGCCAACGTCATCTTCGCGGCCGCCCCGAGTCAGGACGAATTCCTGACGGCCCTGCTGGGGATCGACGGGATCGACTGGTCGCGCATCGTCGGGTTCCACATGGATGAATATCTGGGATTGACCCCGGATCATCCGGCGAGCTTCCGCCGCTACTTGCATGAGCATATTTTCGGGATGGCCGGGCTGCCGGCCGACCGGCTCCGCCTGATCCCGGGCGAGCAGACCGAGCGCCCCTTGCGGACCTGCCTGGACTACGAGGACGCCTTGCGGGCCGAGCCGCCGGACATCGTCTGTGCCGGGATCGGCGAGAACGGCCACCTGGCCTTCAACGACCCTCCGGTGGCCGACTTCCTCGACCCGGTCCTGATCAAGGTGGTCCGGCTCGATCACGCGTGCCGCGTGCAGCAGGTCAACGACGGCTGCTTCGCCGGGCTGGACGACGTACCGACCCATGCCTACACCCTGACGGTCCCCGCGTTGCTGTCCGCGTCGGTGCTCTCGGTGGTCGTGCCCGGCCCCCGCAAGGCCGACGCGGTGCTGGCCGCGCTCCAGGGTCCGATCTCGGAAGCGTGCCCGGCCTCTGCCTTGCGGCAGCACGAGGGGGCGACCTTGCTGCTCGATCGCGAGTCGGCCCGCCTCGTGCTCTGATGCGGCGAAATGCCACGGGCGGATAGGCTCGTTTTCCAAGAATGGTCGAACCGGGTACTGAATCTCTCGGCGGGTTTGTCGAACTTCCGGGTGGAAGAAATCTTGAACCCTGGATCGCTCCTCGGTGTCGAGTCCGCCGAGGAGCATTCGCGAACCCGACCGAGATGATTCCCGATGGCGACACACGATTCGGCCGCTCCCGATCGGCCTGAGGCCCCCGGCGATCAAACGCCGGGGGCCGATCTGCTCGCGCCGGTGCCACCAGACCCGGCTGCGTCCGCCCCGCTCCCGCCGCGGTTCGAGCCGGTGGCCAGGGCCGATCGGCTGACGGCCGTGGATGTGCTGAGGGGGGTGGCCCTCCTCGGCATCCTGGCGATGAATATCGTCAGCTTCTCCTGGCCGTTTTCCGGGTACGACAACCCTGATCTGAGCGGCGGCCCGGGGCGGGCCAACCGGTCGGCCTGGATGGTGAATCACCTGCTGTTTTCCGGCAAGATGATGTCGCTGTTCTCGATGCTCTTCGGTGCCGGCCTGGTGCTGATGACCGATCGGGCCGAGCGGCGGGGGATGAGCTTCACCGGGGTCTATTACCGCCGGGTGCTCTGGCTGCTGGTCATCGGCCTGATCCACGCCTATTTCATCTGGTCGGGCGACATCCTGGTCGCGTATGCCCTGTGCGGCCTGGTGCTCTACCTGTTCCGATCGACCAGCCCGAAGCGTCTGTTCGTGCTGGGTGTGGTCCTGATCGTCGGCTCAAGCCTGGTGCTCCCGGTGCTGGGGCTGACCGTCGGCGCGGTCCGAGGCATGGCCGCGACCACGACGGCCGAACCCGGGGCGGAGCGTGGCGGCAGCCCCTCGACCGATCCGGCTCGGGCCGGGATGGCCAAGGCGTGGCAGGAGATGCGGGTCTTCTTCGAACCGACCGAGGAGCAATATGCCGAGCAGCTCGCGGCCTATCGAGGGAGTTACTGGGAGGTCTTCCCGCACCGCGCCGAGGAGTCGATCGGGTTTCAGGCGTTCTACTTGCCCATGTTCATCTGGGGGATTGCCGGGCGGATGCTCCTGGGAATGGCCTTCATGAAGATGGGGGTGTTCTCGGCGGGTCGATCGACCCGGTTCTACGGAGTCATGGCCTTGATCGCCTACGGGATCGGCCTGCCGTTGACGATCGTCGGGGGCCTGGACCTCTGGGCGACCGATTTCGAGGTGGTCCGGGGGATGGTCTTCGGGGTCTCCCTGGCGCTGCTCGGCACGGTGCCGGTGGCGCTGGGGCACGCGGCGGTGGTGATGCTCGTGGTCAAGTCGGGGGCGCTGCCGCGATTGACGGCCCGCCTGGCGGCGGTGGGCCGGATGGCTTTGACGAACTATCTGACGCAGAGCATCGTCGGCACGTTGCTCTTCTATGGCTACGGGCTGGGCATGTACGGCACGCTCGATCGGCCGACGCTCTGGCTCATCGTGCTGGCGATCTGGGCGGTGCAGCTCTGGTACAGCCCGCTCTGGCTCGCCCGGTTCCGGTATGGCCCGGCCGAGTGGCTCTGGCGATCGTTGACGTATCTGAAGCCCCAGCCGATGCGGGCCGCGAAATCGTGAGCGTAGGCGCAACGGCACGGGGAGCCGGCCAAGAAGGGCCGGCTCCCCGGAGAAGGATGGGCAGGCGTTGCCACCGCGATGCGATCAGCGTGATCGGCCCCGCGGACGATCACTCCGGCAGGGGCTGGTCCTTGGTTTCCGGGGCGAACGGCAGGGCCATCAGGCCGATCAGGAAGACGACGCACATGGTGACGCCGGCGTATCGCATGGGCAGGGAGCTGTCGATCTCGGCGTAATCGGCGTAGAGCAGGTTCAACGCCCCCAGGCCGAGCGGGCCGGTGGCGGCGACCAGGCGGCCGACGTTGTAGCAGAACGACGTGCCGGTGCTGCGCAACCGGGTCGGGAACAGCTCGGGGAAGTAGATCGCGTAGCCGCCGAAGAGGGAGAGCTGGCAGAAGCCCATGATCGGGATCATCCAGTACACATCCCAGAATCCGGTCACCTTGCCCAGGAACAGGAAGGTGAAGATCGTCGCCCCCATCGCCAGCAGGAACGAGATGGCGAAGGCCGGCTTCCGGCCGATCCGCACCGTGACCAGCGCGAAGGCATAGATGCCGAAGAAGGCCCCGGCGTTCTGGAAGAGGGAGGTGTAGCCGGTCCATCGGGCGAGCCTCGCCTCGACGAACGGGCGTATCTCTTCATGGTTCCTGAGGTAGCTGCTGCGGGCTCGTTCCTCCGTCGGCGCGACAAGGTACTCGACACCTTCCTCCGGCGTCTCGGGCACGTCCGAGGGCTTTTGCACCACCCGGATCGATCCATCGGCCAGGCGAGTCTCGTAGTCGGCCTCGGGACCGGCGACCAGGCCGGCTTCGTTGGCCATCTGCAGGGCGGAATCGCTGAAGATGTCGCGGATCAGGTCGAAGCTGAAGAAGCCGATACCCCAGAGGCCGACCACCCCGGAGAACGCGAGCAGCATGCCGACGATCGTGTTCTTCCGCCATCGGGGGTCGCCGAACAGTTCCGAGATCGAGCCGAGTTTCTGCCCGCCGACGGTCGGGGCCTCCTCGGCGTTCGGCTTCGGGCGGTCCGGCTCGTACATGCCGGCCGAGTCTTCCGCCGGGACGTCTTCGGAGGGGAGCGGTGTGTGCTGCTGGTCAGGACTTGCCTTACCTTTCGGCGCGACCCCGGCGGTCTGCTGCCAGCGCTCCGGTTCGCGGAGTTTCAGGCGGATGACGATCGCCAGGAGGGCCGGGGCGGTGCCGACGAGGAACATGATCCGCCATCGGCTGATCCCTGTGTCCTCGATCAGGCCGAGGCTGACGACGATCACGGCCGCCGTCATGTTCCCGACGGCCGAGAGGGCCTGGAGCCACCCCAGGGCCCGGGCCCTCGCGTGGTCGGGCATCACCTCGGCCACCAGGGCCACGCCGACGGCGAATTCGCCGCCGACCCCCAGGCCGGTCAGGAATCGGTAGAAGGCGAAGTCCCAGACGTTGAACGAGAAGGCGCTCAGGCCCGTGAACATCGAGTACATCAGGATCGTCAGCAGCATCGTCTTGGCCCGGCCGATCTTGTCGCCCAGGATGCCGAAGAAGAGGCCGCCGAGCGCCCAGCCGACGATGAAGATCGACGTGGCGATCGTGCCCCAGAAATTCACCACGGCGGGGTCGGTCGAATCGAGCAGTTCCTCCATGGCCGGCTTGCGGGCCAGGTTGAAGAGCTGCTGATCCATCGTGTCGAACAGCCATCCCAGCGCGGCGACGGCGAGCACGAACCAATGATAGCTGGTCAGGCCGCGATACCACGGGCCTTTGCCGTAATCGATGGGGGCGTCGCCGGCCCCGGAGGGCGGTTCGGCATGCATCATCACTACCTCCGAGCGATCGGGTCGAAACACGAGGTTGAATACCGATGAACCGACACCAAGGACCCGTGAAGCCCCTTCCCCTCGTTACGCTCATGGCGAATGGCCCGAAGCGTCGAGGCCGAGGGCCCCGCTTCGATCCAAGCCGAGCATTGGCCGGTCAGGCCCCTCGGCCAGCGTCCTTGAAGGAGGGAGGGCAATGGTGCCGCCGTTGGCGCATCGGCGATTAGGAGATGCACGATCCCACCATCTTCAACCCGTCACCGCAACCGCTCGGTCCCAAAATCGAGCACTCGCTTCTCGTTGCAACCGGAATCCCCCCGGAGCACTCGCACCCATGTGGTGCCCGCGTTCGAGGGTCGCCCTGCCTCGCCCGGGTCCACTCCGGCGTGATGAGCGAGGCACCCCTTACACGATCGATCACATCGCCCCAGGCCGTGTCCCAACCCGGAGTTCCCATTCCTCGCCGCGATCGCCAATCACGAACAGCACGATCTTCGGCTTCGCCTGATCGCCGTCGGCCGGCGAGACCGATGGCCCGAGGCCGATGTCCAGCACCGAGGGGCGACCGAGCTTGCGCCGATTCGCCACCTCCCCGTTGCCGGGCCTTCCGGGGTTCGATCCGGGGCGTCGGGGAGATCGGCCGGATCGACGACCGTCTCGGCAAGGGGTTCGCGTGCTCCTGGGCTGCGTGTCCGGGCGGTTGCCGCGACGCTCGGCCGGGGGCGAGCAGGGCAAGTCGATCGCTCGCCACCTCAGGCCGAGGTGGCATGCAGGCGGGCCGCCTGGGGAGCCCGATTCGAGCGAAGCCGCTCGCAGAGGGTCCGGCACTCGGAGAGATCGACCAGCATGGCCTCGGTCAGGAACGACTCGCTCGGGCCGTCGGAGGCCCACTGGAGCTGCTCCTGGCAGTGGCGCATGTGCTCGATCAGGTCCTTCATCCAGAGCAGCGTGTTGGTTCGGTCGCTCATTCGAGAGTTGCCCCGTGAACAGTCCATGTCGATCGGGAGGAGGGACGCGAGTGATCCCTCGCGGCGTCGGTCCTGGACCAAGGCAAAGCCCGTGCCATCGGGGAGGTGTGGGCGTCGCGGAAATCTCGTCAGTCAAGCCGGCGTAACAACTTGAGGAAAAATCGCCTGAATTTCCGAGGCCGGCGCGAGAGCGACCGGGCATGTAACGGTTACAATAGCGGCGACCCGCACGGCGGGATCGGCCGGGGAGCGGGAAGCCGTCGGCCGTTGCAGGGATTCCGGGCACCACTTTCCAGGGGTCGAGTCGGCGGGACGGGGCGACGGCATGGGGATGATTGGCGACGCATCGCGATCGAGCACGAACCGATCGGCCCGGGGCCTCCGGGCGGTCATGGCCCGATGGTTCTCCGGCCAGCCCGCGCCCGACCTCGCCACCGAGCCGAACGACGAACCTCGCCCTCGATTCCGTGTCGTCTGCCTCTCGCGAGAGGCCGGGGCCGGCGGCTCGGCCCTGGGCCGCATGGTCGCCGAACGCCTCGGCTGGACCGTCTACGACGCCCGCATCGTCGAGGCGATCGCCGAACGCATGGAGCGGCCGATCGAGGAAGTCGAGGCACTCGACGAGCTCTCCCCCAGCGTCGTGCAGGACTGGCTCCTCCCGCTCCGGGAGGAACACTGGGCGCCGCTGGAAGCCTACCTCGACCACCTGGCCAAGCTCGTGCTCTCGATCGGCCACGCCGGAGACGCGGTGATCGTCGGCCGGGGGGCCGGGTTCATGATCCCGAGGCACGAGGTCCTGTCGGTCCGGATCGTCTCGCCGATCAAGGCGAGGGCCCGGCGCCTCTCGGAGCGGTTGGGCGTGACTCCCCGGACCGCTCGACGGCTGGCGATCGACCTCGACCGCCGCCGCCGCAAATTCGCCCGCACGATGTTCCGGGTCGACGACACCGACCCCCACTCGTACGACCTGGTCATCGACACCGAGAGCATCGGCCTGCCGATCGCCTGCGAGCTGATCGCCCGGGCGATTGAGGCCGGACAACCTCCGGCCTCTCCTGCACTTGCGCTGCCTGGTCCCCGAGACGACCGCACCGGCTGAGCGCGATCACGCTCCCGGATTGCTCATCGTCTCGGAACCGGTGGCCGGTCGATCGAGCAATCGACGACGAAATCAGGCAGCCGGCGCCTCAACCTCGGCCCCATTGAGCGCGATGAGGGCGATCCCGAGCCGATCGACCAGGGCGACCACCTCGGGCTGATCGATGACGATGGTCTTGCCCGCCTCGATCGCCAGGACCCGGGCACCGGCCTTGTGCAGGTTCTCGATCGTGCTGATGCCGATCGTCGGCACGTCGAACCGCATGTCTTGCTGGGGCTTGGCCACCTTCACCAGGGTCCAGCCGCCCGACCGGCAGAGCTGGCCGGCCCGCTCGATGCAGCGGTCGGTCCCCTCGATCGCCTCGACGGCGATGGCGGCGCAGTCCTTGACGGCGACCGACTGGCCGACGTCGAGCCGGCCCATCTCCTTCGCCAGTTCCCAGCCGAAGCGGATGTCGTCAAGCTCCGACCGGGAGGGTCGGCGGCGGGACAGGACGCCGTGATTCACGAGAAGCTCCGGGCAGAAGTCCAGGGCCGAGCGGAAGCTCAGGCCGTCCTTGGCGAACTCATCGATGACGGTCAACAGGATCGTGTCGTCCTTCTTGTTCTTGCGCAATGCGCCATAGAACCAGATGCGGACGGCCCTCGGGTCGCTGATCGCGTGCCAGAACAGGAACGGCGTGTACATGGCCGTCTTGTGGACCTTGCCGGCCATGACCAGCTCGCGGGCCCCCCGGCGCTTGAACGCGCCAATGATCCGGGTCGGCGTGGTCACGGGCACCACGTCGAACGAGTCGCAGAGATCGGCCAGGACCTCGGGGGCCTCCCCCTTGATCCCGACGCAGGCGACGGACAGCCCCTGCCGCTTGGCCGCCTCGGCGAAGAGGATCGGGAAGCGGCCGCTCCCGGCCAGCAGGCCGACGACCCCCGAGGCGGGGGGAGTCTCCGCCGATGGGACGGGGCGCGATCGGGCGTGAAGTGTTGCGGACACGGCGCGGGTGCCTCCTGTGCTCCATCCGGATTGGAGCGTCAGACGTGGCCGGGCCGCCGCCCTTTCGGGGAGGAGGCAGCCCGGCCGTTCGAGGATTCGGGTCAGGCCGCCGAGCTGCTTTGGGACGGCGGGGCCTCCTCGGCCTCTGCCTCGTCGATCGCGCTCGAGAGGCGCTGGACCTCGGCGGCGAGCTGCTTCAACTGCCGCTTCATCTCGGGCAGTTTCATGCTGAGCGAATGCATCTGCATGAGCTGGCGGAGCGGGACCGCCGGGGTGCCGAAGACCGTGACCTTCGAAGCCACGTCCCGGTTCACGCCCGCCTGGGCACAGAGCTGGGCTCCGTCGCCGATCGTGCGGTGGTCGGCGATGCCGACCTGGCCGCCCATCACGACGTAATCGCCCGAGACCACGCTGCCGGCGATGCCCACCTGGGCGCAGACGATCGTGTGCTTGCCCAGCTTCACGTTGTGGCCGATCTGCGCGAGGTTGTCGATCTTCGTCCCGTGGCCGATTCGGGTCGGCCCGAAGGTCCCCCGGTCCACGCAGGAGTTCGCGCCGATCTCCACGTCCTCCTCGATCACCACGCCGCCGCTCTGCGGGACCTTGGCATGCCGACCGTCGACGAACTGGTAGCCGAAGCCATCGGCCCCGATCACCACGCCGGCGTGGAGGATGCCGCGATCGCCGATCACCACGTCCTCATAGATCACCACATTGGCATGCAGTGTCACATCCTTGCCGAGCCGCGACCTCGGCCCGACGACGCTGCCGGGGCCGACCGTGCAGCCGTCGCTGATCTCGGCCTCGTCGCCGATCACGGCGAAGGCGTAGATGGCCACGTCCCGGCCGATCTTCGCCGTCGGCGACACGACCGCTCGCGGGTCGATCCCCACCCAGCGTTCGGCCTGGCCCCCTCGCAGGTGGGCGTGGAGCACCATGAAGGCGGCGCGGGGGTCCTCGACGACGATGAACGTCAAGGTCGTCGGCCGATCGGCCGGTTCGGGAAGTTTGAAGTCCTGGCCGATCAGGACCGCCGAGGCGGGAGAGATCGCCAGTGCCTTGAGATAGCGTTCGTCCGCCAGGAAGGTCAGGTCGCCAGGCCCGGCCTCGGTGACCGGCTTCGCGGCGCTGATTGTTGCCCCGGGATCGCCGACGACGCGACCCTGAACCATTGACGCAAGCTCTTGAATCGTGGCGGCCACGGCTATTTGCCCCCTTTTCCTCCCTGAAGCGGCCCGGACCGGCCCTCCGAACCCGAAGGGACCAGAACCTCCTCGCGACCGGCCCGGTGCGCCGAGTCGCCGATGTCCGGGCGGCCGTCGCCGGCGGGTAGGCCCCTCGGCGCGGCGATAGACCGGCGGATCGTACCCTAGCCCGCCGGGAGCGGCAAGGCGAGTCGATCCGATCCGATCGAGGGCTCGACCCGCCCGGACTCGCGGGCAGTTCGAGGGCCGAGGGGCTCTTCATCACCTGGCGGATCAGGCGACCCCGGTCGGGGTGGGTGTGACCTCGGCCGGCTTCGTCTCAAGCACGTCGCCGCCCATGTTCAGGGCCCGGAAGACCAGCGCCGCGGCGGCTCCGCCGGCGAAGTCGGCCATCAGGTGCATCCAGATGCTCGACGCCTCGATCAGGCCCATGACGGCGACGCCCACGGCCACTGCGGGGTTGAAGGTGCCGCCCGAAATCCCGCCGACAGCGAAGGCGCCGACCGTGACCGTGAAGCCGATCGCCAGGCCGTAGAAGGAGTTCCCCTCGGTCCCCTTGGCGGTCGCCGTGTTCAGGACGACGTAGACCAGGGCGAAGGTGAAGAGGAATTCGGCGAGCAGGACCGCCGGGACAGATCCCAGCGTCACCGGCTCGACGACCGTGCCCGCCTTCAGGAAACCGACGGCCAACGCCGCCAAGACGCCGCCGATCGCCTGCGAGACCATGTAGGCCGGCGCCTCGGCCGGCGAGCACTTGCCCCGGAGCATCACCCCGAGGGTCACGGCCGGGTTGTAGTGCCCGCCGGAGAAATGCCCGCCGGCGTAGACCATCACCATCAGCGCCGATCCGATCGCCACCGGGGCCAGCGCCGCCGCCGGCCCCTCGGCACCGATCACGGTCATGCCGATGGTGAAAACGAAGAAGAACGTACCGATCAATTCGACGAGCAGCTTGGGTGACATGGCGGTGAAACCTCACGGTGGGGACCGGGCGATCGACAGGGCGAGGGCAACCACCGACGATCGCCTCTTCCCCCGGACGAAGGGGGCGAGGCACTCACGGCGATGGGGTGTGGCTCGAACCTGGGAAGCGGGCCGGGCCGGAACGGGCAAAGTCGACCGGTGAGGCCGACGGCCTAAACCCTCGCCTCCCCCAGCCCGGGAATCCGGGAGAAAATCTGCTCGACAAGTTCCTCGGGGAGGTGGTCCTTCAGCATCGCAATCGCGGCCGGCAGGAACGCTTTGGCCTGGTCGATCGAGAGGCCGGACTTCGCGAGCATTTCGAGGAGCTTCGGAAGGTCGCCGACCTTCTCCCCGAAAAGGTTGCCGATCAGCGACCCGACCTGGCCGAGCATGCCTGACTTCGACTCCCCGGCAAGGAACGTCGAGATCGCTTGCTGGGCATGGGGGAGCGCCGACTCAATCCCCGCGTACACCTCGGCCGGGAGTCGCTCCTTGATGAAGCTCAACAGGGCCCCAACGCCTGACTCGACGGCCTCCGGGGCCAACCCGGTCTCCGATTGGAGCGAGGAGAAGAAATCGGGCATGATTCACTCTCGGAGAAACTACATCACGGTGAAATCAAGAAACCCCGTTCCCCAGCACATAAGGCTTGTATTCGAATTCCCCTTCGACCAAATGTCAATCCTTGGCGGCAAATTTTACAAATAATGAATCGGCTGATGTGCCAGGCGTACCCTCTCACGGGTCTCGCCGTCGCTTGCTCGCAGGGGGCTTCAGGGAACCAGCGGACCGCCAATCGCGGAGGGGTCGGTGTAGCCCGGTGTCGAGAGCACGCGACGAAGGTCGTCGGGCCGGGTGATGAGGATCTCGACGGCTTCGAGGAGTGCCTCCGGGCGGCGGGTCAGCAAATCCTCAGTGAAGGAGGGACCAAACCGATTCAGAATGGCGCGAAGCCGAGCGGCGTCCGGAACCTCGGCCGATCGCCCATCGACCAGTGATCGGGCGGCATTACGGATCCCCTCGGGGTCGGATGAGGCCCAGGTGAAGCTCTCCTCCAGAACGCCCGGATCGGGAGGCCGCGTCAGCCCTTCTCCCCAGAATCGGGCCAGCCAGGGAGCCGCCCGGCGGAGCCAGTCCGGGAGGGGCGCTTGCCCGGGGCGAGGCCGCCGGGCATCACTCGCCAGCAGTTGCAGGGCCCAGGCCCGGGCCGCATCCTCGGGGCCGGACACGGCGGCGACCCGGAGCCCGCCCAGTTGCTCCGGCCGTCGTTCGTAGAACGGCTCCATGGCGAACAGCAGGCGTGAATAGGCGTTCGCCTTGGAGTCGTGCGTCAGGAGCCAGACGAACGGGAAGGCATCGGGGGGCGGCTCGAGCCGCAGGTCGGACCGCAACCCGCCGAAGGACTGCAATTCCATGAACGTCGGCACTTGCGAGAATTCGTTCGTGGGGGCGATGGCCGCGCCGGGCGGCAAGCTCGCGTTGAGCTCCCGGATCGTGACCGGATTGAAAGCATCGTACCAGTACGACAGCTCGAAGCCCCGCTTCCAGGCGCCGGCAGGCCCGCCGACCAGGCGGTTGTAATACGACAGCTCGAAGGGGTGGATCAGCACCAGTTGCGCCGCCGACCAGCCCACCACGGCGGCGGCCAGCACCGCCCGGAACGGCGTCGGCCGATTTCCCCTGCGGACCAGCCGGGCGATCCCGTCGGCCAGCCAGACCGCCCCCCAGCCCGCGAAGGCAGCCAGGAACGGGAAACAGGGGAGCATCAGGCGGACGCCGTCGTGCGCCGGGGTCGGGAGCATCCGGAGGACGGGCAGCGTGAGGAAATGGACGAGGAAATACAACGGCAACCGATCACGCTTGACCACCCGAAGCGCATAGCCCAGGCCGAGCACGCTCGCGACGAGG
This sequence comes from Tautonia sp. JC769, assembly GCF_040717455.1. Lineage (NCBI taxonomy): Bacteria > Pseudomonadati > Planctomycetota > Planctomycetia > Isosphaerales > Isosphaeraceae > Tautonia > Tautonia sp. JC769. The sequence goes on from NZ_JBFEFH010000021.1 coordinate 75,104, forward strand.
ATCGACGCCGGCACGGTCGCCCCGATTAAGACCCAGCCGTTATGCCAGGGAAGGCTGAACAGGTACGTCTCACCCAGATAATAGATGCGAATATCGGGCAAGGCTCCCTGGCGATCGACGTTCAGGAGGTAGTAATGGGCCAGCCTCGGCAGCGTCTCGCGCCACCACGCCGGGTTGCCGAGCCAGCCGACGACCGGGGCGAAGGCGAGGATCGCCCAGCCGATTTCCATGGCCGGCCGCTCGACTCCCCACACCCGCGACCTCGGCGCGGCCCACCCGATGAGCCGACGGACGCCCCAGATCAGGGCCGGTGCCAGCAGGATCGTGCCGGGCCATCGGCTCTCGGGTCGAACCAGGAACAGGTCGGTCGTGTTCGGCGGGGGCAGGAGCCCCGCCAGGCGCCGGATCTCCAGGAACGCGACGCTCAGCGGGGCGAGCAACGCGGCGGTCGTCAGGATCGCGTCGACCCAGGCCGCCCGGCCCCCCTGGCGGAGTTCCCTCGGCAAGCTGGCCACGACCGCCCAGGCGACGATCGGCAGCAAGACCATCACCGCCGCCATCTTCACCAGGAACGCGAGCCCGAGCAGCACCCCCACCAGCACCCGCCAGGGCCTCGCGTTCGGCGCGGTCAGCCCGTTCCAGGTCGCCACCGCCGCCAGCAACCAGAGCATCATCCCCGGCACGTCGGTCCCGAAGATGTGGGCGTCTCCGTAGACGCGGGGCATGGTCAGGAGCGAGCCCGCTGCGATCAGCCCCACCCAGATTCCGTAACGTTTCGAAAGGAAATGGTACAGGACCGCGATCGTGAGCACATATTCGAACACCGACGCGAGCCGGCGCGCGGGCACGTCCCTCACCCAGTCGCCGAACAGGGCGTGCGTCAGCAGGTTGAGCTGGCCCGAAAGGGGAGGATGGAAATTGATCCCGTGTCGGCCATACTGCCAGTAATAGAGCAGCGAGTCGGGGTCGAGCAGCGGCTCCAGATCCTCGACCGATCGGGCCGCCCCGACCTGCTCCCACCACTGGGCAGAGACGATCTGACTGTAGCGGTAGGCCGGCTCGTCCCAGGTCAGGCCGAAATCGCCGGTCGTGGGCACGGTCGCCGCCAGGGCGATCAGCGAGACGAGGAGCGTCCCGATCCAGGGACGGCGTCGGTCTTCGGTTCCCGGCTCGCTCATGGCACGATGGCCCCCCGCATCATCGGTTGCGAGGCCCATTCCTCCTGGATCGCCTCCACCGCCTCGTATCGGAAGATCCAGATCAAGGGGACCCCGAACTTCTCCGACACATACACCGGTTCGTGATCGCTCAGGAGACGCTGCTCCAGGACGCCGAGCGCCCCCGGCCGGTTCTGGACGACGAACCAGAGCGGCGGCTCGGGAGCCCGGGGCGAGATGGGCGTGCGCAACTTCCCCGAATCGTTCAGCTCGAAGAACGAGGTGGGGAAGGTCGCCGTCGCCACCCGACGGCCTTCCGGCGTATTGGCATCGATCCATTCGAGCACGTCGCCGGTCAAGGCGTCCCAGTAATAGGTCGGCTCCATCCCCAGCCGGACCGCGCCGGGCAAGCCGCCCACGGCCGGGCTGTAGTACGAGAGTGGCACCGGCATCATCACCGCGACGCTCACCATCCCTTCGACGACGGCCGCCGCGACCAGCCCCTTGCCCCAGCGTCCGAGCCACCCGACCACCAACGCCGCCCCGATTCCCGCGGCGATGGCCAGCATCCCGAACGCCGGCAAGAACAGGCGGACCCCGTCATGCCCCGGCACATTCGGCATCGCCCGGAGCGCCAGCAGGAAGAGCCAGTTGAGCGTCACCAGCACGCCGAACCGCTCGGTCGCGTGCCCCACCACCGACCGGATCGCCCCCGCCAGGGCGAGCACGAGGAACCCGATCGGCGTGACCATCGCCGTCCAGACGATCGTGTTGTCCATCGGCAGCGATTCGGCCGGCGTCCGGTAGATCTTGCCGAGGTACATCACCCGGATCAGGATCGTCTGCCCCCGGCCGGTGTTCGAGGCCAGGAATCGCGCGAAGCCGTCGACCGGCTCATGCCACCAGGGGGGATTGAACGCATAAATCGTCAAGAGCGCGACCGGCCCCGCCGCCAGCAGGGCCAGCAACCCCCGACGATCACGGAACACGATCGTCCAGGCCAGCAGCGGCAGCGGGATGAACCACCCGGTCAGCTTCGTCGCCGACGCGGCGCCGATGACCAGCCCCATCAGCACGGCCCATCCCCAGCCCGGGTTCCGTCGCGATCGGTCCTCGACCGCCCCGAAGAAGGCGAGGACCGCCAGGACCCAGAGGGCCGTCAGCGGGGCGTCGTACGCCGCATAATGGGCATGGCCGAAGAGCCGAGGTTGCAACACCAGTGCCGAGGCCCCGACGACCGCCGCCCATCGCCCCATGCGGCGATCGAGGAAGGTGAACACCGCCCCCACCGCCAGGCTCATCAGCAGCATCGGCCCCAGGCGGGCGCGGGCCAGGTCCCCTCGCCAGGGGGTGAGCACGTCGCCGGCAAGGCCCAGGATCGCATAAAGCGGCGGGTGCCCGTGCGGCTCCTCGCGGGCAAACGGCCAGAAGTAGGCGATGACCTCGGGGTCGAACAGCTTGGACCGGGTGTCGAGCTGCTCCGGGGTCGGGGGCACGACAGGCGATCGTCCGGGAGGCGGGTGACCGTCTTGCTGCACCAGCTCGCGTGCCGGCGGCGACCAGGTTGCGGCGAATCCCGACGGATCGGCCAGGGCCGTCAGCCAGGCCCGAATGCGCCGCTCGCGGCCGAGCGTGTATCCCTCGTCCCAGGCAATCGCCAGCATCGGCTCGGTCAGGGCCAGCAGCAGGAACGCCAGCGATCCGGCGACCAGCCCCCACCGGAGCGAATGACTCCCACCCGATCCGGACAGCTCCTCCCCCTCGGGAGACGAATGGGCCGGAATGGTCTTCGAGGACGTGGTCGCTTCGGTGCGCGGCATGGGGTTCAGCTCGGTCCCGACGTCAAGGGGAGCGTCACGATCGGAAGCCGGGGTACCCCGAGTCTGCGAGGCTCGGAAGCGCCCCCGGTCGTGGTCGAGTGCCACCCTCTCAGCCAGGGTCTCGCGGGCCCGCCTCGAATCGTTGAGGCGGATTCGAGGCGCGGCTCGCCTCGCCGGTCCGCCAAATCAGCGGCCCGCCGAGGCCGCGGCGAAGGCTTCCCGGACCGCCTCTTCCACCGGCTCGGCGGTGCGGATCAGGGCCGTCTCGTGGCAGTTCGGGAACAGGGGGCAGCGGACACACTCGTTCCAGATTTTATGCGGCAACTCGGCCTTGTCGATCTGGCGGTAGCCGCACTTCTCGAAAAAATCGGGGACGTAGGTCAGGGTGAAGACCGTATCCAGGTCCATCTCCCGAGCCGCCTGCCAGCACTGATCGACCAGCATCCTGCCCACGCCTCGCCCCTGGACCGTCTCGGAAACGGCCAGGCATTTCAGCTCGGCCAGATCTTCCCAGAAGACGTGCAAGGCCGCGCAACCGACGACCGTACCCTCCTCATCGACCGCGACCACGAACTCGCGGATCGACTCGTAGAGTTCGCCGAGCGAGCGCCGGATCATCAGCTTGCGGTCGGCGAAGGTACGGATCAGGTCGTTGATCGTCGGCACATCGCCGACCTTGGCGGGGCGAATTTTCAATCCAGGAATCCTCCCTCCGGCGTCGACCCGTCCCCTTTCGAAATCACGGGGGAGGCCCAGCGCCGTTCGACACGAACCTTGGAACGGAACCCAAGAACGCACGGCCTTCACGCCCGAGCAGACGTGAATCGATCATTGTACAGCCCGAGAACCCCTGGAAGCAAGATCAGCGGCGGTTTCGCGGTTTCCCCGGCCCTCGGCTCGAACTCGACTCAGATCTCGTCGTCGCGGATGCAAAACAGATCGCTTGAAAACATCAACTCAGGACACGCTGACACAAACAGGATGGCGAGAGGTCCGCTCGTGTTCGAGACTCTCCCGCCATGCGATCCGATGTGAGGGACAGATCGTTTGTCTCGGCTGGAACGCTGCTGGAGCGACGGCAACGGGTTCCTGGCCCCGGTTCCGAGTCGCCCCCGTCTACGACCTTCTTCCGCGGCGATCACTGGCGGACCGAGGATTCCTCGCCGGTCGGATTCTCGAGCGCGGTCGACTTCTCGCCCCTGGCCCGGGCCAGGCGTCGAGGAAGGACGCGATCCTCGTAGAATCCCCTCATGTGGCGGTAATCCGGCCCCTTATCGACCTTCTTCAGGCCGAACTGGCGAGCGATCTCGGCCTCGGCCTCCTCGATGGTGTAATCGTGGTAGAGCATCCGATACGCCATGTGGACCATCGACGCACGGTTGACCCCGTGGTGGCAGTGGAAATAGGCAGGCTGATTGGCCGGATTGGCGATCGCGTCGGCGGCCTCCTCGATGCGGTCGTAGAGCATTTCGCTCTCCTCGTCGCTCCGATCGTCGACAATCGGCACGTGGACGAATCGGAAGCCCATCTCCTCGGCCAGGGCGGCTTCCTGCTTCACCCACGGGCTTTCGGGCGGGTGGGCCAGGGCGACGACGGTCTTGATCTGGTGTTCGCGGACGATGCGCTTCATCGGCCAGGTCATCTGCCAGGCCCCGCGATAGACCTTACCCTCGTCCACCACGGCGAATTGCTCGGGCAACACGTAATCGTACGTATGACGCCAGGTTTGCTCGACCGCTAGCAGCCCGGCGGCCGCGATCAGGGTCCAGCGAAGAATGAGGCGGCGGCGCGAAAGCATGGGCCAGTCGTCTCCGTTCCGTCCTTGGGAGAGGTCGGGTTCGGGTTCCTTCCGTCTCGATCGGCACCCGCGGCGGTCATCACGCATTCGGGATACCGCGCCCGGCGCCGGGAATCCTAGCAGGGTCCGCCCATCGCGGCAATGCCGCTCGATTTGCTCACCCGTTCGACCCACGACCGCTCGCGATCTCCGCCCGGGGCCAGCCTCCCGAAGGGGGCGACGAACCGGGCTGCATCGCGACCGACCGGCCGGAGTCGCCCCGACTTGATGACGCTCGAACCCACGAGCGACCGTCGCGTCAATGCGTTAAAGATCCGGGATCGGCCGCTGCTCCCCCCCTGCTTGAACAATTCCCCTTGGCATTCGCGGCGACCGAGGCCATGCTTCGCGGCGGTCCGGGCACGCGCCCGGGGCCGAAGACCGGGGGCGGATGGCTCCGATCACCCAGAGGGGAACCGCGACGATGGCACCTTGGATGCCGGCAAGGGGAGTGCTCGGGGTCGTCGTGGTGGCCACGGGATTGCGCCTGATCCTGGCCGCGACGCTCGGGTCGGGTAACGATGAGGCCTATTACGCCCTCTACCTCGACCACCTCGACTGGAGCTACTTCGACCACCCGCCCATGGTCGCCCTGGTGGCCCTGTTCGGCGAGACGATCGGCGGCGGCGAGCGATCCCTGGTTGCCCTTCGCCTGGGGTTCATCCTCCTGTTTGCCGGTTCGTCCCTGCTGGTCGCCCGCCTGGCACGCCGGGCGTACGGGGAAGCCGCCGCGGCCCCCGCCGCACTGGCCCTGAATGCCTCGTGGTTCTTCGGGGCGGCCGTCGGGACGATGATCCTGCCCGATGGCCCCTTCTTGTTCTTCTGGCTCCTGACGATCGACCACCTGATGACCGCCCTCGGCGTCGCCTCCCGACGCTCACTCATCCCCTGGCTCGGCGTCGGCCTGGCCTGGGGAGGGGCCTTGCTGAGCAAGTATCACGCGGTCTTCCTGCCGGTCGGGTTCCTGGTCGCTTGCCTGGTCGAGCCGGCCGCCCGGCGCACCCTGAAGACGCCCGGGCCCTATCTGGCCTCCGCGGTCGGCCTGCTCCTGTTCGCGCCGGTGGTCGTCTGGAACGCCCGGCACGACTGGGCCTCGTTCGCCTTCCAGGGCGCCCGGGCGTCGGGCGCGTTGACGATCGACCCGGGGGCCCTGTTCGGGGCGATCGTCGCCCAGGTCGCCTACCTGTTGCCGTGGATGGCCGTGGCGCTGGTGATCGTGGCCGTACGGATCGTCCGGCATCCGGCGGCCGACCCTGATCGACGCCGCTGGGATCGCCTCTTCCTCAGCATGGCGGCGGTCCCCTTCCTGTTCTTCGCGGCGGTCTCGGCCATCCGGCCGGTCTTGCCGCACTGGGGACTGATCGGCGTCTCGGCGTTGATGCCCCCGCTCGGCGCCGCCTGGGCCGATCGCCTGGCCCGTCAGCCTCGGATCATGCGCCGACGGCTCGCGCTGATCGCCCTGGCCCCGGTCGTCCTGTCGGCCCTCGCCCTGACGCACGCCAACACGGGATGGCTCCAGCGGATCGGCTCGGGGCGAATGACGCTTCTCCCCCCCCAGTCCGACCCGTCCCGCGATCTCGTCGGCTGGGATCAAATCGCCGACGAGCTGCGCCGTCGGGGGTTGCTCGATCAGCCCGAGACCTTCGTCTTCACCGGCCACTGGCACGTCAGCGGCCAGCTCGCCCGGGCGATCGGCCCCGACGCCCCGGTCCTCTGCTACCACGAGGGAGACGCCCGGGGCTTCTCCGGCTGGAGTCGGCCCGAGGATTGGGTCGGCCAGGACGGGATCCTCGTGGCCATCGACGGCCGATCGACCGAGCCGCAGTGCTTCGACCGATGGTTCGAGCGGATCGAGCCGATCACCTCCTTCGAGATCGTCCGGGGCGGCGTCCCGATTCGCCCCGTGCGCCTCTTCCGCTGCGTCCGGCAGACCCGCCCCTTCCGCTTCGACGCCCCGCCCGGCCGTTGACCGCCAGGGCCTTTGCGGTCGCCGAGGGGCGATCCCGGGTGCGCCCGTGCGATCGCCCGCCCGCCTTGCTAGCATGGACGGCTCACCTCCGGGGACAACCGCCGGGCCACTCGAACGGGAGTGCCGATCGTGCCGGCATCCGACACCGACCAACCCCTGAACGCCACCGATGAGGCCCTGGTGCTGGCCTTCCTCGCCTTCGGCCGGCGGCCTGAGGACCCGGCCTGGCATCGCCTTTCGGAATCCTGGCGCAACCGGCTGGAACAGGCCCTCCCGGTCATCGCCTACCACTTCCCGCCGGCCTCGGCCCGCGATCGCCTGGCGATCGACCACGCCGCCGAGGCCCGGCCCGACCCGTTCCGCATCCACCCGAGCTGGTGGGTGCGCGCCCTGCGTCGCGAGTCGCCGTCGATCCGGCAGGCGGTCATCGCCCACGCCCCCGATCCGGTCGGCCCTGCCCTGCGCCGGGCCTTCGCCGACGCCCCCGACGCCGAGGTGGTCGCGACCTACCCGCCCGACCCCGAGGCCCTCGCCTGGGCCTTGACCCTGGCCGGCGAGCGGTTCGTCGGCGGCCCGATCCGACGCGACGACGACCCGCCGATCGTCCGGGTCATCGCCGCGCTCGACACGCGGGGCTACGCGCGGATCCTCACCGCCCTCGGCCTGGCGAGGCTCTCCTACGCCGAGCAATACGACGCGGTCCGCGCCCGCGACCGGGCCCGGCTCCAGGCCCTCCGCCCCTCCTTGCCGGCCCCCCGACCCGAGCTGGTGGACCTCGCCTTCGCCGAGCTGGCCGCCCTCCGCGTCGAGGCGAGAGACAACCCCGTCCACAACCTCCCGGCTCGGCTCGGGCTCAGCTCGCTGGGGCGATTGCTGGCGGAGGTCGCCCCCCATCGGGCGCGATGGGCCCTGCAACACCTGCCGTATCACCTCGCCCGAAGCCTGCACACATTCATGAACCCCGAGCGATTCCCCCTGCCGCCGGCCGACCTGATGGCCTGGGAATCCGACCTGCTCCGCGCGGCCATCGTCTTGCTGGCCCGCGAAGGCCGCATCGACCCGCTCATCCTGGCCGAACCGTCCTGACCGCCGGAAGTCGACGCATGAGCACACCTCCCGCCGATCCCCAACCCGAGCCCGAACCCGATCCGCTCAGCACGCTGCCGCGGCTCGCCCGCCGCCATGCCCGGCTGGCGCACCGCCTCAGGAGGGGCGAGGCCGCGCTCCGCCCCTTGCTCGACGAGCTGGAGGCGATGATCGGCGCCTCGATCGCACTGAACGACGTGGACCTGATCCCCCGCGCCTCGGGCCTGAGGCGTCCCGGGGCGATCGCGCGCTGCTCGTGGCCTCGCCTGGGGACGCGGATCGGCCTCGGGATCGAGCCGAGCCTGGCCCACGCGATCGTCGACCGCCTGCTCGGCTTCGATCGGAAGGAGGCCGAGCACAAGCTCCAGGTCTCGCCGATCGAGTGGGGCATCCTCGGGTTCGTCGTCGCCCGCCTGCTCGACCGCCTGGCCGAGGGCCCCGGCCCGTTCGGCCCCTGGGACCTGTACCTCGACCGCGTCGGCCCCGAGCCGTTCCCGCCCGACGGCCTCGGCCCGATCGTCACCCTCGCCTGGCCGCTCCGGGTCGGCCCGGCCCACGGGGTCATTCGCCTCTGGGTCCCCGAGATGCTCCTGGGCCTCGCCCTGGTCGACGAGCCCCCTGCCCCGCCGATCACCGACCCCGCGGCCGTCGCCCGTCGTTTCGCCGGTCTTCGTGTCCCGGTCCGGATCGTCGCCGGCACCATCACTCCTGCCGACGGCCTTGCTCACCCGCCCGAAGGGGAGGTCCTGCCCCTCTCCCCTCCCGAAGGTCTGCCCGACGACGAGCCCGACGCCCCGCCCGTCCTGCTTGTACTGGGCGAAGGGAACGACCCGCACGCGAGAGCCCTTGCGCTGGGTCGACGCTCCGATCCGGACGGTTCCTCCCTGACGATCCTCAGCCTGATCCCCCGCAGCCCGGAGGCCCCCGCCATGTCCGACGCCCCCGCTTCCGCCAATCCCCCCGTCAGCCTCGCCGTCGAGCTGGGCCGACTCGATCTCTCCCTCGCCCAGCTCGCCGACCTGCGCCCAGGCGATGTCTTCGACCTCGGGCGCTCCGCCGACGACCCCGTCCTGATCACCTCCGGCGGCGATCCCGTCGCCCGCGGCACCCTCGTCCAGCTCGACGGCGGCCTCGGCGTCCGGATCACCCGGCTGTTCGTCTGAGTTGCCGAGGCTCAGGGCATCGCTCGGCCTCGACGCTCAGCGGCCCGACCGGGCCCGACGGAACCAGCAATAAGCCGCCGCGAGGCCGAACACGGCGATCGGCCCCGGCTCGGGGATCGGGTCGGGCAGCGGGCCGCCGTCGGAGAGGGGCGTCAGCAGATAGGCCCGGGTGACGCCGTCGACCGTGCCGGAGCCTGTGATCTGCCCGAGGTCGTTGATCGCATAGGCGTCGTTGAGGATCCAGCCGCTCTCCGGCGGGATCAGGTCGGTGAGGTCCAGCATCGTGCCGTCCCGGAAGAGGGAGGCCCGCCGCTCGAAGGAACGGTTCTCGGCCCGTTCGTAGAAGCCGACCACGTCCCCCTCGTTGTTGAGATCAAGCGCGGAGAAGCCGAGCATTTTCAGCTCGTCACCGTCCAGCAGGAAGTTGCCATAGTGCGAGACGCTGTCGATGCTGCCGAGGATCTGGCCGCGGTCGTTGATCGCAAGGGCAGAGCTGCTCTCCGCTCCGCCGAGCCGATCCGTGAGATCGATCATCTCGCCATCCCGGTAGAGGAACGCCCGGAAGGACGAAAAGTCGGCGAACTGCGACTGGCCGACGACGTGCCCGGCCTCGTTGATCCCGGTCGCATAGGAAGCCTTCCAGGAACCCTGCCCGCCGAGCGTCCCGAGGTAGGTCCGCTGCGAGCCCTCGACGACGATCGCCTGATGCTGACTCCACCGCCCCGGGGCTTGCTCGCCGGGCGCGATGGAGCGAGCCGAACCGACGACCTGTCCCCGGTTGTTGATATCCGCGAACGACGCCTCCACGCCGATCTCCACCGCCTCGGCAATCTGGCCGGAGTCGTTCAGGTCGAGACGACCCCGGCCGAAGGGGTTCGACACCTCGACCTCGCGAATCGTCCCGTCCGGCTCGAAGACGACGGGGACGTTGACCGAGTGCGCCGGGTGCACCCAGGGCGCCGGCTTGTTGGAGACCCCGAGGACCTGGCCCCGATTGTTGAGGCCCATGCCCTGGGAATGGAGCCCCCCGGGCAGCACCCCGAGGTCCCGGACGGAATAAAGGGCGTCGGCCCTCGCTCGGGGGGCGGACAGCGTCAACGAGAGCGTCAGGCACGTCAGCGCGACCAGGGCCGATCGGGAGGCGACGCACACGGTCATCATCGGGGGCTCCTTCGGAAAGGCGGGACGAGTGATCGCCCCTGTTGCTCACGGTCAGCGGTTCTGACAAATACACGAATGACTGCAAGCGTCATGTCGATCAAAGAAGCCCGATGGCTTCGAGCGATCGCCCGGCGTCGCCGCTCAGCGGCCCGACCGGGCCCGACGGAACCAGAGGTACCCCGCCGCGAGGCCGAACACGGCGATCGGCCCCGGCTCGGGGATCGGGTCGGGCAGCGGGCCGCCGTCGGAAATCGGCGAGAGCAGATAGGCCCGGCGCTCGCCGTCGATCGTGCCGGTCCCGGCGATCTGGCCGAGGTCATTGATCGCGATCGCCTCCTCCAGGAACCAGCCGGAATCCTCCGGCAGCATCGCGTTGAGGTCCATCACCCGATCGTCCCGGAAGAGGAATGGCCGCCCGGAACCGTCATTCCCGGTGACGCTGCCCACCACGTCACCTTGGTTGTTCAGGTCGGAGGGAATGACATTCTTCCCCAGCCAGATCACCTCGTCGCCGTCGAGCAGGAAGCCCTCGTACCCGACACCTCGGAAGACACTCCCGACAATCTGATCGTGGTCGTTGATGGCCATGGCCCAGCCGCGGGAGTCGACCCCGAGGGCCGGGCTCAGGTCGATCATCTCGCCGTCGCGATACAGGAAGGCCCGGGTAATCCCATTGGCCTGTTGCGCCGACCCGACGGCATGACCCGCCTCGTTGATGCCGTATCCGACCGACGAATCGCCGCCGAGCGTCCCCAGATCCACCCGGTTTCCGCCATCGACCAGGATGGCCCGATATCCGACCCGGTACGGGTCGGTCCCGTCCACGAAGCCGCCCGTCCCGGTCACCTGGCCACGCTCGTTCAGGTCGGTGTACTGGTCGTACTCGAACGCAACCGGCGCGACCTCGTGCGCCACCCGGCCCGAAGCGTCGATCCCGACTCGCCCCCAGTGGGAACGCAGGAATCCCCCCTTATCGCGGACGGTCCCGTCCGGCTCAAAAAGCACCCCGACGAGTTCCGTGTCCGGCCCCCCTTGATACGGCCGATAGGCGTTCCCGACGACCTGACCCCGGTTGTTCAGCCCCCGGGCCTCCGACCGATCACCGCCCGGCAAGGTGCCGAGGTTGCGGATGCTGTACAGCGCCCCGGCCTCTGCCCTGGGAGAGGGGAGCGAGAGCACGAGCATCCATCCCAGTGTGGCACTCATCGAGACCAACAGCCGGCGTGAACCGATCGAACCGGTCTTCATCGCGGAACTCCTTCACCCCGACCAGGTTTTGACCCAAGCCCCGAACATTCGCGCCTCAACGATTGGATGCAAGCCGGCGGACGGTACCAGGGAACCCCGCGGTCGTCAACGCGAAGATTCTGCAATCATTGAGATCGGCACACGTTCCCCCGACACCGCCGCTCCGACCCGGCCGCGATCCCCGTGCGTCATGCTCCTGGGAGTGGCGACCGATCGCCGGCCGGTGTATCGTCCAACGGTTCCGACGAGCAACCGATATCACGCCCCAACGCGAGGAGCACGAACCCATGATCCCTCGTCCCAGGATGCGACACGTGCTCCGGCAAGGGGCAACCCTCGCCTGGTTGGTCCTGGTCGTGCCCCCCCTCGCGGCCGCGGCCCCGAACGCCGAGGACGGGCCGCGGCGCCCGAATATCGTCATCATCCTGGCCGACGACCTGGGCTATTCCGACCTCGGCTGCTTCGGCGGCGAGATCGCAACGCCCCACCTTGACCGCCTGGCCGAGGACGGCCTCCGCTTCTCCCAGTTCACCAACACCGCCCGCTGCTGCCCGACCCGGGCGGCCCTGCTCACCGGCCTCTATCAGCACCAGGCGGGGGTCGGCCACATGGTGGGCGACCGGGGGTTGCCATCGTATCAAGGCTACCTCAACGACCGATGCGTCACGATCGCCGAGGCCCTGCGCCCCGCCGGCTACGCCACCCTGATGGCCGGCAAGTGGCACGTCGGGTCGGCCCCCGGCCGATGGCCGCTCGACCGCGGCTTCGACCGCTACTACGGCACCCCCTCCGGCGGCGGCGTCTACTTCAAGGACACGCTCCGGATCCGCACCGAGGTCTTCTTCGTCGAGGACGACCGGCGCGTCGAATTCCCCGACGACGGCTACGTGACCGACGTCTTCACCGATCATGCGATTCAGTTTGCCAAGGATGCCGCCGCCTCCGACCGCCCGTTTTTCCTCTACCTCGCCCACATCGCCCCGCACTGGCCGTTACAGGCCGTCCCCGAAGACATCGCCAAATATGAAGGCCGCTACGACCTCGGATGGGATGCCGTCCGCGAGGCCCGCTACCGACGCCAACTCGAAATGGGCCTGATCGACCCGCAATGGCCGCTCAGCCCGAGAGACCCCGAGGCCGCTGCCTGGGACGACCTCCCCGCCGACGAACGCGCCGAGCGTGCCCGCCGCATGGCGATCTATGCCGCGCAGGTCGATCGGCTCGACCAGTCCGTCGGTCGGCTCGTGGCGGCACTCCGCGAGGCCGACGCCCTGGAGAACACGCTCATCCTCTTCCTCTCCGACAACGGCTGCTCGGCCGAAGGGGGCCCCGGCGGCTTCAGCCGGGGGGAAGCCGGAGCCCCGATCGGCACCGGCCTCTCCTACGCCAGCGCCGGCCTGGAATGGGCCAACGCCTGCGACACCCCCTTCCGCAAGTTCAAGATGAGCACCCACGAGGGCGGGATCGCCACCCCGTTCATCGCCCACTGGCCCCGCGGCATCGCCCGCACCGGCCAGATCGAGCACCAACCCGGCCACGTCATCGACCTCATGCCCACCTGCCTCGCCCTGGCCGAGGCCACCTATCCCGGGGCCCGGAACGGCACACCCACCCTTCCCCTCGAAGGCCGCAGCCTCGTCCCCGCCTTCGCGGGCGAGCCGATCGACCGCGGGCCGATCTTCTGGGAACACCAGGGGAACCGCGCCGTCCGACTCGGCGACTGGAAGCTCGTCGCCCCGCACGGGAAACCCTGGGAACTGTACAACCTCGCGCTCGACCGCACCGAGTTGAACAACCTGGCCGACGCCCATCCCCAGACCGTCGCCGAGCTGTCCGCCCTCTACGACGCCTGGGCCGAGCGCTGCGGCGTCGCCCCCTGGCCCATTGCAAGGCCCTGAGGCGAACATCCCCGGCCGCTCATGCCATCATATGCCCGGATAGACGACCTGAATCATCAGTTGCATCACCACCACCTGCACCGCCATGAGCAGGGTCGTCACCCCCAGACTGACCGCCCCTCCCCCGAGCCGGGCCAGCCCGGCGGCCGAGGCGGCCAGCAGCATCGGGCAGAACGGGATCCAGAGCCGGGCCACCTCGCTCAGGCTGCGCCCGGTCAACGTCAGCAAGACCAGGACCCCCAGCGCGATCCACGACACCCGAGGTGCCCGGCCGCTCGCCAGCCCCACCACGGCCCAGACCGCCGCCGGCACGCCGAGCGCCACGGCCAGCTCGATCGGGTTGATCAGGAGCCAGGCCGCGTAACGCCTCGGGTGTTCGACATAGAATCCGGCGTGATTCGCCTGATTCCACCACCAGATGACGAAGGGGTTCGCCCCGGTCGCGAGCCATCCCAGCAAGGTCGGCGTCAGGAACCCGGCCCCCGTGGCGAGGATCAACCCCGCCCTGTGCCGGATTGAGACCCCGGGGCTCGTGGCTAGCATGAGGCCGACCATCAACCCCACCGCCAGGAACGCCAGGGTGAACACCATCCCCACCGCCAGGATCACCCCCGCCGCCCCCGCCGCGATCGGCCCGCGACGGGTCGCCAGCGCCAGGGCCGCGGTCGCCAGCAAGGGGAACGCCGTGTCGGCCGTCGGCTGGAACAGGATGGCCGCGGGGACCAGGGGCCACAGGCTCGCCGCCGACCACGACACGGCCGCATCGCACCCCGAGCCTCGCATCAAGAGATACAGCGGCACCGCCGTACCCGCGCAGGCCAGCAGCGTGAGGGCGCCGATCAGGACCAACGCCGCGCGATCGGCCCTCGGGATCGGGCCGAGGATCTCGCGGAAGGCGTTGGCCAGTTCCGCCGGCAACGCCTCGTCGAGGGTCCGAGCCAGGGCCGGAAACGCGTTCATCACGGCCAGCGCCCCCCGGGTCGTCAGGAACAGTCCCGGGGGATGGGTGCCGATATGATAAACATCCTGCTCGCGAATCCATTCGGGATAGTCGCCGAGGAACGCGGCGACGTCCCCCATCTCCGACCGGGCAACGGTGTAGTACCCGCTCGACCCGCTCAGCCCGAGCGTCACCATCTTGGCCAGGCCGTATCCCGGCGGCGCGGCCATCAGCGCGGCAAGCTGGGCGAAGACCCCCATGCCCAGCAAGGCAGCGAGCCAGGCCGCCTCGCGCCGCCTCGGTCGCGTCGATCGGCCCAGGTCGCGCCGACCGATCGCCACGAAGCCCGCATACAACACCAATCCGACCGATCCCAGCCCGACATTCACCGCCACCGGCTCGACCGCGTCGCCGAGCCGGGCCCAGGTCCACTCCCCCGGCACCCCCAGCGGGATCCTCGGATCGCGGAGCACCAACGCCAGCCCCACCAGGAGCAGCACCGAAACCACCAGCACCAGCAATCGAGCAACGCGAAGCGACATGGCAGATCAATCGTGTCCCTGACAATCACTCCGGCTGCCCGCCCCTGCCCCCTTTCGCTCGGGTCAAGCAGGCGAAGGGGTTTCCCCATCCCAGCGGCCGGAGTCGAGATACTCCCGGATCGACGCGGCCGCGGTGCGACCGGCGGCCATCGCCAGGATCACCGTCGCCGCCCCGGTCACGATGTCCCCCGCGGCGAAGACGCCGCGCTTCGACGTCCGCAGCGAGTTTGGGTCGGCCGCGATGTACCCCTTGCGGTTCGTGACCATGTCGGGGGTTGATGACTGCACCAGGGGATTCGCCCCCGTGCCGAGCGCCACCACCGCCATCGCCACCGGCAAGTCGGACTCGGACCCGGCGATCGGCACCGGCGCGCGTCGGCCCGAGTCGTCCGGCTCGCCCAGTTCCATCCGAATGCAGCGCACCGCCGTCAATCGGCCGTCGTCGTCGCCGAGGAACGCCACCGGATTCGCCAGGGTCAGCAGCTCGATCCCCTCCTGCTTGGCGTGGCGGACTTCCTCGACCCTCGCGGGCATCTCGGCCTCGGTCCGGCGGTAGATCAAGGTGCTCGTCCGGGCCCCCAGGCGGGCCGCCGTGCGGACGGCATCCATCGCCGTGTTGCCGCCGCCGATGACGGCGATGTCCTGCCCCCGGCAGTCGAAGACCGGCTCGTCGTAACGGGGGAACTCGTTGGCGTGCATCAGGTTCACGCGCGTCAGGAACTCGTTGGCCGAGTAGACGCCCGAGAGATGCTCGCCGGGAATCTCCATGAACTTCGGCAGGCCCGCGCCCGTGGCGACCAGCACGGCGTCGTAACCGTCCTCGGCCATCAGTTCGTCGATCGTCACCGTCTTGCCCACGACGACGTTCGTCTGGAACGCGACCCCCATCTGCCGCAGCACGTCGACCTCGTGCCGGACGATTTCCTTCGGCAGGCGGAACTCGGGGATGCCGTAAATCAAGACACCGCCGATCTCGTGCAGCGCCTCGAACACCGTGACCGCGTGCCCCCAGCGCACCAGGTCGCCCGCGGCGCTCAACCCCGCCGGGCCGGACCCGATGATCGCCACCCGCTTGCCCGTCGGCGGGGCAATCTCCGGAAGTCCAACCGCGCCGTGCTCGCGTTCGTAGTCGGCCACGAACCGTTCCAGGTAGCCGATCCCCAGCGGCTCGAACTTCTTGCCGAGGATGCAGCACCCTTCGCACTGGGTTTCCTGAGGACAAACGCGCCCCGTGATCGCCGGCAGCACGTTGTCCTCGCGAATCTTGCTGGCGGCGCCCAGGTAGTCGCCCGCCGTGATCAGCTCGACGAAGTCCCTGATCTTCACCCCGACCGGGCAGCCGGCCACGCAGGCCGGCTTGGCGCATTCGAGGCAGCGCAACGCCTCGGTCGTGGCCCCGAGGACCGTGAGCCCCCGGTTCACCTCGGCGAAGTTGTGCCGGCGGAGGTCGGCCTCCTGCTCGGGCATCTCCTGGCGGGGGATCTTCGTCCGTTCTTTCGGGGGCAGGGTGTTGCGGCTCATCGGGACGCCACCTCCGCCAGACTCTCGTCGGCCTGAGGCTCGTCGAGGCGGCACGAGCGGCGGACGCATTCGATCGCGGCGATCGGGTCGGCCCGGAAGGCGTCGAGCGCCTTCGCCTCGCTGACGGCATAGGTCCGGTTGCGCCGGGCGAGCACGTCGAAGTCGACGATGTGGGCGTCGAACTCCGGCCCGTCCACGCAGGCGAAGCGGGTGCCTTCTTTCGTGGCGACGCGGCAACCGCCGCACATGCCCGTGCCGTCGACCATCAACGAGTTGAGGCTGACGATCGTCCGGATGCCCGACGGCCGCGTCATCTCGGCCACCGCCTGCATCATCCGGACCGGGCCGATGGCCAGCACCAGGTCGATCCGGCTGCCTCGCAGGATTCGCTCGCAGAGCGGGTCGATCACCACCCCTTTGCGCCCGTAACTGCCGTCGTCGGTCACAATCTCCAGCTCGTCGGCGATCTCCCGGAGTTCCGGCTCGAGCAGGACGAGTTCCTTCGTCCTGGCCCCGACGATCACCACCACGCGGTTGCCGGCCTCCTTCATCGCTCGGGCCGTCGGCCAGGCGATCGCCGTGCCGACCCCGCCGCCGATGACCACCACGGTGCCGTACTTCCGCACGTCCGACGGCTTGCCGAGCGGCCCGACGAGGTCGAGCACCGCGTCGCCGGCCTCCAGCATGTTCATCAGCCGGGTCGTCTTGCCGACCCCTTGCACGATCAGCGTGATCGTGCCGCGATCGGGGTCGCCGTCGGCGATCGTCAGGGGAATCCGCTCGCCTCGCTCGTGCAGGCGGACGATGACGAACTGCCCGGCCTCCCGCTTGCGGGCGACTCGGGGCGCCTCGATCACGAATCGCTTGATCTCAGGCGCGAGAAATTCAGCCTCGAGGATCGGGAACATGATCGTGTACCGGACGGGGTGAACGCGGTCGTGGAACCGTTACCCGTCGACACCCGACGGGCAATTGCCCCGCCCTGAGGCTCGGAATGGGACCAGCGTGGCGCCCCCTCTTGAGGCGCAGCTCGCACCATCATCCTAGCAAGAATCGCCCTTGCTGAACAGAGAATCCCGCCCAATCCCCCCGCGATTCGTGCCGGTGGAATCAGTACGTCTCGATCAGCAGTCGCCCCGAGTCTTGCAAGACGCGCCGGAAGTCGGACCAGGAAATCCCGTCGCGATCGGCCCGCTGCCGGAGCACCCCCTCGATGTGGTCCTCCATCCCCTTGATCCCGCAAATGTACAGGAACGTCTCCTGCCGATCGAGCAGGGCCCAGACCTCCTCGAGCTGCTCCTCCATGCGATGGTGGACGTACATCCTCGCGCCGCCCGGGGCGTCTTCCTCGCGGCTCAGGGCATAGGAGACGCGGAAATTGGGGTGGTCCCGCCGATAGGCGTCGAATTCACCCCGATAGAGGCACTCGCCGAGCGACCGGGCCCCTTCGAACAACCGGACCTGACCTTGCCAGTCGCCCCGCTCGACAAAGAGATGACGCAAAAACCCGCGAAACGGCGACACCCCGGTCCCGGTCGCCGCCAGGATCAGGTTCGATCGCGGGTCGTCGGGCAGGACGAAGCTCCTCCCGAACGGCCCGGTGACGGCGATCTCATCCCCCGGCCGGGCATTGCACAGGAATTCCGACGAGGGACTCCCGCGCAGGGTGCCGGCCTCCGGGTCCTCGACCATCACGCGCTTGACGCAGATGGCCACAAGCCCTTCCTGCCCGGCCTCGCCCCCCCGGGACGAGGCGATCGAATAGAACCGCACGGTGCTGGCGTGGCCCCGGTCCTCGACCCCGGGAATGATGATGCCCAGGCTCTGGCCCTCTCGGTAGGCGTAATCGAGGCCCGAGAGGTCGAGCACCAGGTGCCGGATCTCCGCCACCCCCTCGGGCGTCAGTCGGACGTTCGACGCCACCCGGGCAAGCCCCGGAGCGTCGGTCTGGTAGCGCGGCGAGGGGACGTTGGGCGGAGAATCGGGGGCATTTCGAGGCATGAGTCGTCAGGGCTCGGTTCGAGCGCGTCGGCATCCGGGGTCGCATGATCGGGCGGGCCCCACCGCGGGGCGCCACGAGTTATCTTGGACCCATGCCCCCGGAGGGTCAACGGCATCCCCCCGCGTTCGATTCGCGAATCCGGCCCGGTCCTGCCTGGCGATCTGTTGAACACTCGCTACCATGACACGAAGGAAGCCGGAACGGGGCGGTCGGCCGTCCCGGGTCGAGGGCCGGGGGCACCCGGGCGATCGGAGATCGCCCCGGGGTCGACGCCGTCGCCCCCTACCGATATCGCCAACGCCAACCGGGGAGCGATCCGAATGCGCGGACTGAAACCAAGCCTCGCCCTGGGCACGATCGGGGTCATCAGCCTCGCCCTCTGGGCCGGAGCCGCCGCCGACCGGCCGGGGGCCGCCATGGCCACCGCCGCCGAGCGGTTCCTCAATGCGCTCGACGACCCGAACCGTGAGCTGGCCACCTTCACCTTCGACGACCCCGAACGGCTCAACTGGCACTTCATCCCCCGCGAACGCGAAGGCCTGCCCGTCAAGCAGATGACCCCCGAGGAGCGTTCCCTCGCCATGGGCCTGCTCGCCACCGGCCTCAGCGCCGAGGGGACCCTCAAGGCCACCACCGTCATGAGCCTGGAGCAGATCCTCCACGAGATGGAAAATAACGCCCCCCACCGCGACCCCGAGCTCTACTTCTTCAGCATCTTCGGCGAGCCCTCCGACCAGGGGCGCTGGGGCTGGCGGGTCGAAGGGCACCACCTCTCGCTGAATTTCACGATCGAGGACGGCGAGGTCATCTCGGCAACCCCCGCCTTCTTCGGCGCCAATCCGGCCGAGGTCCGCCAGGGGCCCCGCGAAGGGCTCCGCACCCTGGCCGAGATCGAGGACCGTGCCCTCCGCCTCGTCCAGGCCCTGAGCGACGAGCAGAAAGCCGCCGCGATCGTCTCCGAGACCGCCCCCGACGACGTCCGGTCCGCCAACGACCCCCAACCGCCGGCCGACGAGCCGATCGGCCTCTCCTACGCCGAGATGACCGAAGCCCAGCGTGACATGCTCCGCACCCTCGTCGAGGCCTACGCCCTCGACATGCCCGCCCGGGTCGCCGAGGCCTGGCTGACCGAGATCCGAGACGCCGGCCCCGAGAACGTCTCCTTCGCCTGGTTCGGCGCCACCGAGCGCAACCAGCGGCACGGCTACCGCGTCCAGGGCCCGACCTTCCTCATCGAGTTCAACAACACCCAGAACAACGCCAACCACATCCACAGCTTCTGGCGGAGCATGCTCGGCGACTTCGGCGAGCCCATCGCCGCCGCCGCCGAGTGATCGACCGCGACCCACCGACCGATGCGACCCAAACGAGCCATCCGGCACCGAACCCGATGACCCCATGACCCCGCCCCCCCGTTCGTCCCCGGACGACCTGGGGGACGGGCCCCCGGGCTTTCCCCATGCCCCGAACCTGCCACGGTCCTCGTCGACCTGGCAATCGCTTGAAACGCCCAACCGTCCCAGATCCCCGAACCTCGCAAACATCGCATGACCGGGACGCCTCGCGTATCCTTCCATCCCGCCCCGGTTCCGCGAACTTCCCCCGACCTCGGCGGAAACACCCCGAGGCGCTTTGCGTCGAGCCGTCCCCCGGGCCACACACACCCTTGAGATGTTCCCTTGGGGCGGCCGAATCACGCCTCTGCGTGACACACATCGTCTTGAATGAATCCCAGCGATCATGGATTCATGGATAAGCGTTGATTTTTGGGAACATGGGTCCTCCTCATCGGCCCGTTGCGTAGAAGACCTGCCATGAGCACGGAGGAGACCGACGCGCCGCTCGACCGCCGAGCCTCGCGGGGCGAATCGCTCCGGGCGGCGCTGCGGTGGTTGCTGTTACCCCTGGTCCTGTTCGGGCTCGCCCTGCTCTGGCGCAGCCTGCCCGTCTCGGACTGGGTCGAGCAGCACGTCCTCCCGGCGATCGATCGGGCCGGTGGGTGGGGCTATCTCGCGTTCGTGGCCGTCTACGCGACGGCCGTGGTCGCGATGGCCCCGGGGACCGTCCTGACGCTGGCCGGCGGCTATCTGTTCGGCCCCGTGCTCGGGGCGGGGCTGGCGCTGGTCTCGGCGGCCCTGGGGGCGTCGATCGCCTTCCTGATCGCGCGTCGGGTCGCCCGCCAGGCCCTCCGACGCCGCATCCAGGCCGACCGCCGCTTCCGGTCGCTCGACCGGGCCGTGGCGCGGCGGGGGGCCTGGGTGGTCCTCCTGCTCAGGCTCTCTCCCGCCGTACCCTTCAACGTCTTGAATTATGCCCTGGGATTAACGGGTGTCCGCTTCTCGACCTATGTGCTTGCAAGCCTCGTCGGCATGGCGCCGGGGGCCCTCGTCATCGCCTTCATCGGTGCCTCGGCCGGGAACGAGCGGCCGGCCTCGATCGGCTGGGGGGGGTGGATCGCCCTGCTCCTCTCCGCCCTGCTGACCGCGACGGCCCTGGCCGTCATCGCCAATCAGGCCCTGGCCCAGGCCGGCGCAGACGAACCCGACCACTCCCCGAACTGATCCCCGACCGACCGACTCCCTCCCCCTTTCGATCAATCACCCTCCTTCCCTCGGGAGTTCGCCCCAATGACCCAGGCGACTGACGTGCGGCGCTGGACGCCGCTCGAACTGAACGAACACTTCCTCGCGGGCTCTCCCCTCGTCCTGCTCGATGTCCGCGAGGACCTGGAACGTCACTACTGCACCATCGACGCCCCGGAAACCATCCTCGAAGTCCACGTGCCGATCGGCGAGGTCTCCAAGCGGCTCGACCTCCTGCGCCGTTGCCTCGACGGCCGACCGCTCGTCATCTACTGCCATCACGGCGTCCGGTCGCTCGCCACCGCTCGATGGCTCGCCGCCCAGGGGCTCGAGGACGTCGTCAACCTCGAAGGCGGCATCGATGCCTGGTCGCTGACGATCGACCCCACCGTCCCCCGGTATTGAAGCCGGCACGCGTCGCTCCCGCCGCGTGCCGCCTCCCCTCCCCGATGATGTCCCTCCCCAGACCTCCCCCGATCGTGCCCTGCCCCTTCGACATGGCTCAACCGGTCAGCGCGATTCCAGGACCCACTGGGTCGCCGCCCGGATCAGCTCGGCCCCGTTGCGCAGGCCGAGCTTGATCTTGATCCGTTGCCGGTAGGTGTCGATCGTGTGCACGCTCAGGTGCAGGCGTTCCGCCACCTCGGCCGTCGTCAGGCCCGAGCCGATCAGCCGCATCACGTCCAGCTCGCGGTCCGAGAGGGTCGACTCGGGGGCCGGGACCGGCGCGTTCTCCTCGCCCAGGTTGCCCGGGCGCCCCACCACCCGGCGCAACATCTGGTGGGCGGCGGCCTCGCTCAGGAAGATCTCCCCCGCAAGGACCCGCCGAATCGCCTCGATGATCCGCCCCGTGGCCGCCTGCTTGGTGATGTAACCCATCGCCCCGGCCCGCAGCGCCCGCTCGGCATAGAGCGACTCGGGATACATCGACCAGACCAGCGTCTTCACGGTCGGATGGCGATCCTTCAGGCGTCGGATCAAATCGAGTCCGCTCTCGGTACCGAGCGCGATGTCCACGACCGTCACGTCCGGCCTCGTCGCCTCGGCCTCGGCCAGTGCGCCGTTCAGGTCGGCCGCCTCGCCACACACGACCAGGTCCGGGCACCGGGCGATCCGGAAGCCCAACCCCTCCCGGACCGCCGGATGATCGTCAACTATCAAGATTCGGGCAGGAGCTTCCGAGACCTCATGGTCGCTCGGATCGTGCATGATCATCATTCCTCCCTTGCACCGCGCAGACGACCAGCGTCCCCCCCTCGTCTCGCGACTCGATCCGCAATCGGGCCCCGATCAATTCCGCCCGGTTCCGCATGATCCGCAACCCCATGCCATCGCCGTCCTGTGTTCCTGGCGGCCAGAACCCCCGGCCGTCGTCGCGGATCTCCAGCCTGACCTCGTCCCCTTCCCGGCTCAACCGAATCACGATCCGCCGAGCGTGGGCATGACGCACCGCGTTCGAGACCGCCTCCTGGGCGATCCGGTACAACTGCGTGGCCGTCTGATTGTTCTCGACCCGGACCGTCTCCCGGCACTCGAATCCGCAACTCAGCTCGTGATTCGACCCGATCCGGGCCGCCAGGTCGCTCAGGGCCGACATCAGGCCCTCGGCATCGACCTCGACCGGCACCAGGCCCCGGCTCAGGTTGCGCATCCCTTCCTGCACGCGGCGCAATCCCTCCGAGACCCGATGTACCAGCGGCGTCTCGGGCGACTGACACTCCTCCATCGCCTCGACCAGCGACTCGACCATCAGCGCCAGCCCGGTCAATTCCTGCCCCACATCGTCGTGCAAGTCCTGACCGATCCGCCGTTGCTCATGCTCGGCGACCGTCAGCAATTGCGCCTGCATGGCGCGCCACTCGGACAGATCCCGCATGATCACCGAGTACAGGTCCAGCGCATCGACCCTGCTGATCGACAGCTCGACCGGCACGCTCGCGCCGCCCTTGCGTCGGATCGCCACCGGCGGCGTCCCGGAGAGCCCCCGCCCCGACTCCAGCGACCGGAGCCGCTCCAGGCCCCCCTCCGGGAGCACTCCGGAGAGCGAGGGCATCATCATCAAGACACTCTTCCCGATCACTTCCCCGCGACCGTAGCCGGAAAGCCGCTCGGCCGCGGCATTCATCGCATCCACAACACCCTCGCCATTCATGGACAGGATCCCGTCCGCGGCCGTCTCGATCACCGTGCGTAGCCGATACTCGCTCTCGTGCAGCGCGAGCTGCACCTCCTTCTGTTCGGTGATATCGACATACGAGAGGATCGCCCCCCCATGCTCGACCGGCAAGGCCGCCGCGAGCATCAGGAACCAGCGTGTCGTCCCCGAAGTCTGGCACCGCGTCTCCAGGGTGAACGACTCGCGGCAGCCCGTCAGCACCCGCTCGATCCCCGCCAGGGCCTCGGCCCCCCCCGCCGACCCGTCCTCCACGGCAGCCCGGCACACCTCCAGCGCATTCGCCCCCGGGCCACACCGCGACAGGTCGCCCCCATTCTCGAGGGCGAACCGCTCCCAGCGGCGGTTGACCGCCACCACGGTCCCCCCCCGATCGAGCAGGCACACGTGCGCCGGCAACGCCTCCAGCACCGCCCGGATCGTCTCGTCGGCGATCTTCGACGCGTCTCCCCGATCGAACCGAGCCACAGCACACCTCCCGCGCTCACCGACCGGGCCGACCGCCCCCGGGCACCAGTGCGCCCCCCGTGCCTGCCACCTTCCACCATACCCGTCCGGGCCGCCGCGCCCAGCGACATCAGCTCGACTTGTCACGGAATTCACCACAGACGATTCATGATTCTCCTGATTGCATCCCCCTTGAACATGCCATACCGTTGACACCCAGGATCACGCCAGTCATCGTGTTGGCAACTCGCATGGACGTGCGAATACTTTTTATAGCAGAAATAGCTTTAACTAGGCGAGCATTTCGATGCCAGTTCACTTGCTCCTCGCCGAGTCCGATGCCACACTGCGCTCGGAGCTGGCGGGCTATTTCGCCTCCCTGGGCTTCCAGGTCGAGACCGTCAACGATGCGCTCGAGTGCCTGGAACGGCTCCAATCCCTTCAACCCGAGGCACTGGTGATCGACGCCGATCTGGCCTGGGGGGGCGGAGATGGCCTGCTTCGCCTGATCCACGAGCGGATGCCCCTGATGCCCCCGGCCGTCGTCGCGATCGGCCGCGAGCCGTCGCCCATGTTGGCCGACCGCATGGGCCTCCCGCCCATCGCCTGCCTGAGCAAGCCCGTCCACCCCAGCTCGCTGGTCATTCGCATCCTGAGCCAGTTGGTCGCGACGGCCGAGGCCCCGATTGCCGCGGAGGCCTGCCTCTGATCCGCTTCGTGCGGCTCCTCGTCGCGTGGCCGCCCTCCGGGGGGCCCAGACTGCCGCCGTCGGGTGTGGACTCGCCGACGAACACACCCTCGCCCCGCCCGTCGACTCGACGCTGTCCCGACAGGCTCTCCGTCAGGGCCACCCCCTCCCCCCGCAGCTTCGTCATGGTGTTCGAGGCCGCCCCGGGGGGCGACGGTGCGACGTCGCCGCATCGTCAAGGGCGTCGCCCGCCTTTCTGCGAAGGACTCCCCCAATGATCGCGGGAACTCTGGAGATCTTGGTCGTCGAGGATGAGCAGGACGCCCGCGAGAATCTCCGCGACCTCCTGGAACAGGAGGGCTACCGCGTCACCCTCGCCCGTTCCCTCGCCGAGCTCGATGCGCTGGCGCCGGACGACTGGAGCCATTTCGATGTCGCCGTGCTCGACCGGCGATTCCCGGAAGGGATCATCGATCCCCTGCTGCCCCGCATCCGCCGACTCGCCCCCCACTGCGCGCTCATCCTCCTGACCGCCTGGTGTGAGCAGGAAGGCATGCTCGCCGCCCTCCGCGGCGGGGTTGCCGATTACCTGACCAAACCCCTCGACCCCGACGTGCTCCGCGCCAGCCTGCACCGGCTGCTCCGGCTCCGAGAGGCCGAGCAACGCGCCCAGGCCGCCGAGCAGCTGGCCTCGCTCGGGCAGATGCTCGTCGTCCTGGCGCACGAGGGGCGCAACGCCCTGAACCGCGCCAAGATCGCCCTGCAATTCGTCAAGGCCACGGGCGAGGGAGACCCGCAGCTGGCTCCCGTCCTCGAAACCGGCCTCGCCGGCTGCCGCGACCTGGAACGCCTTTTTAACGACCTCCGCCACCAGGCCGGCCCGATCCAGCTCGACCTCCATCCCTGCGACCTCTACCGGGTCGCCCGAGACGCCTGGGACGACCTGGCAGCCCGCCGGGCCGGCCGCTCGGCCCGGCTCATCCTCGAGGGTGCCCAGGAGGCCCGCGACTGCCGGGCCGATCCCTTCCGGATCAAGCAGGTCTTCCGGAACCTCTTCGAGAATTCCCTGAACTGCGCCACCGATCCGGTCGAAGTCCGGGTGGCCTGCAAGGCCATCGCCCCGCAGGGCAGGCCGGCGCTCCGGATCTCGGTCCGCGACAACGGCCCGGGCTTCTCCCCCCAGACCCGCCGCCAGGCGTTCAATCCCTTCTTCACGACCCGCCACGACGGCTCGGGACTCGGCCTGTCGATCACCCGACGCATCGTCGAGGCCCACGGCGGCTGGATCACCCTCACCCCCTCCTCACCGGGCGCGGAGGTGCTCATCCTCCTCCCCCTCGAAGGTCCCGACCCCGCGCTCTCGATCCTCGAGACCGCGACCGCCCTCCTCCCCGACCCGATGTTCCACGACCCCGCCGAACCCATTCCCCGGTAGGCGACGACGCCCTCCCCTGAAAGCGGGACGGGCCCCCGGTTTACCCATTTCGAGAATTTCTCCGAATTTTCTCGGAGAGATGGCTCAACATCCCCTGTAAAATCGCATGATCTCAACAGGCGGGGAGTCCGCCAGCCCCGTCCCGCGAGGGCCGCGATCATGCATGAGCCGTTCACGATCTCGACAACCCGCGATCGTCCCGCGACCAGGCGCCCTCCCGAGGACAGCCTCGCGCCCCTGGTCCCGGACCCGTGCGCCTGCCTGTAAGGTCCTCGTTCCGATCGGTCTGTTCTGTTCTGTGATGTGCTGACCTGACGCGAATGCGGCGTCGCCCGACCGGGACGCCGCCCAGGATGCGAAACCGTCTCCACCCGGCCCGGGTCGGGTCGCGCGCCGATCGAGCGAGCGCCCCCGGGTCGGCGTGCCCCCCCCTGTGCGGTCCTGTGACGCCGAAACCACGCCACCGAGAGGAGCGATGCCGTGACGATCTCGTATCCGATCCTGTCCTTCGCCCAATCCATGATCGTCGCCCGGGCGGCTCGGTACACGGCCGGCACCGTCATGGGCCTGACGATGCTCACCTGGATCGCCAACCGCGCCGGCTCTTCGACCGAGGTCGTCATCCATGTCACCGAGGCGAACGTCGAGATCCATGTCGGCGGGCACTCCTTCCGGATCGACGAGCGTTCCTATGAGCCGATCCTCCTCCATCTCCACCCCGGCCCTTACGAACTGGTCATGACCCGATCCGGCCGGGTCGTCTCCCGAGAGGCCTTCGAGGTCCGCTCGGGAGAGGCGTGCGTGCTCACCGCCTACGACCCCGAGCGCCGAGGCCCCGATCCCGGGCTCCCCTCGCCGCCCGGCGGCCCCAACGAATTCCGGCGACCACACGAACACTAACTCATACAGTTTCATCCAGGTTAACCGACGCGACCTCGTGCGCACCGGCCCCGCGCGATCATCCCGACCGATCGCCGCCCGGTTACTGCCCGGGGGCCGTCACCGACGCCCCGTTTTGCTTCGGCCCCAGGCCCAGCAGGTACGGCACCGTCGACTCGGCCCAGCGATCGGGCGACGCGTAGTTGCCGGCCGAGGCCCCGAACGTCGACCGGAGCATCTCCGTGTCGATCACCCCCGGGTTGAACGCCACCGCCGCCATGCCGTCGGGGAGTTCCTGCGCCATCGCCTGCGTCAGCCCCTCGATCGCGAACTTGGTCGCGCAGTAAGGGGCCACCTCGGCCGAGGTCGATCGCCCCCAGTACGAGCTGAAATTGACGATGACCCCCGTCCCCCTGGCGACCATCGCCGGGACGAACGCCCGAATCACATTCGCCACTCCCTTGATGTTCACGTCCACCACCCGATCGAATTCCTCCGCCGGCACCCGCCAGAGCGGCGCATTCCGATTGATGAGTGCCGCGTTGTTGATCACCAGGTCCGGCACGCCGAAGCCCTCGAGCAGCGATTCGGCCCAGCCAATCACCGCGTCGTGGTCCGTCACATCCACCACCGCGAACCGATGCGGCGCCCCGAACGACTTCGACAGCTCGGCCACCTGATCGGCCGACCGGCCGCATCCGGCCACCGCATGCCCGCGACCGATGAAGCCCTCGGCCATGGCCCGCCCGAGCCCTCGGGTCGCTCCCGTCACGAGAATACGCTTCGATTGTGGTCCAGGCACGATGTCGCCCCCTCGGGTCCCCGGATCGTCGCAACGGGCAGCCGTCCCGGTCGGCCCCGCGACGGCTCGCGACGCGGCGCCGGCTGCCCCCCCTCCCCTCCATTCTCGCCCGAGTGCCCGCCGTGCGGAACCCGTCTTTCCCCGCGGCGCCCGACCTCTCGCCGGAGGAATTCGTATCCACAAACGGGGGCATTTCCGGTTTGATGTCCCCGACCGCCCGGCCGGGGCCGCATCCGCGACCCCCCATCGGCCCTCGGATCAACGCCCCCGGACCCGCCCAGAACCGCCACGGAGGCGCCGGCCGATCGACCGGCGCGGGGATCTCATGTCGCAGCCGACCGCCGCCGAACCCTCCCCCCGAGCCGCCCCGGCGCGCCCCTCGGCCGACCCGAAACCCGGGCCGCATCCCGCCCTGCTCGGGGCGATCTCCGGACTCCTCCTGGCGTTTGCCTTCGAGCCGGTCGGGGCCTGGTGGCTCGCCTGGGTCGCCCTCGTCCCCTTCCTCCGGCTCGTCCGCTCCGATCGCCCGGCCCGGTCGGCCTACCTCGGCGCCTGGGTCGGCGGCCTGACCTTCTGGCTCATCGCCGTCGAGTGGGTCCGCGCCTCCGACCCCTCGGCCTGGCCCGGCTGGCTCGCCCTCGCCCTCGTCCTCTCCCTCTGGTGGCCGGTCACGCTCGGCCTGATCCGCCTGATGGTCCGCCGCCTCGGCATCCCCCTGATGATCGCCGCCCCGGCCTCCTGGATCGCCGTCGAATTCGTCCGCGGCCTCTACCCGCTCAACGGCTTCCAGTGGTTCTTCCTCAGCCACGGCACGGCCACCCTCACCCCCTTGATCCAGGTCGCCGACCTGACCGGGGCCTGGGGACTCAGCCTCCTGGTCATGCTCGTCAACGCCTGGCTCCTGGAACTGATCGAACAGCCTCGATGGGTGCAGACCCCTTCTTCGGGCCGTCGGCCCGCCCGGGGGCAATTGATCCGCACCGCCGTCGTCGTCCTTGCCCTCGGCGGCAGCCTCGTCTACGGCGGCGTCCGAGTGTCGCAGGCCGACTTCCAGCCCGGCCCGAAGCTCGCCCTCATCCAGTCCGACATCCCCCAGGTCTTCGGCGGCGGGCCCGACCCGGCCGAGGTCCTCGCCCGCTTCGGCCGGCTCGTCGACCGGGCCGCGGGCGAGCGGCCCGACCTCATCATCCTGCCCGAGACCATGTTCCCCTACGGCTGGATCGACATCGACCCCGGACTCCCCCGCGCCGATTACGCGGCCCAGCTCGACCGCTACTCCCCCGGCTCCGACCCCGACCGCTGGTCCCAGATCGGCGGCGACGTCCGCGACATGCTCCACCGCTGGGCCGATCGCATCGACACCCCCTTGATCGTGGGCATCAACTCCTATTACTTCCAGCCCGGCGGCCTGGCCCGCCACAACACGGCGCTCCTGCTCCGCCCGGGCACCACCGAAACCCAGGCTTACCACAAGCTGCACCTCGTCCCCTTCGGCGAGTACGTCCCCTGGGTCAAGACCGTCCCCTGGGTGCTGGCGCTCACCCCCTTCAGCGCCGACCACATGCCCAGCCTCGACCCCGGCCGCGGCCCCTCGACCCTGAGCCTCGGCCCCTGGCGGTTCGGCACGCCGATCTGCTTCGAGGACAGCGTCCCACACGTCGCCCGGCGCCTCGCCGCCGCGTCCGACGGCCACCCGACCGACGTCCTGCTGAACCTCTCGAACGACGGCTGGTTCCGCGGCACCGCCGCCCACCGGCTCCACCTGGCCAGCAGCGTCCTCCGCGCCGTCGAGCTGCGGATGCCCGTCGCCCGGAGCGTCAACACCGGCACCTCCGCCCTCATCGACGGCAACGGCACCATCCTCGCCGCGCTCGATCCCCCCTCCCGCGACTCGCTCCCGAACGCCGCCGAGGGGGTCCTCACCGTCGAGGTCCCGCTCGACAATCGCGCCAGTCTTTACATGGAAACCGGCGACTGGCTCCCGATCGCCTGCCTCGCCCTCTGCCTCGGCTCGGTCCCCATCGCCCTCGCCCTCTCCTTGCGCGATCGTCGCCGACGCCTCACATGACCCTTCTCTCGTAGTATCGCTTCCAGTCAAACCTGGTGGGATCCGGGTGCCCCGGGTTCCGCGCAGCGGACCCCGGGCCGGGGGGCGGCAGGCCCATGCGACTCCGCCCGGGGTCCGCTGCGCGGAACCCGGGGCACCCGCCGAAACACCGTGAACCCACCGATTCAGACGGGATCCGGGAGTAGGGTGCCGTCGGGTCTTCGAAGACGCCCATCCCGAGTCATCAAGGCTGGGACCCTTCGCCTGTCCCAGCCTTGATCGTCCTCACTCGCAATCAGCCCTTGGCCTTCCAGTCCACGTTCGACAGCTTCGCCAGCGCCAGCACCAGCGCCTGGGTCCCATTCCTGCCGTACCCCTGCGCGGCGACCGCCTGATAGAGCTGCTCGGCCAGGGCCAGGCCCGGCATCGACAGGCCCATCCGGCGCGACTCGGCCAGGGCGATCCCCATGTCCTTGATGAAGTGCTCGACGAAGAAGCCCGGGTCGAAATTCCCCTTGATGATCCTCGGCCCCAGGTTGTTCAGGCTCCACGACCCGGCCGCCCCCGAGCCGACGCTCTGCAAGACCGTCTCCAGGTCCAGCCCCGCCTTGTAGCCATAAAGCAAGGCCTCACACACGCCGATCATCCCGGTCGAGATGAGGATCTGATTGACCATCTTTGTGTGCTGGCCGGCCCCGGGGCCGCCTTGGTGCACGATGGTCTTGCCCATGATCTCGAACAGGGGCTTGACGGCCGCCACCGCCTCGTCCTCGCCGCCGATCATGATCGACAGGCGGGCCTCCTTCGCCCCCACGTCGCCCCCCGAGACGGGGGCGTCGATCGCGTGGACCCCCTTGGCCTTCGCCGCCTCGTAAATCTCCTCGGCCAGCTTCGGCTCGCTGGTCGTCATGTCGACGAGGATGCTCCCCGGCTTCGCCCCGGCCAGCACGCCCGACTCGCCCAGGATCACCTCCCGGACGTCCTTCGGGTAGCCGACGATCGTGAAGATCACGTCCGAGGCCGCCGCCAGCTCGTTCGGCGTGCCCGCCTCGGTCGCCCCCTTCGCGACCAGGGGGGCGCACTTGGCCTTCGTCCGGTTATACACGGTCGCCTTGTACCCGGCGTCGATCAGGTGCCCGCACATCGAGGCCCCCATCACCCCCGTGCCGATCCAGCCAATCGTCGCCTTGCCCGGTGCGATCTCCAGCCCCATCGTTCTCGCCTCTCTCTCGCGTGGTCACGTGAATCTGCCAACAACCGGTCGTCCACCCGATGGTTCCGTCCCCCTCTCCCCGCTCGCGGGGAGAGGGCCGGGGTGAGGGGTCCTTCCGTTCAGAGCCGAGCCTGTCGTCTTGCCCAAGCTCCCCTCACCCGGCCTGCGGCCACCCTCTCCCCCGGTAGGGGCGAGGGTTGAATTGGCCCCCTCTCCCCGCTCGCGGGGAGAGGGCCGGGGTGAGGGGTCTTCGCACTCGAAACCGAGCCCCGCCCAATCGTTCCAGCCCCCCTCACCGGGCCCCCAACCTCCCGATCTCCCAGGTTGGGAGAGCAAGGGAAGAACCGGCCCGGCTCTCGGTAGGCCCCGCTTGATTCGGATGGACGACGACAGCCCGCCACCCTACCAGACCCCGCCCCCGATCGGAAGCAACCCCACCCCTCGCCCCCCCCATCACCCCCTCGGCATAAATTCGGCTCGATTTGTCTTGACGAGCGATCCGTTTTGACTAGAAACTATCAGCGAGACTGACGATCTCTTGTTCTGACGGTTTGCCGGCCTGAAGAATCGCCCGAGTGCGACGTTCAGGCATTTTGGGACATTCGGCGAACCCCTGACGGTTCGAGCGCCCCTTGCCATCCGGAGCTTGATGACGAATCGCCACAACGAATCGGGGGCAGACCCGGAGCCTCTCGCGCTCGATCCCAGGCAGACACCGGCCCGGGAGCGGTACGGGTTCCTGCTCGCGATGGCCGCGCACCGGCTGCGATCGCGGTTCGAGGAGGAGCTGGAGCCCATGGGGGTGCAGCTCAAGCATGTCCAGGTCCTCGCCATGATTTCCCACTTCGGCCCCGTGGCCCAGCAACGACTGGGCGAGTTCATCTGCATCGACCGCACCTCGATGGTTGGCCTCATGGACGAGATGGAGCAACGCGGCCTGGTCCAGCGCCACCCCGACCCGACCGATCGCCGTGTCCACCGCATCCACCTCACCGAATCGGGCCAAGATCTGTTCCAACGGGCGAATGACACGGTAGAAGAGGTCGAGAACGAGGTCCTCGGTCCGCTCTCCGAGCAGGAGCGGCTCCTGCTCAAGTCCATGCTCCAGCGCATCGTCGATCCGGGCGCGTGGTCCGGTTTCGAGCACATTAATATCAAGGTCAGCGGCCGATCGGGCGAGGCGTCGGGCCGACCCGACAGCCCACCGGGCGGCGGCGAGGGACGATCCCGATGATGCCCAAGTTCTTCCGCAACGTGCTCCTGCCGGCCTTGCTCCTGGGCGCGGGGGTCGTCGCCTTCGCCGGCCTGGTCGCCTCCAAGGAGCCCCCCCAGCGGGTCGAACGCGAGCGGGATCTGCCCCGGGTCGAGGTCGTCCCGGTCGGCGACGCCTCGAACACGGGGCTCGGCATCGAGGTCAACGGCACCATCATCCCCAAGCGCGAGATCACCCTCTCGGCCGAGGTCGAAGGGCGGATCGTCGAGCGGACCGAGGCCTGCTGGGCCGGCCGGTCGGTCAAGGCCGGCGACCTGCTCTTGAAGCTCGACCCCCGGCCGCTCGAAATCCAGGACGCCTCGTTCGAGGCCGAACTGGCCCAGGTGGCCGCCGACCTCGACCAGCTCGACATCGAGATCCAGAATACCGAGGAGCTCGTCACCCTGGCCGAACAGGAGGTCGACCTCCGACGCCGCGAGCAGGTCCGGGTCGAGCAGTTGATCGCCCGCAGCGCCTCGTCGGCCTCCGAGCGCGACGCCGCCGACGCCCAGATGCTCACCGCCCGCCAGAACCTCCAGCGCCTGCAGAACGACCGCCGGACCTTCGCCAGCCGACGCGCCCGCCTGGAGGCCCAGATGCGCCGGATCGAGGCCCAGCTCGACCAGGTCGCCTACGACCTGGAGCGGACCACGATCACCGCCCCGATCGACGGCCGGATCGTCGAGGTCCGGGTCGAGCGCGATGCCTACGCCCGGCCCGGCGAGGTGCTGGTGACCCTCGAGGACAGCGCCACCATGGAGGTCCGGTGCAGCCTCCGCCTGGAAGACCTCTTCTGGCTGGCCGGCGGCGACGACCCGATGACCCTCGCCAACGACGACCCGTACGCCATCCCCCGGGCCCGGGCCGTCGTCTCCCGGAGCCTGGCCGGCCGCTCGACCGACTGGGAAGGGGTCCTCTCGCGGTTCGAGGGCACCGGGATCGACGAGCGGACCCGGACCGTCCCCTGCCGGGTCGAGGTGGCCCAGCCGGCCGGCCTGAGGCGCGGCATGTTCGTCTCGGTCACCCTGTTCGGCGCCGAGACCCAGGTGCCCTTGCTCTCGATCCCCCGCGCCGCCTTCCGGCCGAACAACGAGATCTGGATCGTCACCGACGGCCACCTGGAGATCCGCCGCGTCGACCCGGTCCGCGTGCTCGACGATGCCGTCGTGATCCGGGGAGACGGGCCCGGCGAGCCGATCCCGGTCGGAGCGCCGCTGGTCATCTCGACGCTCGACTCCCCCGTCTCGGGCATGGAGGTGGCCGTCGTCGACCCGTCGGCCCCGAGCCCGCCCGACGAATCGGTCGCGTCGGCCTCGACGGCCGAATCGCGATAACTGACGAAGGACCCGTCGGCCGACTCCCGCCGTGCGACCCGATTGCGTCGGGCGGGACGGCCCGACCAGGACCATCGTGTTCCGAGACATTCCGACCCTTTCACCTGGCCCGGCGGTCGTCGGGCCAGGAGCCAGCGTGGCAGCCCCGTCGTCCCCAATGCCTGCCGAGGAGCCCTTTTCGTGAGTGGGATCATTCAATGGGTCGTCCGGAACGGGCCGGCCGTCAACACGGTGATGGTGGCCGCCATCCTGGTCGGGGTGCTGTCGCTCCTGGGCCTGAAGAAAGAGCTCTTCCCCGAGTTCCAGCTCGAGATCGTGACCATCACGGTCCCCTACCCCGGCGCCAGCCCCGCCGAGGTCGAGGAGGGGATCTGCCAGAAGATCGAGGAGGCGATCCGGGCGGTCGACGGCATCAAGAAGATCACCTCGACGGCCGCCGAGGGGATGGGAACAGTCGTTGCTGAAATGTACAGCAACATCCGAGACCCCCAGCGGGTGCTCAACGAGATCCGGTCGGAGGTGGACCAGATCCCCAGCTTCCCGCTCCTGGCCGAGGACCCGGACGTCAAGCTGCTCGCCTTCCGCCAGCCGGCGATCCGGGTCGCCCTGTTCGGCGGGTCGCAGGTCCCCGAAGGCCTGGACGAGGAGGGGCGCCGGGCCTGGCGGCTTCGCGAGGATCTCCAGCTCCGCGAGCTGGCCGAGCGGATCCGGACCGACCTGCTCGACCTGCCGTCCGTCTCGCTCGTCGAGATGCTGGCGGTCCGCGACTATCAGATCGACGTGGAGATCCCCGAGGAGACGCTGAGGCGGCACAACCTGACGCTCCAGCAGGTCGGCCTGCTGATCCGCCAGGAGAACATCGAGCTGCCGGCCGGCGAGATCCGCTCCCCCTCGTCCGAGTTCCTCGTCCGGGGCAAGAACAAGCGGCTGACGGGCGACGAGATCGCCGAGCTTCCCCTGCTGACCCGGCCCGACGGCGCCGTCCTGCGGGTCAAGGACCTGGGGACCGTGCACGACGGCTTCAACGACACGGCCCAGCGGAGCTGGATGCGGTTCCCGTCTCCCCTGGCCGACCCGGACGTCGCCCCGGCCTTCGAGGGGGAGCAGCCGTCGATCGTGATGATGGTCCAGAAGACCCGGACCGAGGACCTGATCGAGGTCGTCACCGACGTCCGCAAGTATGTGGCCGATCTCAACCTCCCCTCCGGCTACCGGGCCGAGATCTTCGACGACCAATCGATCCTCGTATCCGAGCGTCTTGATACACTCACGAGTAATGCGTTGCAGGGGCTGGCGCTGGTCTTCATCGTGCTGGCCCTGTTCCTGGAGATCCGGCTGGCGCTGTGGGTGGCGCTCGGGATCCCGGTGTCGATCGGCTTCGCGTTCATCGTCATGGCCGGGACCGGCGTGACCCTGAACATGATCTCGACCTTCGCGTTCCTGATGGCGCTCGGGATCGTGGTGGACGACGCCATCGTGGTGGGCGAGAACATCTACCGCCATCGCGAGATGGGCAAGTCCCCGGTCCGGGCGGCGATCGACGGGACGATCGAGGTCTCCGGGCCGGTCGTGGCCTCGGTCACGACGACGATCTTCGCCTTCATGCCGATGTTCTTCGTCGCGGGGGTGCTCGGCAAGGTGATCTTCATCATGCCGATCGTCGTCTGTTCGATGCTCCTGGGATCGTTGGGCGAGAGCCTCTTGATCTTGCCGAACCACCTGTCGCACCGCCGGGCGCCAATTTTGGGGGTGATCGGCCGGGTGGTCGTCTGGCTCCTGACGCCGCTCTTCGCCTGGATCTGGCTGGTGCGGGCCTTCCGGAAGCGTCGGGCCGAGACCCGGGCGATGCGGATGGAGAACCCGGTCCTGTCGGTCTACCACGGAGTCCGGTCGGGCGTGGACCGGGGGCTGAGATGGTTCATCGAACATGCTTATGAACCTTCGTTGCGGTTCTTCCTGCGGATCCCGGTGGTCTTCCTCTCGGCGATGCTGGCGATCCTGATCGGCTCGTTCGGCCTGGTGGCGAGCGGCAAGGTGCCGTTCGTGGTCTTCCCGGACTTCGACTCGAACTACATCACGGGCACGGTGACCTTCCCGGCCGGGACCCCCGCGAGCGTCGTCGACGAGGCGACCCGGCGGATGGCCGAGGAAATCGAACGCCTTCACACCGAGATTGCCGAGGAATCGGGCCGGCCGCCCATCCGGGCCATCAGCCGGTCGGTCGGCTACGTCGAAACCGGGGGGGCGGGCCCGGGCGGCTCGATGTCCACCAACGGCTCGAACATCGGCATGGTCTTCGCCGAGATGGTCGGCGGGGCGGAACGACCGATCAGCAGTTTCGAACTGGTGAATCTCTGGAGGGACGCCTCCCTGAAGCGAGTTCACGGCTTCGACGAGGCCAAATTCAGCGCCGGCGACACCGGCCCCGGGGGCAAGCCGGTCGAGTTCCAGCTCGTCGGCAAGGACATGGAGTCGCTCGAAACCCTGGCCGAACGCTGCAAGGAACGCCTGGGGACGTATGAAGGCGTGTTCGACATCGCCGACAACAGCAAGCCGGGCAAGCCGGAGATCCAGCTCCGCGTGAAGCCGTCGGCCGAGGCGCTGGGGATCGACACGAACGCCCTGTCCCAGACGGTCCGATCGGCCTTCTACGGCGAGGAGGTGATGCGGCTGCAGCGCGGCCGGCACGAGGTGAAGCTGATGGTCCGGAACCCGCCGGAGCAGCGGGAGAGCCTGGCCAACCTGCGGGAGATCCGGATCCGGACCCCCGAGGCGGGCGAGGTCCCGCTCGACGAGCTGGCCTCGGTGACGGTCGAGCGGGGGTACTCGTCGATCAACCGGATCGACCAGCAGCGGTCGATCACGGTGACGGCCGACCTCGACTCGGCCGTGGCCAACGCCCGGGAGATCACCCAGGACCTCCAGCAGAATTTCCTCCCCGAGCTGCTGGAGCTGTTCCCCGGCGTCTCGGTCCGGTGGGAGGGGCAGGAGCAGGAGACGCAGGAGTCGTTCGGCAGCCTGGTGGTGGGCTTCGTGATCGCCTTGTTCGCCATGTTCGTGCTGTTGACCTCGCAATTCCGGTCGTATCTGCAACCGTTGTTCATCCTGATGATCGTCCCGTTCGGCCTGGTCGGGGCGATCTGGGGCCACCTGTTGATGGACCTGCCGCTGACCCTGTTCAGCTTCTTCGGCCTGGTGGCGCTCTCGGGCGTGATCATTAATGACTCGATCGTGCTGATCGACTTCATCAACTCCAACGTGGCCGCGGGCCAGCCGGTCCGGGTGGCGCTGCGAGAGGCGGGCAAGGCCCGGTTCCGGCCGGTCCTGCTGACCAGCCTGACGACGGTGGTGGCCCTGTTGCCGCTCTTGACCGAGAAGAGCCTGCAAGTCCAGGTGTTGATCCCGATGGCGACGAGCCTGGCGTTCGGGCTGACGTTCGGCACGATGGTGGTCCTGATGCTGGTGCCCTGCCTGTACGCGGTGTATGCCGATGTGCTCGACTGGCTCGGCCACTCGATCAGCGAGGACCACCACCTGGAGGACGAGGTCCCGCTCTCGGTCGACCTGGACGAGGCCGGGCAGGCCCCGTCGCAACGCTCCGGGGCGGCCCCGGCCCGGGAGCCGGTGCACGCCTCGCCCGACGACCCGACCCGGACCCCGGGGGCCTGACCGGCCCTCAAGCAACCGGGGCGCCTCCCCTCCGGACAAGGGTCCGAGACTTGCCGCGGGGGGGGCGCCGCGAAACAATAGGGAGGATCAGGGCGAAGTCTCCTTCTCTGAATCAAGGGTCTCTCATGTCTCCGAACAATATCCCGTCCGCGGACCTGCTGGAGTCGGTGCATCCGTTCCCGGGCAGCTACCAGATTCGGGCGATCGGGTCGTCTGACGAGGATTTCCCGGCGCGGGTGGTGGCGGCGGTGCAGGAGGAGCTGGCCGGCCCCGGCGAGCTGGACCACTCGGTCCGGTTCACGAAGGGGGGGCGGCACGTCTCGGTCACGCTGGACATCACGGTGCAGTCGGCCGACCAGGTCCGGGCGATCTACGCCAGGCTGCACGGGGTCTCGGGCCTCCGGCTGCTGTTCTGATCGGCCGGGGCCGAGCGGCGGCCCGAGCGGCGGATTGACCGCGATCGGCGGCAGGCCGTAAGCTCGACGGCTTGGTGCGTGTCCAAACAGGTTCCTCGGTTCGGTCGCGGTGGCGATCCGGGGGTTTCCGAACGCCGAAGGCCGGGCCGAAGGCACATGAGCGATCCGAACCCGACCCCCGAACTCATCGAGCTGTTCCGGGCCGATGATCCGAGAGACGTCGTCCACCGGGCCGTGGCCTGCCTGGCGGGGGGCGGGGTGGTGGTGCTGCCGACCGGCACCGGGTACGCCCTGGCCGCCTCGGCGCTCAGGCCCGAGGCGATGACCCGCCTGGCGGGGGCCCCGGGCGCCTCGCCGCCGGGGGGGACGCACTGGCTGAAGATCTGCCTGAGGGGCCCCGACGAGCTGCTCGACTGGGCGACCGGGGCGCCGGTCGGGGCCAGGCGGGTGGCCTCGCGGTCGTGGCCGGGGCCGGTGGAACTCTTCCTGGCCGACGGCGTGGCCGGAGGCCTGGCCGACCGGCTGCCGGAGGGGTCGCGGCGGGCCCTGGTGGGGCCGGGGGGGGCGATCGCGCTATGCTGCCCCGACCACCCGTTCGTCGAGCATCTGACCCGCCTGCTCTCCGGGCCGCTGGCGATCGGCCAGCCGATCGGGCCGGAGGGGCAGCCGGTCGTCTCGGCCTCGGCCCTGGCCGGCCTGGGTGCCCCGGACCTCCTGATCGAGGACGGCCCGCCCGACGACCCGGCCGGCCCGGCGGTCCTGAGCTTCCAGGGGGAGCAGATGCACGTCGTGCGGCACGGGTCGCTCGACGACCGGACCCTGGGGAGGCTCTGCAGCACGATCATCCTGTTCGTCTGCACCGGGAACACCTGCCGGAGCCCGATGGCCGAGGCCCTGTTCAAGGTGATGCTGGCCGACCGGCTCGGGTGCCATCCCGAGGACCTGGAGGCGCACGGCTGGCTGGTCCTGTCGGCCGGGCTGTCGGCCATGCAGGGGGCCCCGGCGGCGTCGAACGCGGTGGAGGTCGTGCGGGGGTACGGCGGGTCGCTGGAGGCCCACGCCAGCCGGATGCTCGTGCCCGAGCTGGTCCGGGCGGCCGACCGAATCCTGGTCATGACCCGGTCGCACCTGCGGGCCCTGCTCGACCACGCCCCCGAGGCCGCCGACCGCGCGGCCCTGCTCGACCCGGACGGGTTCGACGTGGACGACCCGGTCGGCTCGGGCCTGGACACCTACCGGGCGACGGCCGAGTCGATCCGCAGGCACCTGGTCCCCCTGGTCGACGAGCTGACCGCGTCGCGCGGCTAGGCGGATTGCCGGATTGCCAAGGAGCGAGCGGGGCAGGATCCGCGCGGACCGGGGGCAGGGCGACCGGCGCTTGAGGCCGATCGGGCGGTCGGGCTCGGGTCGGATCGGGTCGAATCGGGGCGGATCAGCCGGGGAGGTCGCCGCCGGAGGGTCGAGGATGGCCCTCGACCGGGGGGCGGTGGGGTGTCCTGGGGTCGATCGAGGGGCGAGAGAACCCGGTCGATTGCGGTTCGGTGCGCTGATCGGGCCGAACGTCGGCGGGGGAGCCGTCTCGCCGCATCTCCTGTTGCGATTGTGGGTTCAGGCGATCGGCCTGGGTCTCGGGGGCCGCCTCGGGCGATTCGTTTCGGGAGCGGGCAGGCGCCGTATCGGGCGAGGGGGCGCGGCCGGGGTCGGGTTCGGGGGTCGGAGGGGGCATCGGCGGCGACGGCGGCGGGGACGGCGGGGCGGCGGCCGGGGCGCGACGGGCGGAGAGGTGGGGGTGGGCCTGGTGCCACTGGCGGTCCTGGTCCTTGCTGCGCTCGACCCGGATGCGCATGACCTGGTTGATCCCCCGGATCATCTCGGAGTAGGCCTCGCGGCGGTAGCGCTGGCGGAGCTGGCCCTCTTTGCTCGTGTCGATGAGGCCGAGGTGGGCGACGGCGTCGGCCTCGGCGGCGTCTCGCTCGCGCCAGCGCCGGTCGCGGAGGGTGTCGAGGCGGTCGACCTCGGCGGCGATGAGGCGTCGGAGTTCGAGGCGGGCGGGGATGAGGTCGGTCGGCACGCCGGGGACGGGATCGAACGGGGCCCGGCCGCAACAGCGGGCGAGGTGCCAGACACGCCGGACGGCCGTGTCGGCGTCGGGGCCGGGGGCCTGGGGATAGAGGCCGAGCAGGAGCATCGACCGGGCCACGTCGTCGTGATCCCAAACAATTCCCTGGGAAAGCTTTGCGTCGAGCTGGAGCCAGTGGCGCAGGAGCCACTCGCAGCCGAAGGAGGAGGCTTCGAGGTCGGCCACGGTGTTGGAGGGGTCGGCGGAGAGGCCCTGGGCGAGCTTGCGGGCGGCCTGCTGCTTCGACTTCTGCCAGTGCTCGAGGGCCAGGCGGGACGACTCGGCCAGGGCGGCCTCCTCGGCCTTGCGGCAGCGTTCGAGCCGGGCGTAGGCGAGGGCCGAGGAGCGGATGAGGGCCTCCTCGGCGTCGTTGTCGCAGCCGAGCTGCTGGGTCCAGGTGTCGGCGAACGACTTCATCAGGGCGATTTCGGCCTCGCCGTCGGGCAGGGTGGCGGTCAGGCCGTGGCTGAGGGCGTTCTGCCGGGTCTTCCGGAGGGCGTCGAGCGATCGGGGGCCGGGGGAGCGTCGGGGGGAGGGTCGGGGTTCGCTCGGGTCCGGGTTTTGATTTTGGTTCGGGTTCGGGTTCGGGTTCTGGGGGGCGTTCATGGGGGTGTCACCTCGGGAGGGGCTGCGGGATCCGACGGGGGCAATCGCGTGACGGGCATCGATCGGCCGGGCGAGCGGCGGCGTCGCCGCGACCGAGAGAGGGCCGGATACCTGAAATCATCGTGGCGAAGGGGAGCGCCAGTCACAAAAAGTGGTCGAGGTGCGGAAAAAATCCGGCCGGGGCGGCTGAGCGGGCGGCGCAGCCGAACGAGGCGACCGGGGGTCGCCCCGGGGACATCCGGGATGCCCCCACCATCGTCGGGTGGAAGGCCGCGAGGGTGCCGTCAAGGCTTCGACGACGCGCCAGCCCGGCAATCAAAAGCGGGAAATGCGTCTTCGAAGGCGGGAGGGCGTTCGACCCGACGCGCAGGGCGATCGGACGAGGGACGGTGACGAGGCGACGACCGGGGAAAACGCGAAATGGCACGCGATTCTCCAACCTTCGCAGATGAGTTTGGCGTAGACTTGAAGTGTCTCGTTTGCAGTCTGTCGCCCGAGGCGATGACGCCGAATCTTCACGCAGGTCATGGCGACCTGTCTCGCACGGACGACCCTGTTTTTTGAGCGGTCACGAACAATGGACGACCCTGCCTGCCCTGCCGGGCAGTCGCAAGCGTTTCTTCTCCAGGTGCTCGACACGCTGCCGGCGGCGGCTTATACGTGCGACGTCACGGGGCTGATCACCTACTGCAACCGCAATGCGGTGGACGTGTGGGGGCGGACGCCGCGGATCAACGACCCGGCGGACCGGTTCTGCGGCTCGTATCGCCTGTACTACGCGGACGGGCGGCTGATGCCGCATGACGAATGCTGGATGGCGAGGACGCTGAGGGATCGGGCGTCGTACAACGGGCAGGAAGTGCTGATCGAGCAGCCGAACGGGGGGATCCGGTGGGCGCTGGCGCATGCGAACCCGATGCTCGACGCGGAGGGGCGGCTGCTCGGCGCGTCGAACGTGCTGGTGGACATCACCGAGCGGAAGCGGATCGAGGAGGAGCTGGCGCATCAGGCGACGCACGACGCGCTGACCGGCCTGGCGAACCGATCGAAGTTGCTCCACGCGCTGGATCGGGAGATCGCCGATGCCGGGCGGCGAGGAGGGCCGTTCGCCCTGATCTTGCTGGACCTCGACGGCTTCAAGCGGATCAACGACACCTTCGGGCACGAGGCGGGGGACGCGGTGCTGGCGCAGATGCGGCCCCGGCTGCAGAAGGTGGTCTCGAAGCAGGACCTGGTGGCGCGGCTGGGGGGGGACGAGTTCGGCATCCTGCTTCGGGGGGCCGATGAGCACCGGGCGCGGCGGGTGGGGGCGGCGATCGTGGCGTCGATCGGCCTGCCGCTGCCGGTCGGCGGCCGGCGGATGGCGGTGGGGGCGAGCCTGGGGGTGGCGACCTGGCCGGGCCAGGGCCGGGACGCCTCGGAACTGCTCAGGCATGCCGACATGGCGATGTATGCGGCCAAGCGGGCGAGGTCGGGGTTGGAGGTGTACGTCGAGTCGCGGCGGGGCCCGTGCCCGGACGAGCGGTCGCTGGCCTGCGAGCTGGCCCAGGCGATCGATCGGGGGGCGCTCGAGCTGCACTATCAGCCGATCGTCGCGGTGGAGACGTGGAAGGTGGTCGGGGTGGAGGCCCTGGTGCGGTGGCCGCACCCGGAGCGGTCGCTGATCCATCCGGTCGACCTGATGCCGCTGGTCGAGTCGCACGGCCTGTCGACGCAGCTGGATCACTGGGTGTTCGGCGAGGCGATGCGGCAGCAGCGGGCCTGGCGCGAGGGGGGCCTGGCGCTGGAGTTGAGCGTGAACCTGTCGATCGAGAGCCTGCTGGACGACCGGACCCTGAACGCGATGCTGGAGATGATCGAGGAGTCTCCGCCGCACAGGCTGACGGTGGAGCTGAGCGAGCGGTCGGCGGTGAGCGATCCGAAGCGGGCCCAGCAGGCGCTGGACCACTTCCGGGCGCTGGGGGTGCGGGTGGCGCTCGACGATTACGGCACCGGGTATTCCGGGCTCGATCACGTGAAGCTGCTGACGGTCGACGAGGTGAAGCTGGACCGGTCGTTCGTGCGCGGGTTGCCCGGCTCGACCACCGACGCGAGGATCGCCGAGGCGGTGCTCTCGCTCAGCCACGCGCTGGGCCTGGTGGTGACGGCCGAGGGGGCGGAAGACGAGGAGGCGCTGGGCTGGCTGGAGGCGCACGGGTGCGATCGGGTGCAGGGCTTCTGCCTCTCGGAACCCCTGCCGCCGGACCGGCTGGCGGCCTGGCTGGAGTCGCTGGATGGGCTGCACACGCGGCGGCGGCCGGTCGGGCCGTTGGCGGCGCAGGGGTGATCGGGGCGGGGGACGGGTACGCCCGGCTTGATGGGTGTCAATTCAACACGTTGACCAGGACATAGCGCAGGAGCACGATCAGGGCGACGAAGCCGAGGATGATGAGCAGTTTGACGGGAAGCCAGCCTCGCCAGTATTTCCGAATCACGTGGGACCTCGGGTGGGAATGGGGTTTGATCGGGGCGGAGGAAGGAGGCTCTCCCCTCCGAGGATAACCGATCGGGGTGGCAAGATCAGCGGGCGGGTGTGCCCGTGCCCTCGCGGGTGCTCGGGACGCCCGGTCATGGGGATCACCGGGCGTG
The DNA here is from genome assembly GCF_040717455.1 of Tautonia sp. JC769. NCBI lineage: Bacteria > Pseudomonadati > Planctomycetota > Planctomycetia > Isosphaerales > Isosphaeraceae > Tautonia > Tautonia sp. JC769. The sequence goes on from NZ_JBFEFH010000021.1 coordinate 117,738, forward strand.
CATTGTCGGCAGTCGGGATCCGGCCCGGCGTGATCGACGGCGAGGGCGACTCCACCTGGCCCCGGTCCGGGGGCGTGCCGAGCCTGGAAACGCCTGATTGGGCAACGCTCGGGAGAGGTCGGTCGTGCCACTTCCCAGGCGAGGCACGAAGACCTTGCCTCGGGCGCCTGTCGCGTCACTCCAGAGGAGGGAGGTCGACCGGACGCGCCAGCCAGGGCAGGCGAGCGACACGAAGGTACGCTTCGGACGCTCGATCCTGCTGGAGGGCCAATGCCTGGTAAGACGCCATCTTCCGCGAGGCGTTTGCGATCCCTTCTTCCAGGAGCTGGAGCGTCTCGGCGTGATCCCGGGGGACGCGATTGAGGGCGACGGTGAGCGAGTGCTCGGGGTCCTCCCTCAGCAGGGCCAGGTCGTTGCGGAAGGCACCTGAAATTGCCTTCATATTCTCCGCGAACGTTGCATTCTGCCGGGCGAGGGCGCGATAGGAGCGGGCCCGGGCCAGGCAGTCTTGTCGACGCTCGAACAGCCGCCAGCCGCCGACCGTGAGCGCCGCCATCACCACGATGATCAGCAGCGTTTGGAGGCGGAACGTGAGTCTTGGCCAGCGCAATCGCCTGGTCAGGATCGATCGGAAGGGCGACCCGGGCCCGGGCCGGTGAGAGGGCATGCGAGGTTCTCCGATGGTCCAGCGAGGGTGGATGAACAGGCAGACTCGGTGGGGCGGCATGGCTACAGCTTCATGGGCATGGTCGGGCGAAGGGCGGACCCGGGCAGGCCCTCGCGGCCGTGGGCCTGGCACCCGGCGGTTCGCCTTGGCGTGCGACCCGCCCGCACAATCATCCCCAAGAAGAAGCAAGAACACCACCATCGATTTGGGGATGCCAATCAGTGCTGAGAGCGGTGAGGTGGGGATCGAGGGCCGCTTCCTCGGGCCACTCCTCTCCGGAGAGGCGGACTCGGACGACGCCACCGGTCGCATCACGGAACAAGCTTATCCCGGATCCCGGGCGCAGGGAATCGATGATCCAGGACTCCTTGACCGGCCCCCCTCCGGCGGCCGACTCGGGCCGATGGCGACCCAACCCGAGCGCCTGCCGGACGTCTTGCTCCGTCATCCCGGGCCGCAGCCGGTCGAGACGGTCGGGGATCTGTCGGACGATGGAACGGGGCACGCCCTGATCGTTCACCGAGAGCTCTGAGAGCCAACCCGGCAGGACGAGCGCGAGGACGACCGCCAGGACACCGAGACGTCGTCATGGCGTCCGTCCGGACGGCGGGGCGGGTTCAAGGCAACCCGTCGTCGGAGGATCGCTCCATGGAGTCACCAGCGCCACCCGACCGCACGGACGCCAGGAGGAAGAGCCGTGCCCGCGCCTTGCTCGACCTGACCGGCGAAGGGATGCAAGGCTCCGAAGGCCCTGCTTCAGGCGAGGAGGGCGTCCACGACCTGCCCGTCACGGAAGAGGGACAGCGGTCGACCGCTCGGTGAGATGAGCTCGTGGCCGTCCCCGAGGCCGAGGGCCTGGAACACAGTCGCCGAGAGATCGTCGGGGGAGCAGGGATCGACCGTCGGCGCCGACCCGGTACGGTCCGTCTCGCCGTGCACGTACCCCCGACGGAACGAGCCGCCGGCCAGCAGCACCGACATGGATCGGGGCCAGTGGTCTCGGCCACCGTTGCCGTTGATCGCCGGCGTCCGGCCGAACTCGCCGGCGCAGTAGACGATCGTCTCATCCAGGAGCCCACGCCCGTCCAGGTCGTCGATCAGGGCGGATAGGGCCGCGTCGAGCGGCGGGATGAGCCGATCTCGCAGCGCGTCGAAGTTGCCGGCGTGCGTGTCCCAACCGCCGACGCTGACCGTCACGAATCGCGTGCCGGCCTCGATCAATCGACGCGCCGCGAGCAGGCCCCGCCCCAGGGGAGAATTGCCATAGCGATCGCGGAGCAGCTCGGGCTCGCGATCGATCTCCAGGGCCTCGGCGACGGCTCCGGATCGGAGGAGGTCGAGGGCGCCCGCCTGAAAGTCGTCGAGGCCGTCGAGCAACTCCGACCCCTCGAGTGCCGCCAGGCCGCGATCGAGGCGGTCGCGGAGGGAGGCTCGGCCCTCCAGCTCGTGCAGCGGAAGGCCCTCGGGCAAGGAGACGCCCCGACCCCGGAACGGGCCGGTCGACGGGTCACCCTCGACCTCGAAGGGGGCGAAGGCGGGGCCGAGGTGGCCCGGACGGGCGGGAAGCCCCTCGCGGAGCGATTGGAAGACGATCGCGGCCGGCAGCCCCGACCGGGAGCCGAGGAGCCGGGACGCCAGCGAGCCCAGGAAGGGATACTCGACCGGGCCGCCGGGGCGGTTCCCGGTCGTCATGTAGGTCGTCCCCGGCTCATGGTCCGTGATGGTGTGCTCGACCGATCGGACGAGGGTGATCCGATCCGCAACCGCAGCGAGCCCCGGGAGGTGCTCGCAGAGTTGCAAGCCGGGAGACCGGGTGTCGATCGGGCGGAACTCGCCTCGGATTTCGGCCGGGGCCTCGGGTTTCAGGTCCCACAGGTCGATCGTCGATGGTCCGCCGGCCAGCCAGAGGAAGATGACTCCCTCGGCCCTTCGCCTTCCGACGGGCGTCGACCGAGCCCCGAGCGATCGCCGGCGCAGCAGGTCGGAGAGGCCGAGGCCGAGCAGGCCGCTCGCGCCGATACGAATCAGGTCGCGCCGATGAAACCCTTCGCAGTCGGTCGGGGCGTGCTCGCGGTGGGTCATGGTTGGCCTCGGGGAGGACGTTGAAACCGCTCGACGCGGTCAGCGGACGAGCAGGAATTCCCGGGTGTTGACGAGCGACCAGAGCAAGGCGACGTAGGCCGAGCGGCGGTCGTCGCCGCCCGAAACATGATCGAGCGCCGCCGCCCGTTCGTCGTCGTCGGGGAAGCGGGAAAGCGTCGCGAGGAAGAGCTCGTCCACGGCCTGGCGACCCGAGACCCCCCGGTCGATCAGCCGATCGATGCGAGGCGCCCCCTCGATCCGATCGAGGAGCTCGTCATCGACCATCAGGAAGAGCTGCTGGGCGAGCGAGGGGGTTTCGGATCGCTCGCAATCGCAGATCGCCGATCGTTCCGACCGCCCGAAGGTCCGCAGGAGTCGCCCGAGGTGGGGATCCTCGACGCGGTTCGAGGCGAGTTCGATGGCCCGGCCGACGCGCTCCTTCCCCCCGGTCCCCTCCGGCCCGGGTCCGTCCCCGAGGGCGACGGCAAGGCTGTCGGCCACCGCCTCGGCCGGCACGCGGCGCAGTCGGGCCTGTGCGAACGTGCCGGGGCGGTCGAGGCCGGCCGAGGCCGGGACGATGGCGCGTTGATAGGCGGCCGAATTCAGGATCCGACGTTCCAACTCCCGGATGTCGTACCCGCTGGCGACGAAGTCGCGCGCCAGCGATTCGAGCAGTCCGACGTCGCCCGGCGGGTTCGACGCCGAGAACCCGTCGACCGGCTCGACGAGACCCTCGCCGAAGTAGCGGGCCCAGACCCGATTGACGAGGACGGGGGCGAGATACGGGTTGTCCGGTTCGAGGAGCCAGGAGACCAGAGCCTCGCGGGGATCGCCCGCGGTCGGGTCCACCTCGACCCCGTTCGGCAACCTCGGCGGCACGGCTCGGCCGGTCGACGGGTCGGGCAGGAGTCGAGGCCGGTCGTTGAGGTAGAGTTCCCGGACCCTCGGGATCGGGCCGGTGTCGGCCTCCCCCGTCCTCTGCGCGACCAGACGGCGCTGGACGGCGGCCCTCACATCCGGCGAGGTTCCGAACTCCACGCGAGCGAAGAGGTTCGAGAAGCCGGCATAGTCGCGGGTCGTCCAGCGATCGGACGGGTGTGTGTGGCACTTCGCGCAGCCGATCTGAACGCCCAGGAACGCCGAGGCCACGCGCTCGGCCATCTCGCCTTGCGGGTACGAACCGTCGGGATCGGACCGTCGCCAGAAGAGATCGAGCTCGGCCCTCCCGGCGTAACCGGTCTCCTCGCCCGAGACCAGAGCCCGATGGAGCTCGATCTCGCGATCGAGCCAGGGATCGGCCGAGAGATCGCCCCGGCTCGTGGCCCGGAGCACGCCCCGGACGATCGCATCGTATCCGACGTTCTCGGCGATCCGCCGACGATACCATTCGTGCCAGTCGGCCAGACGCCTCGGGCGGAGTTCCGGCGGCCCCTCGACCCGGTCGATGTTGGCCCCGGTGATCTCGCAGAGTCGGGTCGCCCAGAGCGCCGCATGCCGCGGGTGTTCCAGGAGTTCGTGGATCTTGCGGGAGCGTTTGTGCGGGTCGGGGTCGGCGAGGAAGGAACGCACCTCCTCGGGGGTCGGGACCCGCCCGATCGCGTCGATCGTCAGGCGGCGGAGGAAGTCGGCATCGCTGGCGACCGGCGCGGGCTCGATCCGGAGCGCCCGGAGCCGGGCGAGCACGAGGGCGTCGATCGGATCGGGGGGGTCTTGCGGAGGGCTCACGACTCCGTGCTCGATGGCGACCAGGATCTGCGACGTGGCCCAGCTCCCGCGATATTCGACGATCAGGGAGGTCGCCCCCGGGCCGATCGCGCGCACCTCGCCATCGGGAGCGACCTCGACGACCGTCTCGTCCCGGGCGCGAAAGGTACAGTATTCGGTCAGGTCGACGCGGTCGCCGTCCTCGAAGACCGCCGTCACCCGAAGTCGGGTCGCCTGTCCGGCCCGCTCGAATCGATGGGCGGCCGGCTCGACCTCCAGGCGATCGACCGCCGGCGCGTCGAGATCGCGCGGCGTCCCGGCCTCGATCCAGGCTCGGAGGGTCTGTTCCTCCCACGATCCGGCCTCGAAGCGGACGCCGCCCCCGTGGGGGACGCGGCCCGTCGGCTTCAGCAGGAGCAGGCTGCGCTCGGGCTCGATCGGGTTGACCAGGCGTCCCATCCCCGATCGGGTCAGGGCGAAGTAATCGGCCTCCGGATCCTGGCCGAAGAGGCTCAGGCGGAGCCCCCCCCTGCCCTGGAACGAACCGTGACAGGCCCCCGCACTGCACCCAAGCCGGCCGAGCAGGCCGACCACGTGGCGGTCGAATTCGACGGCCGGCCCCGGCGTATCGGGACGAGGGACGCAGGCCGCCCGGCAGGGGGCCAGCGTCGAGACCGCCAGGACCGCCGCAAAGAATCGCATCAACACGATTGCACCCGTTTCTTCGGGGTCGCGACTCGGATCTAGGGGCCCGCCCGGGATTCTGCCTCGTCCGGAATTTGCAGGACGATCTCCCGCTCTTCTGCCTCGGCCAGGCGAACCGGCTCCGAGTCGACCCGCCTGCCGTCGACCACCGCGAAGGCCCTGACCTCGGCGTCCGGCAGGAGCTGGCTCGATCGGAAGCGACCGTCCCGCTGGTTCTCGAACGTCACGTCGGCCGTGAGGTCGTCGCCGATGATGAAGGCCGGGAACTTCCCCTCGTCGCCGGTGTACGAGGCACCGACGCGAGCGTCGTCGACGGGCTGCCCGTCGGGGCCGAGCACCTTGACCAGGAGCACGGGCGCGACATAGCGCACCACCTGGATGTCGCGGTGATCCCCCTCCAGGGTGCCGAGCGTCACTTCACGGCCACCTTGCAAGGGGGCGTCCTCGGCCACCCGGAAGCGCAGGGCGCTATGCTCGTTCGTCATCAGGTCGGCCCGGGCGTCTTCGAGTCCGTGGGGGGCGAGGATCGAGAATCGGCCGACCTGTCCGGAGACCGGGTGGGCCTGGGTGTACCAGAATCCGTCGTCGAACCGGCCGAACAGCGAGGGCTCATGCCCGCTCCGCGGTCGCCCCTCGCTGTCGACGAACTGGAACGCGATCTCGACATGGGGCACGGCCCGGAGTTCGATGGGCGGGCCTTCGGCCCGTTCCTCCAGCTCGACCCGCTGCGCGACGAAGACGGCGGGCAGGGGTCGCCGCTCCGGCCCCTGGCCCCTCTCATAGGTGCTGCTCGGGTCGTACCCCTGGTCCGTGGGACGGACCCGATAGGGGCCGGGCGGAAGGGGACCGAAGGTAAATTGCCCGTCGGCGTCGGCCACCGCCACGCGACGGATGTGGTTGGCCACGGGAACCCCCTGCGGTACGCCGGGGCTGCCCTCATGATCGGCCTCGACATACGCCCCCGCGATCCCTTCGCCGTCGATATCGACCACGCGTCCTGTCAGCACCACGCCGTCCTCGAGCACGAAGGTCCCCAGGTCGCCTCGACGTTCCGGCGGGATCTCAAGGGCCTGGGGCGCTTTCTCATTCGGGAGGACCCAGACCACGCCGGGACCGGAGCGCGCCAGGACCAGCCGGAATCGCCCCTCATCGTCGGTCCGAGTGTCGGCGAACGAGCCATACTCCGAGACGATGTCGGCGTTCGCCGGCCGCGAATAGGACAGCACCTTGACGCCCGAGATCGGGCGGCCATCCGTTCCCTGGACGATGCCGGTGACGGCCGCGCCCGGCAGCAGCTCGACCTTCTCGAAGAACGGCCGCTCGCCCAGCGTCTCGTTCTTGCGGATCATCGTCAGCGAGTAGCCGAACCCCGTGCGAGGCGCGTACTCGGGATGCACCACGTCGAGCTCGATGTACAAGGCCGGCTCGGCGACCTGCCCCGGCGGGATCGTGAAGGTGTACTCTCCGTTTTCGTCGGTCTCGTGCGTCGTCTCCTCGATCAGGCGGTTCTCGCCGGCCCGAGAGAGACTGCGACGGACGACGACGGTCGCGCCGGCCAGCGGGGCCTTGCTCTCCTTGTCGAGGACCACGCCGGTGTAGGTCAGTTCCTCGCCCTCGTCCGCGTCCTCGGGATTGACCGTGGGAGGCGCTTGAGGAGATTCGTCCCGGGCCGGGGCCGGGGCCGGCGGCGAGGCCCCGAGCCGAACGCTGGCGATCGCGCACACGACCATCACGGCGACGGCGTAGCTGATCGCCCCCCAGATCGGGCGGCAACGAGCCCTCGGTGTCCTGGTCCGGGTCACGAGCATGACGACCCTCCGCGTTAGCTGGGAACGGCGTTCGAAGAGGCCGAGGGCCGTCGCCGGCCATCGACGCGCCGCGCGATCCCGCGCGGCGCTCACGAGGAATTCGGCATAGTCGACGGCCCCCCCCGCCTCGGCCATCGCTTCGGCATCGGCCAGGACATCCTGGCCGAGTCGCAGCTCGCGACGGAGCCACCAGCAGGTCGGCAGGAACCAGAACAGGGTGCTCGCCAGGGTTGCGAGCTGCCATGCCCAGAGATCGCCGCGGCGCACGTGCGACCACTCGTGGGCCAGGGCCGATCGGAGGATCGGGCCGTCGTCGTGGCCCATCGAGGCCGGCAGGACGATCACCGGGCCGCCTCGCAGGAAGGCGATCGGCATCTCGACTCGATCGCTCTCGACGAGACGGACACGCGTGCCACCCGCCCCGGCGATGCGACGGAAGGCCGTCGCGACATGCTCCGGAGCCGGACGGGAGGAGCGGCAGAGGCTCGAGAGCCGGACGTACGCGACCAGCCAGAGGGACGCGTGGGCGATCGTCACCGCCCCGTAGACGATGAGCAGAATCGCGCCGGGCCGGCGGGAATCCCGGCGGGATCCTACTTCGACGGGGTCACGCCTCGGCCGATCGGTGGGGATCGCGGCCGCCGCCGGCCCCGGCCGGTCCATCGCGGCCGAGTCGGCCTCGGCGACCCTCCGCGCTCGATCGACCGCCATCCGGCCCTCGACCCGTTCCCCGCCGCCGGTCGGTGCGATCCCGATCGCGGGCCGGCCCTCCATCGCATCGGATCGCGTCGAGACCAAGGGGATGGTCAGGGGCCATCGCGGCAGGCTGGGGATCGCGAGCATGGCCGGGAGGATGACCGCGGAGCCCAGGGTCAACACGATGACCCGGACGCGATGGACCGGCTCGCGGCAGGAGAGGGCCGCGAGGCAGCCGATCACCGTCACGAGCCCGGAGCCGACCGCTACGTTCGCCAGGAAGGTCCCGGATTGCCCGATCCAGGGCCCGTCGAGAATGTCGGTCATCGGCCTCCCCCCCCGTTCGAGTCTCGCCGCTTCCGCCGCCTCGCCCGCGCGATGATCTGCTCGAGATCGCGCAACTCGTCGTCGCTCGGATCCTTGGCCTCCAACAGGCTCAGCACGACCTGGTCGAGCGCCCCGTCGAAGACCCGCTGGAGGAACCGAGAGGTCTCGTGGTCCCGGCCGTAGACCGGGGCGTAGATGAACGTCCTGCCCTCGGCCCGATGGCGGACCAGGCCCTTGTCCTCCATGATCCGGAGCAGCGTCTGGACCGTGTTGAAGGCCTGCTCTCCCCGCGAGGAGAGCCGCTCGTGGACCTGACGGACGCTCCCCTCCCCCAGCTCCCAGAGCGCCTTAAGAACTTCGAGCTCACGCCGACTCGGCGTCACGTCGTCTCGCACCGTGGTCCTCCTGGCCCGTCCTGCGCGTCACCCGGCAGGGCGGCCGCCTAACTTATTAGGTTAGGTGAACCCTAGCCGACACCTGGCCGGGTCGTCAAGTGGGGACGCCCGCGATTTTTGTCACGGGGTCGTTCCCCTCGACACCAGATTGATCGTATTAACAAACTTTCATTCGAAAAAAGGGGCCCGCCGGCCTTCGATCGGTGTTCGGAGCGGCCCGACGGCCTTGCCCGCCCGATCCGGAGGGGCGGCGCCTCTCGCGTCATGCAGTGGAGGAATCGGTCCGGAGGATTTCGGCCTCGTCGATCAGGGCAGCGACCTCGTCCCGAGGCTCCGGGATCGCGGTGCGAGCCTCCTCGGGGAGTTCGGACTTGTCGGGCCGAGGCAGACGGAGTCACTCGCTCCGTGGGCCTCTTCGTTACCGTCTGGCGAAGACCATCTGGCGGTGGCGGCCGATTCACCTCGGTGCGGTCTCGCAGCGGGGGTGGTCCGATGTTTCGACGGCTGCTCAGGGCCCGTCGAGCGCGACGGCGAGCCAGGCGCGGGCGAAGGCCCACCAGGTGTCCGCGGTCCGGGGGGAGACGCCGAGCGCCCGGGCGCACTCGTCGAGCGTCAGGCCGGCGAAATACCGGAGCTGCACCAGTTCGGCCTGGCTCGGGTACTCGACGGCCAGGCGGCACAACGCCTCGTCGAGCGCCTCGAGCCTTGCGTCCGTCGGGGCGATGGCCGGGTGATCCGGATCGAGTTCGACGCGCCGGGCCTGCCCGCCCCGCTTAGCGGCGTTGCGGGCCCGTGCGTGATCGACGAGGATGCTCCGCATGGCCCGGGCGGCCGCCCGCAGGAAGTGGCTGCGCGACTCGAACGACCGCCCGCCGGTCAGCCGCGCGTAGGCCTCGTGGACGAGCGCCGTGGCGTCGAGCGTGTGCCCCGGCCTCTCGCTTGCCATCTTCGCGGCGGCGAGCTTACGCAGCTCGTCGTAGACCAGGGGAAGCAGCTCGGCGGCGGCGTGGGGGTCGCCGCGGTGGGCCGCGTCCAGGAGTCGCGAGACGTCCGTCATGGCGGGCTCGATCCCGGGAGCGGCGTGCCGTCGAACACGCAGACGCCGCCCCTCAGATCCGTCCCGACGATCCAACGGCCGTCCGGGCTGAACCGGACGGACTCGGCGCCGACGTCGGGCCTCAGGGTGATGAGCTCGTCGCCCGTCGCCGCGTCCCACAGCTTCCAGGTCTGGTCGCGGGTGACCGTGAGGATCCGGTCGCCGTCCGGGCTGAAGTAAGGCTCCCGCATGTCCCCGACGCCCGCGAGGGAGACGATCTCCCTCCCGGTCTCGACGTCCCACACGATGGCACGATTGTCGCCGCCGAGGGTCACGATCCGCGCGCCGTCGGGGAGGAGCCACGCGTGGCCTTCCCGGACCGTCCGGATCTTCCTGCCGGTCCGGACGTCCCACTCGGTCACCGAGGCCTCGTCGGCGGCGACGATCCGCGTGTCGTCGGGGCTGAAGGCGGCGAAGACCTCGGAGAAGCGCCCGTCGAGCGTACGGAGGAGATCCCCGGTCCGCACGTCCCAGACCTTCAACTCTTGCTGCAAACTTCCATCATTCTCGATGCCTGGGTCCGAGAGATCCCAGCCCTCGGTCACCACCATCGACCCATCGGAACTGAACGAGGTCGGGCTGTTCCAGTAACGAAGCCCTTCCAGCGTGTGCAAGATCTCCCCGGTCTGAACGTCCCAAACCAACGCCCGCCCCCCCCGGTTGAAACACACGGTGATGAGCCGGGTGCCTTGCGGATCGGGGCTGAATTGCGCGGAGAACACACCCCCGTTTTGCACAGTGAGGATGGAGGCGACCGTCTCCTCCCGCACGTCCCACACGCGGATCTCGGAAGATCGCGGCGAGGGCGCCTGGCCCTGCTTCCAGACGACAGCGACCCGGGAACCGTCCCGACTGAAGGTGACGTCCCGGAGGCGCCACCCGGGTCCGTCGGGGCCGGTTTCCAGGAAGGCGAGCGGGCCGGGGGGCGGATCCACGTCCCAGACCCGGGCCGTCCCGTCCCGGCTGGCGGTGAGGATGGAGGCGCCGTCCGGGCTGAAAAAGGCGCTACTCACCCGGCCCCGATGGCCGTCGAACGTCCTGATGAGGGCGCCGGTCCGGGCGTCCCAGAGCCTTGCCGAGGAATCGTCCTCGTCGGCGGCGAGGAGGCGTTCGCCGTCCGGGCTGAAGGTCGCTGATCTCGCGCGACGGAGGTCACCCCCTTGCAGGGTGAGCGTCACCCTCCCGGTCTCGGCGTCCCAGATCTTCGCGGTCCTGTCGCTGCCGCCGCCGACCATGAAGATCCGCGTCCCGTCGGGACTGAACGCGACACTCGACCCCGAAACGAAGTCCTGGCCTTCGAGGGTTCGGATGAGTGTCCCGGTCTGGACGTCCCACAGCCTGGCGGACTTACCATCGAAGTCGATACTGAGGATTCGTGCGCCGTCGGGGCTGAACGAGACGGAGTCCCGCTGTTCGACCTGCTCGTCGAGCGACTGTTCCTTCTTGCCGGACCTGGCATCCCAGAGCGTCGGCGCCCCCCCCCCCATGGGATCGACGAGGAGCCGCTTGCCGTCGGGGCTGAACACGGCGGATCCGAGTTCGAACGACGTTTCCCCGGGGTCGATGGCGTATTCTTCCTCACCGGTCCTGGCGTTCCACACGATGGCCTTCGCCAGGCCCACGAACATGCCCGCACCGGCCAGGGTGAGGATCTGCGTGCCGTCTCGACTGAACAGGCGGGTGTGGTGATAGTTCGTGCCCCCCTCGAGCGTGAATCGCTCCGTCCCCGTCCGGGCGTCCCACACCTTCGTCGTCTCGTTTTTCAACCCGGACGTGAGGATCTGCGAGCCATCGGGGCTGAACTCGGCGTACGTCACGGAGTCCCCTTCGGCGTGCCCGTCGAGCGTGTGGATCAGCGTCCCGGTCCCGGCGTCCCAGACCTTCGCCGTCCCGTCCTCGCTCGTCGTGACGATCCGCTCGCCGGTCGGGTCGTACGCGGCGTATTCCACCCCGCCGGAGTGCCCCTCGAGCGAGAGCCGGTGGCCCGTGCGGCAGAGGCGGTCGAGGTAGTGCCACTCCCATCCGCGCAGCCGGGGCGGGGCCTTGTCGAGGAGCGAGACCGCGTTCACCGCGCTGCCGTCCCGCCACGACGACTCGGCCAGTTGCATCGACCGGGCGTAATCGAGGCGGATCAGCCGCTCGCGCTCGGCCTCCAGGGCCCGATTGGCGTCGAGCGCCTCCCGGGCCCTGGCGGCGGCGACCCGCTCCTGCTCGACCGCCCTCCTGGCGTTCGCGGCCGCCGCGTACTCCTGCTCGCGGGCATGCCGCTCCGAACGCACCGACATCGCGGCGAACGCCAGGCTCACGCCGGTCGCGACCAGCAGCACCGCGGCGAACGACCCGGCCGTCAGGACCGCGCCCCGGTTCCTGCGATAGAGCTTCGCCAGCCGGTAGCCCAGGGTCGGCGGGCAGGCCTCGACCGTCTCGCCGTCGAGGAACCGCCGGATGTCCTTCGCCAGGCCGTTGGCCGTCTCGTAGCGCCGCGTGCGGTCCTTCTCCAGCGTCTTCATGACGATCCAGTCGAGTTCCCCGCGCAGCAGCCTCGTGAGCCGGACCGGCTCCGTCTGCCGGCATGCGGCCAGCGACGGCAGCGTCCGGGTGGAGCTCAATCGCGTGCTCGGCCGGGGCGGCTCCTCTTCGCGGATGAGCCGACGGATCTCCTCCCAGGCCGCTTGCTTGAAGCGGTCCTTCTCCAGCGGCGTCGTCCCGGTCAGCAGCTCGTACAGCAGGACGCCCAGCGAATAGACGTCCGACCGCGTGTCGACGTCCAGGTTGTTGAGCTGCGCCTGCTCGGGGGACATGTAGAGCGGCGTCCCGATCACGGCGTCGTGGCCCGTGTGCAGCGTGCGGTCCGTGAGCCGCTGGTGCAGCGCCTTGGCGAGCCCGAAGTCGATGACCTTGGGGACCGGCCGGTCGTCGTACGGGGCCACCAGGATGTTCGAGGGCTTCAGGTCCCGGTGGATGATCCCCTTCTGGTGCGCATGCTGGACGGCCGAGCAGACCTGCACGAACAGGTCGAGCCGATCGGCGACGTTCATCCGCAGCGCGTCGCAATACTCGGTGATCGGGATGCCCTTCACGTACTCCATGGCGAAGAACGGCCGGCCGGCGTCGGTCAGGCCGCCGTCGAGCACCTTGGCGATGTTGGGGTGGTCCATCATCGCCAGCGCCTGGCGCTCGGCCTCGAAGCGGGCCAGCACCGCCTTCGAATCCATCCCGCTCTTGATCAGCTTGAGGGCCACCTTGCGCCGGACCGGCTCGGTCTGCTCGGCGACCCAGACCGTCCCCATGCCCCCCTCGCCGATCGGCTCCAGCAGCTTGTACCGGCCGGCGATCACGGTGCCGACGAGCGACGATGCCCGGTGGTCTGCCGTCGGATCGTCACGGTTGACGCCGTCCGGGCGATCCAGCAGCGGCTGCGAGCGGTCGTGCTGGTCCAGCAGCAGGTCGAGGCGTCGCCGCAACCCCGATCGGCCGGAGCACTCGCGGTCGAGGTAGGCGTCCCGCTCCGATCGGTCGGGTATGGCGATGGCGGCGGCGAACAGGTCGAGTTCGTTCATCGAATGGGTCCTCCGACTCACCAGGCGGATTCCACCGACGAATGGCGCAGTCCTTCGCGAGGATTCTCGGGGCGATGGCCGACCGAGTCGGTTCGTCCTGCGGACGGCGTCCTCAGCGGTTGGCACTCGCCGAACCGTCAGGGGCGCAGGATATCCGCCTGACCCTGCTGGAGCGGATGCTCAAGGACGTCGGCGGCATCCCGATCCATGGCGGCCGGCGCCCGCCTCGGGACGCCGGCCGGCCCGATCTCCCGAACCCGGACCACTGCCGAGCCGGTGCGGCGTCCGAGGCAGTCGTGCCCGCCGGGATGATCGCGTCCCCCTCAGCCGTGTCGATCGGGGGGCGGCAGGACGCGCTCG
>NZ_JBFEFH010000022.1:0-127739 GCF_040717455.1 Tautonia sp. JC769
GTGAAGCGGCCGAAGACCGACAGCCGGCCGCGCGTGGATCTGCACCGCAGCAGCCTATCGCCCGGCCCGGCTGGGGTCCAGGCTCGGCCGACCGGCAAGCCCCGTCGGTGAGCGACGTGACGCCGGACTCCCGGCCCTGTGAATCAGTCAGCGGGCCGTGACCCTGCACGCCGATCAGTCCTTCGCGATCGAGGGCAGAGGGCGCATTCTGAACAAACGCTCACATGCGAGCGTTGGTTATTGTCCGTTTGCTATCCCAAGGCCGCTTCCCACGACCTTCGCTCTCGCCTACGATATCGCGGGAACGATCAGCTCAGGAGGATTCCTGCCAATGGACGAACCGGCAACACCCTTGGGTCCGACGCACCGTGAGTTCCTAGCGAACACCGGAAGTGTCGCGGCCGATGCCCTTGGTCGCGCGGAGTCGCTTTCAGATGGCGGCGAGCAGGGGGGCATCCCCGATGGACCGGCCACGGCTGCAAACGTCGTCGGCTCGATCCCCCTGAAGCTACGGGTCAATGGCAGGGAGCGTGACCTGCAGATCGATCCGCGCACAACGCTGCTCGACTGCCTTCGCGAGACCATTTCGCTCACCGGCACGAAGAAGGGATGCGACCACGGCCAGTGCGGGGCCTGCACCGTCCACGTCGATGGCAGGCGTGTCCTTTCCTGCCTGAGCCTCGCCATCTTGCTCGACGGCGCCGAGGTCACCACGATCGAGGGCCTCGGCACGCCCGACGCGATGCACCCGATGCAGGCCGCGTTCGTCGAGAGCGACGGCTACCAGTGCGGCTACTGCACTTCGGGCCAGATCATGTCCGCCGTCGCGCTGCTCGACGAACCCTGCGGGCCGACCGACGCCGACGTCAAGGAATTGATGAGCGGGAACATCTGCCGGTGCGGCGCCTACGCGAACATCGTGCAAGCGATCCAGCAAGTGCGCCACCCGAAGTAGACAACGTCAAGGATAATGCTCCCGTGCACACATTCGAATTCACCCGCCCCGTCGACGCTGCCGGCGCCATCGCACTGGCCGCCAGGGCGACCACCGCCCAGCAAGGCGCCGACGTCCGCCTCATCGCCGGGGGCACGACGCTCGTCGACCTGATGAAACTCGGCGTCGAAACGCCGAAACAACTGGTCGACATCAATCGCCTGCCGCTCGATCGCATCGAGCCGCTGCCGCAGGGCGGCCTGAAGATCGGCGGCACCGTGCGAAACTCGACCCTCGCCAACGACGCCACCGTGAAGCGAGATTACTCCGTCCTCTCGCAGGCGATCCTCCAGGGCGCCTCGGCACAGATCCGCAACATGGCCACGACCGCCGGCAACATGCTCCAGCGGACTCGCTGCGTCTACTTCCGCGACCCGGCGATGCCCTGCAACAAGCGCGAACCCGGCAGCGGCTGTCCGGCCATCACCGGACACAATCGCATGCTGGCCATCCTCGGCGCGAGCGACGCTTGCATCGCCACGAACCCCTCCGACATGTGCGTCGCGCTGGCCGCCCTCGACGCCACCGTGCACATCCAGCGAACCGCGGGCTCGCGGGAGGTCCCCTTCGCCGACTTCCACGTCCTCCCCGGCGATACGCCGCAACGCGAGAATGTGCTCGAGCCGGGAGACCTCATCACCCACATCGAACTCCCACCGCCGCTGAGAGGCGCCAAACACGTCTACCTGAAGCTGCGAGATCGCGCGTCCTACGAATTCGCGTTGGCCTCCGCCGCGGTGGTCCTCCAGATCGTCGGCGGAACAATCGTCTCAGCCCGCCTCGCCCTCGGGGGCGTCGGCACCAAGCCCTGGCGTTCTCCGGAAGCCGAAGCGGCGCTCGCCGGCCAGCCCGCCGACGAGGCAACTTACATCGCCGCCGCCGATGCTGCCCTCCGCGACGCGAAGCCGCAAAGCCAAAACGGATTCAAGGTCGAGCTCGCCAGGCGGTGCATCGCGCACGCCCTGCGAAGCGCCGCCACCGCTTAATTCCGCGACGGAGCGAAGGACCCTACCATGCCCGCATCTCCAGCACCCGCCGCGTCCTCGCCCATCGGCCGTGCCACCCCGCGCATTGACGGACCCTTGAAAGTCACCGGCAGTGCGAAGTACTCGTCCGACTTCAATTTCCCGGGCCAGCTCTACGCCGTCCCCGTCGGTGCCACGATCGCCAGCGGCAGGATCACCTCGCTCGACGTTTCGATCGCCGAGAAGATGCCCGGCGTCCGAGCGATCTTTCACCGCGAGAACATCGGCCCGATCTATCGCTCGGTGCGGCAAACCGGATTCGAAGGCATCATGGAGGAACGCCGCCCGCCGTTCGAAGACGACGTCGTCCGCTACTATGGCCAGTACGTTGCTCTGGCCGTCGCCGAAACCTTCGAGGCGGCCAAGGCCGCTGCCGACGCCGTGCGAGTCGCGTACGCGCCCGAGAGGCCGAACGTCGACTCCCACCTCGAAGCCGACAACGAACCCGACACGGTGCTCACCACCTTCGGACCGCATGAGCGCTTGCAGATGGCCCGCGGCGACGCCGATCGGGCCTTCGCCGCCGCTCCTGTCAAGCTCGACGAGACCTATGTCACGCCGACCGAAGCCCACAACCCCATCGAGCTGCACGCCACGAACGCCGTCTGGGACGGCTCGACGCTCACCCTGTATGAGACGACCCAGGGCGTCGTCAATGCGCGCAGCGTCCTCGCGCAAGTCTTCGGCCTGGCACCCGAAAACGTTCGCGTCATCTCCCGATTCCTCGGCTCTGGCTTCGGCGGCAAGCTCTGGCCCTGGACGCACAGCGTGCTCGCCGGAGCCGCGGCGCGTGAGCTCCGACAGCCGGTGAAGCTCGTCGTCAGCCGCAAGATGATGTTCGAAACCGTCGGCCACCGCCCCCGCACGCAGCAACGCATCCGCATCGGGGCCACTCCCGACGGCAAGCTCGTCTCGCTGATGCAGGACTACATCTACCAGCGCTCGATCCTCGATCTCCACCACGAAGACTGCGGCGAGTCGACCGGCATCCAGTACAGCGTCCCCAATCTGCGTGTTACCTTCGGCCGCGCCAAACGCCATATCGGTGCCGGCGCCGACTTCCGCGGCCCCGGCCGCGTCCCCGGCCTCTACGCCACCGAGGCCGCGATGAACGAACTGGCGGGCCGGCTCGGGATCGATCCGATGCAACTCCGCATCATCAACGAGCAGGAAGTCGACGAGTCGCTCAACATCCCCTTCTCGTCGCGTCATCTCGTCGACTGCTTCCGACTCGGCGCCGAGAAGTTCGGCTGGGCCAGGCGCGATGCCGCCGTCGGCTCCATGAAGCGCGACGGCCTGATCCTCGGCTGGGGGATGGCCGGCTGCTCGTGGATCGCCGCCCGCATCTCGGCGGAAGTGGTCATGCACCTGCGCGACGATGGCACCGTCCGCGTCGCTTCCGCCACCCAGGACATCGGCACCGGCACCTACACCATCCTCGCCCAACTCGCCGCCGAGAGGATCGGCATCCCCCTCGATCGCATCGAAGTGACGCTCGGCGACACCGCATTCCCTGCCGGCCCCGTCTCCGGCGGCTCGCTCGTCACCGAATCGGTCATCCCTGCGGTCCTCAAGGCTGCCGACGCCGTGATCGAATCGCTGCTCACCGTCGCCGTCACCACGCCCGGTTCGCCATTCGAGGATCGCCAGCCGATGGAGCTCGCGTTCGAAAACGGTCGGGTCTTCATCAAGGCCGACGGCCCCGCCAATGGCACGCCCTTCGCCGACCTGCTTCGCCAGGCCAAGTTGGCGATGGTCACGCGCCGGGCGAGATCCGAGGGCAACTTCGACGCTCCCGATCCCAAGTTCTCCACGAACTCCTACGGCTGCCACTTCGTCGAAGTCACCTGGCAGCCCGAGACCGCCCGCCTCCGCGTCAGCCGCGTCGTCTCGGTCATCGACGGCGGCAAGATCCTCAATCCCCTGGCCGCGCGCAATCAAATCGAAGGCGCCGTCGTCATGGGCATGGGAATGGCCCTCTTCGAGCACGTCGAGTACGACCCGCAGAACGGGGCTCCCATCAACGCGAGCCTCGCCGACTACATCGTCACCGTGAACGCCGACGCCCCGCCCATCGAAGTCCACTTCCTCGACCACCCCGACAAGGAGGTGAACGAACTCGGCGCCCGCGGCATTGGCGAGATCGGCCTCACCGGGATCGCCGCCGCCATCACCGACGCCGTCCACCACGCCACCGGCGTCCGCGTCCGCGAGCTCCCGATTACAATCGAAAAGCTCCTGTGAATCGGCAGCCGCCGACGGGTCACGAAAAGGCGCATCCGAAATGAACAGCAGACCATCGTTCGACGAAACGTAAAGTCCGGAATCAGACGACAGGGTGCGTCAATTGGGGCAGACCACGCAGCACTCTAATCAACATGCCGCTCGATACGGCTCGCCGGGTGGACAAACCGACGCAGCCCGCTTCGGCGTGGTCGTCCAGCGGCGTTTCGGACCGTAGCAGGCACCTGCCCCGAAGCACTTCGCCGCGGCCGGCCCGTGATGATCCGGAGCCGAGAGGCTGGCACGGTGCTCCTCCCGCAGGCCGAGGTTCGCGGGGCCGCCGAGGTCGCCCCGCGAACCTCCCGGGTCGCCGTTCAGCGGAAGAGACGCTGGACGAAGAGGTAAAGGTTATTCTTCCACTCCGTCGGGTCGTGGCCGTTGCCGTCGACGTGCCAGACGTGCGGGACGTCGTTCTCCTTGAGATGGGCGTGCACGCCCTGGCTGATCCGGAGCAGGTTGTCCTTCGCGCCGCAGGCGATCCAGAGCAGCTTGAGCTGCTCGCGGGCGCGGTCAGGGTCGGGCACCAGCTCGGCCGCGGGCTTCGTGTTCGGGGCCGCGGAGAAGGCGCCGACCCAGGCGAAGGTGTCGAGGTGGGCCAGCCCGAAGTTCAGCGCCTGGCCCCCTCCCATGGAGAGGCCGGCGAGGGCGCGGTGCTCGCGGTCCGCCTTGACCGAGTAGCGCGACTCGATCGCGGGGATGACGTCGTTGAGCAGGTCCTCCTCGAACGCCGCGAAGGCCGGGGCGCCGGCGAAGACGTTCCCCTCGGCCCGGTCGTTTTGCTGGGCGCGGCCGTTGGGCATGACGACGATCATCGGCTCGGCCGCCCCCTCGGCGATCAGGTTGTCGAGCAGGACGTCGGGCCGGGCGAAGCGCTGCCACTCGGTCTCGTCGCCGCCGATGCCGTGCAGGAGGTAGAGCACCGGGTACTCCCGCTCCTCGGAGTAGCCCGGGGGCGTGTAGACGTTCATGCGGCGGGTCGTGCCGACCGACTCGGACTCGTAGGAGATCATCTCCAGCGTCCCGCGGGGGATGCCGTCGCGCGGCTCGTCGAAGCCGGCGGGGGGATCGGGGAAGGCGGGAACGTCGTCGGGGTTCAGCACGATCGGCGGCCCCTGCCCCCGACGACGGGGCGCGCCGGGCCGTCCGGCCGGGCCGGCGGCCTCCCGATCGTCCGGGGACGCGGCCTCCCGCCCGGCCTCGGGGGCGCCGCCGAACAGGAGCGGCGCGAACTCGTGCAGGCTGCGGCGCCAGGTCTGCCACTCGTGCGAGGTGCCGGGCGACTCGTAGTAGACGTGCTCGATCCCGGCCTTTTCCAGCGCCTCGTGGTAATTCTTCACGCTTTGATACATCCGCTCCGGCTCCTCCGTGCCGATCCCGAGCCAGAGCACGTCGACCTTCTCGTTGAAGGCGTCGGCGTCGGCCATCACGCCCCCGTGGGCGGTCTCCGGGTCGAAGGCCACGCCGCCGAAGCCCCCGCCCGCCCCGCTGAACCCGCCGATCGACGAGAACAGGTCGAGGTGCTTCAGGGTGATCTGGAAGGTCTGCATGCCTCCCATCGACAGCCCGGCCATCGCCCGGTGCTCGCGGTCGGGGATCGTGCGGTAGGTCGCGTCGACCATCGGGATCAGGTCCTCGACCATCACGCCCTCGAAGGCGGAGAACATCCGGGTGAAGTCGGGGCGGCCGCCGGGGGGACGGGCGGGCTCGGCGTCGCCGGCCCGGCGTGCGTAGCCCTGCTCCATGACCACGAGCATCGGCCTGGCCTTCCCCTCGGCGATGAGGTTGTCCATGATGAAGCCGACGCGGCCCTGGTTGGGCCAGCCCCGCTCGTCCTCGCCGGCGCCGTGCTGGAGGTAGAGCACCGGGTAGCGTTGCCCACCTTCATCATAGCCGGGCGGCGTGTAGACGAAGATCCGTCGCCACTGCTGCGTCGTCTCGGAGAAGTACCATCGCTCGCGGACCTCGCCGTGGGGCACGTCCTTCGGGAGGTAGAAGTCGGCCCCGTCCTCGGGGATCTCGATGCCGCTGGTCATCTTGCCGGTGCCGAAGTAGGTCTCGCTGGAGGGGTCGTTGACCTCGGCGCCGTCGATGAAGACGCGGTAGTAGTGGAACCCCGGCACCTGGGGCCCGGTGGTGGCGGTCCAGACGCCCTCGTCGTCCTTCTCGGCGGGATAGCGCTGGTCGTCGAAGAAGCCGAAGACGACCTGCCGGGCCTCCGGTGCCCGGATCCGGAACGTGACCCGCAGGTCGGGGTGGATCCGAGGGAACTGCGCCCCTCGGATGTTGCTGGGCGCGGGGACGGCATCGGCGGGCCCCGGGGCCTCGTCCTGGAAGGGGGCCGTGGCCAGGAGCAGGTGCAGCAGGCCGGTGAGCAGGATGCTGTTCATCGTCGGTCCTCCCGTGTTGGGTCGATCGGGACCGCGGACAGCGTCCTGGCCCCGGCACGCCGAAATGGTGCTCTCTTTGGTATCAGCGGCGGGAACGGCCGTTCGGGCCGTGCCGCATGATCGCGATCGGCATCGGGCCGCCCTGCGGGTCAGGTCGCCCGACGCGGGGAGCAGGCCCTCAACGACCGGACCGCCTTCGGTTCCTTCGGGCGGGGACTTGATGATAGGCCCGCGATCGCGGGGAAGCCATGAGGTCACATCTGGAGGGCACCCGCCCCGGGCCCGTCGCCCTGGATGCCGATCGACTGCTGGACCGGGATCCCGGGCAGCTCGTGGCCCTCTCCGTCGGCGTCCGGGTCGAGGGACTCGACAAGGCGATCGACGGCGCGGCCGATTGCCTCGGAGTCGCGCCGGGATGGGTCGACGGCGAACTCGAATGCGAGCCCGCCGAGGCCGAGGCGAACGGAACGACCCGAGACGCCAAGTACGGGCACCCGGCCGGGGATCGGGGACTCCCCGGGATCCCCGATCCCGGCCGACGACTCCGCCCCGGTGATGGTGGCGGATGCCCGTCGGAAACCGGCCCGCCTCGCTCCCCGAGGACCTCTGCGGGATCCAACTGGGGTCTCAATTTACTCGACGAAGCAGGTCCGCATCCGGCGGTGGGCGTCGGTGACGGCGACGAAGTAGCGGCGGACCTCCTCGGGATCGTCCTCCTCGATCGCGTGCTTGAGCCGCTCGACCTTGTCGATGAGCACCCGGGCCTTCATCCGGCGGTAGCGGCTGAGCGTGCCCTCGCGGAGGTAGACGCTCACCTGGAGGCGGCGGACCCAGTCCTGGTAGAGCGGGATGAAGTACTCGGCGTGCTCGGCGTCGCCGCTGGTGGCGGCGGAGAGGACCTCGGCCTTGATGATGTTCAGGTCGTCGAAGATCTGGTCGGCCGGCGGGTAGTAGGTGTAGCAGGCCAGCACGCTGAATGCGACCAGGCCGAGGAGCCCGACACCGCCGAGCACCGGGCCTGGGATCGTGATGTCGTACCGCGAGCGGGGACGATCGGCCCCGGCCGGCCCGGGGGTGCGTTCGAGCCAGTCCTCGATCCGCCAACGCCGATCGAGCCGTCGCAGCGCCAGCCCGGCCAGGCCGACGCCGAGCAGCACGCCGAGGGCCTTGATCTCGTGCGGCATGACCTCGTCGGCAAGCTCCCGCGAGACGGCCGAGAGGCTGCCGCTCCCGGGGTGGAACGGGCAGCAGTAGATGTCGAAGGCGTGGGTGTGCCCGGCCGGCTCGACCCCGCGCGGGGTCAGCGGGGCGTCCATCGCGTAGGCCAGCCCGACCACCACGACGAGCAGGCCGCCCAGCCAGGCGGCCGACCGCTTCGCCCCGTAAGCGCGGGCGACCCAGGCGAGCAGGCCGAGGTTCGCCCCCGCCCCGAAGGTCAGCAGCACGAACGCGGCGGACACGGAGTTGCCGTGCTGGAACATCGAGCCGAGCTGGGCCATTGCGACCATCGGCGTCGCGTAGGCGGGCAGGGCGACGGCCGTCATCTCCAGGGCCGCGAAGGGGTTATCCCGCTCCATCCGGTCCATCAGGCTGCCCGCAGGCAGGGCGACGTTGAGGAGGACGACCCCGAGCAGGCCGACGAGGATGTAGCCGGAGGTCGGGCCTGCCAGCTCTCGGGCCGCCGAGACCAGCAGCGCGATCATGCGCCTCGGCCCGTACGCGACCGGCGGCGGCGACGGCTCGGCCGAGGCGTTGTCCGGGAAGACGCGGTCGAAGGCGACCCCGACGGCCGTCACCACCAGCAGCGAGGCCAGGGCGAAGGTGAAGATGACCACAGGCTCCGAGAGCGAGAGCCCGTAGAGCACCGAGAGCGGATTGAACAGCGGCGCCGTCAGGGCGAAGGCGAGGATCGTCCCGCCGGAGAGGCCGTCGCGGCGAAGCTCGCGGGCGACCGGGATGACCCCGAGCGAGCAGACCGGCAGCAGCATGCCGATCGCCCAGGCCCTCGGCAGGGCCCAGCGCGTGCCGGCCCCGAACAGACGGCGGGTCCCCTCCGGCCCGACCAGCCGCCGGAAGATGGCGGCGATGACCAGCCCCACCAGGATGGTCGGTGCCGCCTCGGTCAGCGCCTCGACGAGGCGCTGGACCCCGCCCCAGAAGATTGCGTCCATCGTCCTCGATTCCTCCCGATGTCCCCGGTGCCTCGGACGTGATCAGTCCCCCGCCCCTTCTCCGGCGACCTCGCCCTCGGCCGAGATCCCTGCCAGGTCCGTCCCCTCGCCGGTCGCCTCGGCCTCGATCGACCGCCGGGGCCTCGGAAACCAGGCCGGATCGGCCTCGTCTCGGACGCGACGGAGATCGTGCACGTCGGGCTCGACCGCGGCGAGACGGTCGCCGCCCACGGCGTTGCCGTCGTCGAGGTCGGAGAGGGCCGACTCATAGGCGGCGAGCAACCGGGCCGCGAGGGCGTCGACCCGGTTCCAGGGGCCCTCGGGCATGTCGCTGTCGGCGGCGACCTCGGGGAGCCACTTCGCCAGGTCGCGCTGGATCGGCAGGAGTTCGTCGTGGGCCTCGTCGACCCGACCGGCCGAGAGGGCCGCTCGGCTCGCCTCGTGGCCGGCGATCAGGCGATCGACGGCGTCGGGGAAGTCGGTCGGCCGGTGAGCCGGGTCGACGTGGGCGGCGTGGTCGTGGTCGTGATCGTGATCATGGTCGTGGTCATGGTCGTCTGCGCATCCGGCCAGGGCGGCGAGCAACGCGAGGGTTCGGGCAATCGGCTTCATCAGGTCGCTCCCAGTCGGGGTTAGGCACGCCGGGCCTTGGGGTAGACGGGCACGGGGACCGAGTCGAGGACTTCGGAGACGACGCGGGAGGCGGCCTCGGGCTCGACGCCGAGCCGCACGTCGAGCACGGGCCGGGCGACGGCCTGCACGTCGTCGGGCGTGACGAAGGCGCGGCCGTCGAGGAAGGCCTGGGCCTGGGCCAGCCGCTGCCACGTCAAGAGGCCTCGCGGGCTGAGTCCGAGCGTCACCTGGCGGTGCCCCCGCGTCGCGGCGGCGAGGTCGACGAGGTACTCGGCCACCATCGGCCCGACGGCGACCCCGGCCACGTGCTCCTGCAAGCCCCGAAGCCGGCCGTGCCCGATCGGCTCGATGGGGGTCGTCTCCTGGTCTTCACCGGATCCGACGGCGGCGGCCAGCATCGCCAGCTCGTCGAGCCGGCCGGGGTAGCCGATCCGCAGCTTCATGGCGAAGCGATCGAGCTGGGCCTCGGGCAGGGGATAGGTGCCGTGCTGCTCCACGGGATTCTGCGTGGCGATGACGAAGAAGGTCCCCGAGAGGACATGCCGGACCGAATCGACCGTCACCTGACGCTCGGCCATCGCCTCCAGCAGGGCGCTCTGGGTGCGGGGCGTGGCGCGGTTGATCTCGTCGGCCAGGAGCACGTCGGCGAAGACGGGGCCGGGCAGGAACTCGAACTCGCGCGTCTTCTGGTCGAAGACGCGGAAGCCGGTGATGTCGCCCGGCAGCAGGTCGGGGGTGCACTGCACGCGGGCGAAGCGGCCGCCGATCACGCGGGCCATCGCCTTGGCCAGCGTCGTCTTGCCCAGTCCGGGGAGGTCCTCGATCAGCAGGTGTCCCCGGGCGAGGAGGCAGGCCAGGACGTGCTCGATCACGTCGGTCTTGCCCCGCAACGCGGCGTTGAGGGCGGATCGGATCGCCTCGACCGCCTGGCGATCGGCGTCGACCAGGGGCGCCTCGGTGGCTTCGGTCATGATGCCAGTTCCCTCGGGAGATTGTCTGTGGGGGTGATCGACCGGAAGGTGCGGAGCGTCCAGCCCCGCACGACGCGGCGGCAGAGGGCCCGGCAGTCGACATCGGACGGGAGCGGGCCGGGGGCGTAGGCGCTCCACTGGGCGAGCCGGACGAGCGCTCGGAGGTCTCCTCCCAGGTGGTCGGGCGCCGACGCGACGATGCCGCCGCACCAGCGCGACGGCGTCTCGCCGATGGTCCTGGCCCGGCCCGCCAGGGAGGCCCGACGCTCGACCAGGCGGAGGGTCGCGAGCACCGCCCGCGACGGCGCCCCGACCCGCGTCGCGAGGCACCAGGCGAGCGTCCAGGCGCGGTCGAGCACGTCGCGGCGTCGCCAGGCCAGCAGGCCGATCCCGACCGCCACGAACCCCAACCCCGCGGCGTTCCTGCCGGCCCACTTCCCGGCCGAGCCCAGGCCCGCCAGCACGCGATCGAGCGGCGATCGGACCGGCGGCATCAACTCGAAGCCCGGCGTCGGCTCGACCGCCACCCAGTCGCCTCCGGGGACCTGGACCTCGACCCAGAGATGGGCGTCGCCCGACGCCACGGCGACGTGCCGCGCGACCGGGTCGTACCTCTTCGGGTCGACGTAGAGGCCGCCGACGACCCGCGTCGGGTAGCCGAGCGACCGGAGCATCAGGGCCGCCGCCGTGGCGAACAGGTAGTCGGGACCCCGTCGGGTGTCCTCCAGGAAGTGGGCCATCACGTCGGGGCAGCCCTCGGGGGGCGTCGCCGCCCGATCGAACGAGCAGTGGCCGCGCAGGTGGGCGACGACGGCCTCGACCTGCCGCCAGCCCCTCGGGACCCCGGCGGACCAGTCCGAGGCCAGCCGGAGCAGGACCGGGGGACACTCATCGACCTGCGAGTATCGGAGGAAGGCGTCGCCGGGTCGCTGCGAGAAGGCGAGCCGCCGCAACGACTCCGGGAGCGGCGAGCGCGCCTCGGTGTCGATCACCGTCCCCGGCGGGATCGACCGGCCGCTCATCCGCAGGACGCCCGGCTGGGCCCACTCGTAGAAGTCGACGCGGTTGACGCTGCCGACCCGGAACCGCTCCAGGTGGGCCGGGCTCGGGATGCTCGCCGTCTCCAGCAGGCCGACCTTGACCCGATGCGTCACCCGCCCCGAGAGGTACGGACGGGCCGTCGCCTCGACCCGCAGCCAGGGGCTCTCGGGCCCCTCGCCCCGGAGCCGGGCATCGTTCGGCGACGGCGGGCCCTCCGCCCAGGACTCGCCGTCGAAGGTGTCGTAGGCGACGAGCCTCAGGTGGGCCGGCGCCCGGCCCCGGACGTAGAGCAGGGCGTCGGCCTCGGCCCCCGGCGGGTCGCGGGGTCCGGGCGGCTTGCGGTGCGTCGAGAACTCGCGGCCGGCGCGATGGTCCTCGGAGGGGTGCTCCCGACGCCTCTGAATCTCGGTCGGCCCGAGCGCGATCGCCTTCTCCTGCTTCTTCTTCATGGGTTCGCCGAAGGTCTCGCTGAAGGCGTCGTACAGGCTCGGCTGATCCGTTTCCAGGTAGACCTCGCTCTGGGAGAAGCCGACGCTGTCGGCCGAGTCGCGGGCATCGACCTCGTTGGGGCCGTCGCCGACGCCGGAGCGGGCCTCGGGGTCCGACCAGTCGGTGCCGCCCGAGGAGGGGAACAGGCCGGCGAGCGCCGCGGCGGCGGTCGTCGGGCCGACGGCCGCGATGGCCAGCATCGCCGCCGTGCCCCCGAGTGCCACCGCCGCGCCGGCCAGCGGCAGCCGGCCCCTCGGCGCCCTGCACGTCGGCAGCCCGAGCCAGTAACCCGCCAGAAGCCAGCCGGCGCCGATGACCGCGAAGGTCCCGGCCATCACGGTCATCACCTGCCCCTCGACCAGCGACGAGCCGGCCAACACCCCGAACAGCGCGACCACCGCCGCCAGCCGCCCCGCCATCGGCTTGCGGGACAGGGCGGCCAGTCCGAGTCCCAGGTTCCGCAGCCCCTCCAGCAGCATCGTCTCCGGCATCACCCCGCCGCCAAGCACAGCGATCCGTGCCGGATGCCAGGCGAACGGCAGGGCGGCCAGGACGAGCAGGGCGATCGTCTCCCGCCGCGTCGGCAGTCGACCCCGGTCGCCCCGACCCCGGCCCAGCAGGGCGAAGGCCGCGAGCATCGCGGCGACGAGCCCTCCTGCCCGGAGCAAGGCCAGGCCGGTCGAATGCGTCATGCCGCGGAGGGCCAGTTCCAGGCTCGCCACGCCGATCGCCGCCAGGGCGATGGTCAAGCCGACCGCCTGGCGGCCCCGCCGGTGTTCCTCAGCGGACATCGCCGATCTCCTTTCGCTGGAGCCAGACCTGTCGGGCGACGCGAGTCGGGTCGTCGATCACGACCCAGGGGCGGATGGGCCAGGCCGGGTCGATCGGCGACCCGGCCACTGCTCCCTCCTCGAACGCCGACGCCGCGAGCACCGCGAACCGCTCGACGGTGCCTCCCGGGCGCCCTCGACCCCCGAGGCGCGCCCGGTCGGTGCAGACGACGACCCGCAAACCCCGGCCGAACCGCCGGCAGGCCGGACCGTCGAGCAGGTCGGCAAGCGGGCCGTACCCCTCCGCATCGAGCCGAGCCATCGCGTCGAGCACCGCCGCACGGCGGGCGGCGGTCGTCCCGCCCTTCGCCGCGATCGGGCGATCGCCGACGACGAGTTCGGCGTCGGCCCCCTGGCCGATCCAGTCGTCGAGCAGGCTGGCGGCCACCCGGATCGCCCATTCGAGCGAGCCGTCGGGCCCCCGGCCGACGTGGGAGGCCGGATCGAGGTCGAGCACGACCTGGATCCTCGGGGCTGCGGCCGCCTGCCGCTCGCAGACGATCAACTCGCCGTGTCGAGCCGTCTGCGACCAGTGGACCCGACGCATCGGGTCCCCCCGGCGATAGGGCCGGACGCCGAGCAGGTCGCCCGCGTCGCCGGGGCGGTCGCGGAAGGAAGCCCCCTCCGAGGCGTCGCCGCCGGCCTCCTCGGGGATCGGGCCGACGGGGAAGGTCCTCGGCCAGATCAGCACGGGACGCCCCACCGCCAGCAACCGGGCCGACTCGCGCAAGCCGAATGGGAAGCCGGTCGTCAGCCGGGCGCCGCCGACCGGGTGCTCACCCCGACGATCGGGCACGAAGTCCCACTCGACGACGCCCCGCCGCCAGCCGCCGACGTGGGCCAAGGCCAGCTGGCTCGGGTCGTCGGCCGCCCCGCCTCCGAAGCGGATTGCGAGCCCCCAGGCCCCCCACGGCGCCCGGTTGCGGAACTCGAGGCGGGCGGCGACGGGCTGCCCTTCCCGGCCTCGGCGCCGCTCGAACGAGACGGCCCCCCGCAGCCCCCGGAGGCTGACCCAGGGCCAGACGACGCCCAGGCCCATGACCGTCGCCAGGCCGCCGGCCAGCGCCAGGCCCCTCGGGTGCAGCACCAGGCCGCAGAGGACCGCCGCGACCGTCGCCGTGCCGAGCACCGCGATCGGGTGCCGGACGACCGGGTCGAGCCGCCGGGCCCATCGGAGTTCGCGTGACAGGACGGAGCGGGGCCGCGCGGGCGCGGTCCCTCCTCGGGTAAGAGTCGTCATCGCCGGGCGTACTCACCATGCCGCCGCGCCGGTCGGATGGCCCGACCGGGCGGCCCTCGCGGGCTCATCACCGGCGACGATCGTCGCCGGTGCCGGTTGCGGGGCAGGTCCCCGGGCCGGCCGCCCCAAGAACTCGGCGGAGGGCGATCCATCCTGCGCGGTCATCGCGCCGGCAATCGCGCATCCTGGGCGGGGGAGTCGGTCGGGGGGGGTCAGGCGGGCGAAATGGGCGGAGCCCGAGGATCGCCTGGAAGGCGATCGGGCGACCGGATGTCGGTCGGAACCGTCGGGATGACCGCGGCGATGGCGACCGATTCCGAGCGGATCGGTTCAGGAAGGTCGAGCAGTTGCCCCTGGCCGGCGACGTGGCAGATCAGGCAGTCCGAATGGTCGGATGCCGGCGAGGCGGGGGCGGGGTGGTCGTCCTCGGTCGAGCAGCTCGTCGCGGCCCCATCATGCGAGCCATCGACCAGCGCATGCAAGCCACCCCCACAGGCCGAGGTCAGCCCGTAAGAGGCGAGCAGCAACGCCGTGATGATTCGTTGGAATGCGGCCGTCATGGGTCGCCCAAGAGTTCAGCCTTCGAGATGCCTGGTGAAGGCCGGGAACCGGGACCGACTTACTGGTTTGTCACGGATATATTGCGCGAACCACCTTCCAGGGTCAACGGGTGCTCCACGTGATTGTCAGGCCCCGATCGAAATGTCCGGTCGATGCGCCCTCCAGCCCAAGCCTGGAGGACGCCATGAACCCCGATCGGATTAGCATCAGCGAACATGATCGCAAGCCCTTCACCGTCCTCAAGCCGGTCCTCGACGGCCGCCGGTCCCAGGCCGAGGCCGCCCGACTGCTCGGCAGGAGCACCAGGCAGGCCCGACGCCTCGTCGCCCGACTGATGGACGAGGGGGATGCAGGGCTGATCCACACGCTCCGGGATCGCCCCTCGAGTCGAATTCCCTGGGCGTGGGAGGGATCAGGCCGGGGCGAGGGGCTCGGTGCTGGGGAGGAGGGAGAGGAGGCGGGAGGCGGTGTGGTCGGGTGGTTCGGGGGCGGAGAGGGGGAGGAACTGGACCTCGGCGAGGGAGCGGAACCAGGTGAGCTGGCGCTTGGCGAACTGGCGGGTGCGGGTCTGGATGAGGTCGAGGGCGGCGGACTCGGAGGGGAGGCGGCCGGCGAGGAGGTCGAGGACCTCGCGGTAGCCGACGCCCTGCATGGGGACGGGGTGGGGCGGGTGGGGCCGGGCGAGCAGGCGGCGGACCTCGTCGATCAGGCCGTCGGCGAACATGGATGTGACGCGGCGGTTGATGCGGTCGTACAGCTCGGCGCGGGGGCGGTCGAGGCAGAAGACGGGGACGGAGGCGGGGGCGGGACGGTCGTGTTCCTGCTGGAGGGCGCTGAGGGGTCGGCCGGTGAGGGTGAAGACTTCGAGGGCGCGGATGACCCGGCGGCGGTCGTTCGGGTGCAGGCGGGAGGCGGAGGGGGGGTCGACGGCGGCGAGCCGGGCGTGGAGGGCGGTGTTGCCGAGGCGGTCGGCCTCGTCTTCCAGGGTTCGGCGGAGGCCGGGGTCGGCGGCGGGGCCGTCGAAGAGGCCGCGCAGGAGGGCTTTCAGGTACATCGGCGTTCCGCCGACGAAGAGGGCGGGCCGGTTGCGCGAGGCGATGGCGCGGAGGGCGTCGGCGGCCCGGTCGCGGTAGTCGGCGACGGAGGCCGATTGCCAGGGGTCGAGCACGTCGATCAGGTGGTGCGGGATGCCGCGGCGCTCGGCCTCGGTGGGCTTGGCGGTGCCGATGTCCATGCCGCGGTAGAGGGTCATCGAGTCGAGGGCGATGACCTCGGCGTCGAGCCGCTCGGCCAGGGCGATGCCGACGCCCGTCTTGCCTGAAGCGGTCGGGCCGGTCAGGTAGATGGCGCGGTGGAAGGGGTTGGCAGTCGGCATGGGCGTCGGGTCGGGGCGGGTGGCGTTGCGTTGCGGTTGTCGGGGACGGCGGCGGATGGACGGTTGCGGGCCGGCGCGGCGACGTCGGGCGGCGAGGATCGCGCCAGGCGTGCTCTGGAACGTCTTGCGGCTGCGCCGCCCGGACAACGCCCCGCGTTGTCCGGGCCACCCGAGGGCACATTCAATCGCATGCGGAAGCGACGACTTTTCAACGATCACTGATCAACGGCGTCCTGCTTCTTGAGGACGAACAGGTGTTCCTTCTCGTGATCGGGCTTGAAATCGTCGGGGTAGTCCTCGCCCTGGGCGTCGTAGATGAGGGTCAGGAATCCGGGGGTCTCGTCGAGGGAGACGAGGGCCTTGCCTTTCGTGCCGACGGTGTCGTCGGACTCGGTCTGGAGTTCGTCGTCGGTCTCGGACTTGACCTTGACGGTTTCGAGCGAGAGGCGGCCGGAGCCGTCGGAGACCTCGTCGATCTGGTAGCGGGCGGCGTAGATCTCGCCGCCGTCGGCGCGGTGGAGGCTGATGCGGTCGGGGGTGATGCGGACGGTGCCTTGCAACTCCTCGTCGGAGACGCGCTCGTCGCCGCGCTGGCCGCGTTCCATCGCATAGACGCCGAGCAGGGAGTCGCGAAACGACTCGCGGGCATCTTGCGAGGGGGTGGGCGTCGGGGCGAGGGTCAGGGCGGCGAGGGCGATCGAGGCGGAGAGGGAAAGCATCGGGGGTCGCTCCTGGGGTTCGGTCTCATCGAAGGGAGAAGGCGTACGCCTCGACCCAGAGGGGGGCAAGTCCGATGCCGGGTGAATCGGATGAGGAGGATCGGGGGGCGGGGTTCCCTTCTTAGAGTTCCCAGACGCGGCGGCCGCCGAGGAACATGGACATGACGCCGTCCTGGCTGACCTTGAGGACGGGCCCGTGGTAGCTGGCGGCGAGGGCGGCGACGGTGCGGGCCCCTTCGGAGGCCCGGGCGGCGAGGATGGCCTCGGGGGTGATGCGGAGGATGGCGCCGAAGGCGAGCAGGTGGGCGCGGCGGTCGACGACGACGGCGCCGTCGATCCCGGCGACGGCCTCGAGGACCGAGGCGTCGAGGTCGCCGACCCGACGGCTGAAGATCAAATGATGCAGGGCCCGCTTGGCCATGCGGGGGGGGAGGTGGTCGGGGTCGGACGGGGCGTCGGGATCGTGGGGGATCATGTCCTCGATCCGGTCGCCGGGGGCGACGAGGTGGGGGAGCGATTCCTCGGGGTCGCGCAGGAGGACGATGAGGGCGCCGACGCGGTCCTCGGAGAGATTGAGGGCGGCCTGGAAGAGGCGAGCGGCGAGTCCGGGCGGGGCCTGGTCGCCGACGGCCTTCGTCCAGGAGGCGAACTTGCTGGGCACGTCGAGCAGTCGCCAGCGGGCGTTGGAGAAGGTGAAGGCGGGCACGCCGCCGGCGAAGACCTTGATCTCCTGCGAGGGGGAGAGGACGAGGCCGACGTGGTCGCCGGTGCGGGTGGCCCGGGCGTGGTGCTCGAAGCGCCGCGGGCAAGGGGCGGGCAAGGGGGCATGGCCCTGCACGCGCTCGGTCCAGCGCTCGATGTCGACGGCCCAGGCGAGGTCGCCGCGGCGGTCGACGACGAAGACGGTGCGGAGGCCGTCGCAGAGGCGGTGGATGATCTTGATCGAGGTCAGTCGGACGTTGTAGCGGGGGGCGTCGGGGGCGTTGGTGCGGTCGGGGAAGGCGGGGTCGGTCTCGGTGCCGAGCAGCAGCGCGCCGGAGGAGACGCGGCGGTCCTCGTAGGTCGAGAGGGCGGCCATCCGCATGGCTTCCATGGCCACGGGCAGCCGCATGGGGGAGGGAGGGTCGAGGTACTCGGTGACGATGACGTCTTCGAGGGCGTAGTCGAACAGCTCGGTGCGGTCGACGGCGTCGACGTCGATGAGGGTCCGGAAGCGGAGGTCGAGGACGCGGACGATCGTCTCGACGAGCTTGCGTTCGGAGCTGAGCAGGGGGACGGGGCTGACCGGCTGGAAGATGTAGCGCGAGCCGAACCAGTCGATGATCAGGTCGAGGCCGTCGGGGTCGTTCAGCAGGTGGTAGTTCGGCTCGTCGGGCCGGGCGTTCCAGTGGATCGGGCTGTGGTCGCCCTCGAGGCGGAGGCGGGAGTCGGGGAAGAAGTGGTCGAGCTGCTGGCGCAGGAGCGCGTGGTAGAGGCCGACGAGCCGGGAGTTGGATCGGAAGGAACGCTCCGGGATCGGGACCGTCGGCTCGGGCATCGGCAATCGTCCCCCAACGCTCGGAACGGCTCGGGAAAGGGGCGGAGGAGTTGGGACCGGGCGGAGTAGTGTAGCGGTTTGCCCGGGCCGTGTCGCGGTCGATTCCCGGGTCGGGCACGATCGGGGCACGGCCGGGCGGCGGGCGCGATCGGGGACGCGATCGCGCCGGCGATCGGGGCCAGGGGACGCCCGAGGGGGGGGCGGTCGGGGCGGCCCCGGCTCAGTGGACGTCGTCGGTGTCGTGGAGGTCGGAGTCGGGGTCGGCGTCGGGCTCGGGGTCGACCGGGGCGTGGCGGCAGACGAGGACCAGGCGGTCGTCGTGGCGCTCGGTCTCGACGAGATCGGCGGGCAGGCCGTCGAGCGACGGCGGCGTGGCCGGGGCGTCGTGCAGGAGCCAGCCCTCGCCGCGGTCCTCGATCGAGCAGACGAGGCGGTCGGATTCGAGGCGGTAGTGGACCGAGGCGATCGGCCGGCCGTGGCCGGGGCCGGCGTCGTCGTGCTGGCGTCCCCAGGAGGAGGCGGAATCCCAGAGGTCGCGCAGGGCGGCGATGACGGCGCAGAGCGAGTCGTCGGGCAAGGGGGTCCAGGCGCGGAGGAGGCTGCGGAGGCGAGACAGCTCGCGGAGCGGCTCGAGCGGGTCGCGCAGGTCGAAGGAGAAGCAGCCCTCGGCCGGGCGTCGGCCGACGTCTTTCCGCCAGGCGTCGGCCGCGGCCAGGGCGCGGAAGATCTGGTCGGGGGTGTAGGGCTTGGGGACGAAGTCGTTGGCCCCGGCGGCGTAGCAGCGGGCCTCGTTCTCCTCGACCCGGGCGGCCGAGACGACGACGACGGGGATGAGCGTCGTCTCTCGGGCCGACTTGATGACGCGGCAGACCTCGTAGCCGCTGAGGTCCGGCAGCATCAGGTCGAGCAGGACGACGTCGGGCCGATGCCGGTGCAACTGGTCGAGGGCCTCGATGCCGCCGAGGGCCGACTGGGGCCGATAGCCGCGCATCTGGACGAGCATCGAGAGCAGCGTGTTGGCGTCCGGTTCGTCTTCAACGATCAAGGCGGTCGGCATGAGACCCCCTGAGGGGCAGGAGCGGCGGGTTGGTCCGATTGCTGCCGAGGGGCCAACCGGCAGGCTCAACGACCCGGGGAGGCGGAAAGAACGCGGGGCCCGGATTATTCTACCCGTCCGACCCGGTTTGGGACAGCGGCGACTGGATCTCGGGGGCGGCGTGTCTCGGCAAGGCAACGGAGACGGTCGTCCCCTGCCCCGGGGTGCTGCGGGCGGACACCTGGCCGCCGTGCAATTCGACGAACTTCTTGACCAGCGTCAGCCCCAGGCCGAGCCCGCGCTTCTGGAACCCGAAGCTGCCCGAGGAATGGCCGGCGGGGTCGAACTCGGTGAAGAAGGGCTCGAAGATCCGGGCCACGGCGCGGGCCTCGATGCCGACGCCGTGGTCGATGACGTCGATCGTGATCCGGTCGGGGCCCTCGGCCCGGGCGACGAGCTGGATGAGGCCGCCGTCGGGGGTGAACTTGATGGCGTTGGTCAGGAGGTTGACCAGGGCGTCCCGGACCTTGTCGGCGTCGAGCGTCGCCCGGCCGAGGCCGGGGCCGTAGTGGCGTTCGAGGCGCTGGGAACGGGCGTGGAGGAACGGCTGGATCTGGTCGGCCACGTCGTCGAGCAGGTGGACCAGGTCGACCGGGGCGAGGCGGACCGAGAGGCGGAAGTCCTGGGCGTTCATCAGCTTCAGGGTGTCGGCGACGAGCCGGGCGAGGCGTCGGGAGCCCTCGGAGAGCTTGGCCAGCAGCTCGGCCTCGACCTCGTCGCGGTCGGGCCTGAGCAGGCGGAGCAGCTCGCTCATGCCGTGGACGAGGGTGATGGGGGTGTTGAACTCGTGGCTGGCGACCTCGAGGAAGGCGCTCTTGACCTCGTTCAGCTCGGTCAGCTCGCGGTTGGCGACGGTCAGGCGGTCGTTGGCGGCGCGGAGCTGCTCGACGAGGCGGCGACGGTCGGCGATCAGCTCGTACTGGGCGACGGCCTGGGCGAGGACGGCGTCGAGCTCGTCCGGCTCCCAGGGCTTGAGGAGGAAGCGGAAGATCTCGCCGCGGTTGACGGCGTTGATGACGGCGCTGATCTCGGCGTAGCCGGTGAAGAGGATCCGGATGGCCTCGGGGGCCAGCAGGCGGGCCCGGGCCAGCAGGGCGTCGCCGCTCATGCCGGGCATGCGCTGGTCGGAGAGGATGATCTGGACGGGTTCGCCCGCGTCGAGCACCGCGAGCGCTTCCTCGCCGCAGGAGGCCGTGAGGACCCGGAACCGACGCCGGAGCAGGCCGGAGAGGCTTTCCAGCAGGCTCGGCTCGTCGTCAACGATCAGCAGGGTGTGGAGACGATCCATGAGGCGAGCTGCACGGGTGGCTTCCGGTTCGGGTCGGAAGGGAGCGATCCAGAGGGACATCGACGGCGGGGGATCAGGAGGCCGGGAACGGCCGGTTCGGGCGACCGAGGGGGCTCAACGCATCATTCCGTTCTGGGGCGAGGGGACGAAGGCCCATCGTTCCTGATTCTGGTCCTGGTCCATTCGGGGTCGGGGCGGGCCGACGCGGGGCGGAGCCGGTCGGCTGCAGGCGCGGGGGTTCGCGGTTCAGCCGGCCGATCCCTCGGGTTCCGGGGGGGGCGGCGGGGGCAGGGTGCCGCCGAGGCGCTCGATCTGGGACTCGAGGCACGAGACCCGGCGATTGAGCGTCTCGAGCTCCTGCTTGAGCCGGTGGCGGTCTTCCTCGACGGCGACGAGCCGGTCGTACTCGGCGGCGGCGGATCGGACGGCATCGAGCAGCTCCTCGGGCTGCCAGGGCTTGCGGAGGAACTGGTAGATGTGGCCGTGGTTGATGGCCGCGATGATCGATTCGAGGTCAGCAAATCCGGTGTAGAGCATCCGGATCGCCTGGGGCATGCGGGCCTGAGCACGGGTCAGGAAGTCGACGCCGGTGATCGAGGGCATCCGCTGGTCGGTCATGATGATGTGGACTTCCTGCTCCCGGAGCGTCCGCAGGCCTTCTTCGGCCCCGTGGGCCTTCAGGACGCGGAACTCCCGGCGCAGGAGGTCGTGAACCGAGTCGCAGACGTCCGGTTCATCATCGACGACGAGCAGGCAGTGCTTCATCGTGGAAGACTCGAGGGGCATGGAGAACGGTCTGGTCGGCCGGGGAGGAGGCCCGGTCCCGACGGACTCAGCCAGCCAGCCGGGGATACAGCATAGCAAACCGGGCGCCGCTCGTCGAACCCGGCCGCCGCCCGATGACGCGTCCACGCGACATCGCCCGGATCGAGGGGGCGACTTCCCGAATCGAGGAAGCCGGCCCCCCGGGGCGGGAGGAGGGGGGCTTCGGGTGCCGTGATCGAGGATCGGCGGGGGCGTCGTCGGGGCCTCTCGGGGCGGCCGGGGCGTCCCGGGGCCGCCGGCCGGGGGTCGCGCCGGCGCCCGAGTCCGGGGCCCGCGGGCCGGCGACGCGGGGCTCATGTGTCAAATCAAAAACATGGCCAAGAGATGACTGCTCGACGCTCTTGACTTTCGGAGGCAAGGCAGCCATGCTAGCACATGGAAAACCACTGCTGCGGGAATTACGACGGATGTCAGTCGCCTTGTGTACTGCCCACCGGAACAATCCTCCAGAGTGATGAGCTTACGAGCCGATTCCTCCCTTGCTCGCAACGGCTTGCCACCCGCTTGCTCCGAGCCCCCTTCTGAGCCTCCGATCGTTCGAGTGGGGCATGGACGCAACATCCCGCCTCTTTCCTCCTCCGGGGCGTGCCGGGTTCAGGAATTTCCGACACGTTCGTTCCTTCTCAGGATCTTGCCAGCGGAACCTCGATGAGCAGCAACTCCACGACAGTTTATTCAGCCGCGCCGACGGCTCGAGATCGTTTCGTCCCCGTTCTTGCCGGCCTGGTCGCGGCGGTTTTGCTCACGGCCTCGGGCTGCGGTGAAGGCGCGGAGGGTCGCAAAGCCGTCTCCGGGACGGTGACGATGAATGGCGCGCCGCTGAACGACGCGATGATCGAGTTCTCGCCGATGAGCACCGACGGCGGTTCGTTCTCGGGCGCGGCGATTGTGGACGGCGAGTACAGCATCCCCGCGAACAAGGGCCTGCTGCCGGGCCAGTACAAGGTCATGGTCACCATGGCCGGATCGGCCCCGGAACCGGAGCTGGACGAGATGCCGGGCGACTCGTCCGTCGTCCCGGTGGCGCCGGAATTGATCCCGGCGAAGTACAACTCCGAGAGCACCTTGACCGCCCAGGTCGAGTCCAGCGGCGAGAACACGTTCGACTTCGAACTGACCCGGTAATCGCCGCCTGGAGCATCCGCCCCGGGGGGATCCCCTCGCGCAATGCGAGGGTCTCCGGCCCTCGGGGCCTCAGTCCCCGCCCCGTCTTCTCGCCGGGTCGTTCGACGCACGTCTCTCCCGGCCTTCGTCTCCCTTTTTTTTATTCGTTCCGATCTGTTCACGAAAGGACGGACTCATGAATCCGAATCGTCGTCGCGGTTTCACCCTGATCGAGCTGCTGGTGGTGATCGCCATCATCGGCGTGCTCATCGCCCTGTTGCTGCCGGCCGTGCAGAGCGCCCGCGAGGCCGCCCGCCGCGCCCAGTGCACGAACAACATGAAGCAGCTCGGCCTGGCCGTGCACAACTACGAGAGCACCCACGGCTCGCTGCCCCCCGGCCGGCTCGGCTGCTGCTGGGGCACCTGGGTGGGCTACGTCCTGCCGTACCTGGAGCAGGACGCGGTCTACTCGTCGTACAACACCCAGGGCAGCGCCACGTCCGAAGGCGTCATGGGCAATACCTCGCTCCGCTACGGCGGCGCGGCGAATGCCACGGCCGTCTCGACCCGGCTGAACGCCCTGTCGTGCCCGAGCGACTCGCCGAACGCCCCGCTGACCGTCACGGTCAACGGCGTCCGTTACGGGGTCCAGTCGTACAACTACGCCGGCAACTACGGCAACACCGGCTACGCCCAGCAGGCGAACCTCAACGGCGTGGCCTTCGGCGGCGCCCCGTATGGCTACCTGAACGAGCGATCTCCCGGCGACCCGGCCCGATCGGCCACCCCCGGCCAGGTCGTCAAGTTCGGCGACATCCGCGACGGCCTGAGCAACACGATGATCCACGGCGAGGTGATCGTGGCCCAGGGCGTCGACCTCCGCGGCTTCGTCTGGTGGGGTGACGGCTCGTCTTACACGAGCTACCTGGCCCCGAACTCGCCGCTGCCCGACCGCATCTACTCGGCCAGCTACTGCAAGTACCCGATGATGGACAACCCGCCCTGCGCGGTGTCCGACGCCACCAACCCGAACATGTTCGCCTCGCGCAGCCGACACCCGGGCGGCGTGAACGTGACCATGGGCGACGGCTCGGTCCGGTTCGTCAAGAACACGATCGACATCTTCACCTGGCGGGCCCTGAGCACGACCCGCGGCGGCGAGGTCATCAGCGCCGACCAGTTCTGAGTCGGTTGACGAGCGGCCTCGTTTCTCGCGTCTCGGCTTGCAAGGCATGCTCGCAGCGGCCTTGCGAGTCGGGTCGGGTCGAGACAGTCATCTGATCCACGCCCGAGGGGCGGGGTTCCCCTGGTCCACTCCATCGATTGGGAGTGGACCAGGGGGGCCTCGCCCCTCGGTGCGTTTCGCGGGGAGGCTTTGCGAAGCCCCCTCACCCCGGCCCTTGCGCCGCGGGCGGGGAGAGGGGGGCGGATTCGACCCTCGCCCCCGATCGCGATGCCGCGAGGGGACGGGCGGGTCCGATCGACATTCCTTTTTCCCGATGAAGGGATTGACGTGTGGATTTGGCTCGGGGAACCTTGTCGTGTTCCGCGAGCATCGGACCCGAGTTCGGGACCGGCCGGTCGATTGGCATCCGGAGGAGGGGTTCCCATGAGCGGCGAACTGGACCGACGCCCGACGGGCTACGTCGTCGGCACCATCCTCGGCGCGGATGGCAGGCCCTCGGGGAGGCCGAAAGAGGTTTGCGTGGTCGACCCGGGGGGCGGGGCCGAGCTGTGCCGGGTGCCCGTGGACGCTCGGGGCCGATTCCTGCTGCGGCGCAAGGCGGTGGACGGGCTCTCGTCCGAGCCGGTCGAGCTGCGGGTGCTGTGCGAGCGAGGCTCGGTGATGGGCAGGGCGGAGACGATCGTCCCGCGATCGACCGCGGCTCGCCTGAAGCTCATGCTGGACGCGCCCGGGGCGGGCCGCCCGGCGGCGGTCGCCGGGCCCCCGCGGCGCCCGGAGCGGGGGCCGGACCTGGTCGCGGTCGAGACGCTGGCCCGGATTGCCGAGGCGCTGAAGGGTCGCGTGCCGGAACGGG
The DNA here is from genome assembly GCF_040717455.1 of Tautonia sp. JC769. Classification (NCBI taxonomy): domain Bacteria; kingdom Pseudomonadati; phylum Planctomycetota; class Planctomycetia; order Isosphaerales; family Isosphaeraceae; genus Tautonia; species Tautonia sp. JC769. Next base: position 24,609 of record NZ_JBFEFH010000022.1, read on the forward strand.
ACGGGAGACCGCTCGTCCCCTCGTGGGTGAATGCGTCGATCCGGGAGTTGAATACGCTGGCCTCGCTGGGCCGGCGCGTGCTGGAAGGGGATCGATCGGCCGATCGGCAGTTCCTCCGCATGGTGGGGGAACCGGGCCGGGGCACGAGCAACCCCCTGGCGGACCGCCCGACCGGGTCCATGGGGGGCGGGGGGGCGGTCGGCTCCGGCGGCCCCGCGGCCTGGATGAGGATGGGGGGGAGTCCCGGCGCCGGCGGGCTGATGCGGTCGGCGGGCCCCCGGGGGGGAGGCCCCCCCTGCATCGTCGATGCGGCCGGGGCGTTTGTGGCCACGGCGGCCGGGTTCCTGCTGGACCGCTTGCGGGCGGATCGGCTGGGCGACCTGACCCAGCCGGGGGCCCTGGCCCGGCAAACGGCCGACCTGATCAAGGACCGGGCCTTCGCGCTGGAAGGGTTCCGTGACGAGGTCCTCGATGGGCGGTTCGGCGGCGGTTCCTCGTTCCAGCCCCCGATCGGCCCCGGGGGGGGCCTCGGGCCGGATGAGCCGCTCGACTGGCCGAGGGGCGGCCCGATCCCGGGGGGCGGCCCGATCCCGGGGGGCGGCCCCGGAGGGGGGGGCGGAGTTCCGATCCCGGGTCCGGGGACGCCGAGCCCGGGCGGCGGGGTCGGGGGCGGTGTCGGGGGCCTCCCGTGCAGGTTCTGGGTCGATTGCGTCGACGAGATCGTCGATGCCGCGGCGAATTACCAGCCGCCGGCGATGTGCCCGCGCGAGGACGTGATCGGGAGCATCAGCCCCTCCGCGGTTTGCCTCGGGGCGACGGACGTCGAGCTGGAGATCCGGCCGCTGGCGGGCCAATCGTTCTCGTCGACGGGCGTGTGCAACGTGCTGCTGCAGCGGGCGTTCAACAGGAGGGTCCGGCTGGAGACGATCAGCACGTCGGCGAACCTGGTGCGGGTTCGGCTGGGCGAGGCGTTGTTCTCCGGCTGCCTCGGTTTCCGGGGGGCGGCGGCGGGGACTCCCGGGAACATGGCGTTCATCGACTCGTGCTTCCGGATGACGGGGATGCTGCGCAACCCGGTGCTCGACCTGGCCCGCGCCGGGTTCGACGCGACTCAGATTGCCTGCACGGGCCGGAACCGGCTGGACGTGGTGCCGCCGCCCCGGTTGGTCCTGCTGCATGCCGCCGGCGAGCAGGGTTCGGCGAGCGGGGCGACGCAGGTCTCGGTCGCGGAGGAAGGTTGTCGCCCGGTGACGCTGTCCTGGCAGTTCGACCTCGGGAGCGAGAGCGGATGGGCCGACCCGGGCCAGTACATCGAGGTGCGGGTGATCGCGTCGGACGGGACGGTCGCGGGCCAGGGGCTGCCGCCTTCCGGGAGCCTGGTGGTGACGGCCCGGGAGGACGAGGAGTACGTCATTCGGGCGGCGTCGGTGGTCAACGGCTCGACCTGCGGGCAGGCCGAGGGCCGGATCACGGTCGAACGGACGCAGGAGATTCACCTGACGGGGCCGGAGTCGTTGCTCGTGGGCCAGTCGGCCGACGTCACGGTTCGGATCTCGTGCCCGGCCCCTGCGGGCGGGGTGGCGGTGTCGCTCTCCAGCGGCGACCCCAACCGGCTGCAGGTCCCGCCGTCGGCCGTGATCCCGGAGGGGCAGGACGCGGGCAGCGTCTCGGTCGTCGCGACCGGGACCGGATGCCTCGATGTGGTGCTGACGGCCACCGCCGCGGGGCATCTGGGCGCTTCGATCGCGATCGAGGTCTTCGACACGCCGACATTCGACGCCATGACCCCGCAGGCCGTGCAGGCCTGCCGGGCCTTCGAGCTGCAACTGGCCGGCACCTGCTTCAAGGCCGGAGAGACCGTGGTCAGGGCCTCGAAGGCCGGGGAGACGACCCGGACGCTCGAGATCCTGGACATCGGCCCGACCTCGATCCGATGCCGGGGCAGCAATTTCCCGCCCGGGAGCTGGACCGTGTCGGTCACGAGCCGAGGCTTGCAGAGCAATGCACGGGTGCTTGACGTCCAGGCGATCCCCGCCGAGGTCGTCTCGTTCAATGCCTGGCTGGACCCGGTCTTGAACCCGGACTTCGTCCCCTGCCAGGGCAATGGGGTTTGGGTGAGCTGGCACGTCGTCGACGCCGTCCGCGTGGTGATCAGGGAGAACGGCACGACCATCCACGACGTCGAGCCGTCGGGTTGTGGCGCGGTCTCGCAGGACGATTTCAGCCGGATCATCTCGCGGCAGGCGACTTACCGGCTCGAGGCCTTCCCGGTGGGGGGCGGCTCGCCCGTCACCCGCGAGGTCACCGTGGGCGAGCGGGGGCTGCGGCGCCTGCTGCTCCAGAACAACAGCCCGGACGACCTGGTGGTCTGGAGGATCGAGGGCTGGTATTCGAACGCCGCGGACATCCCGCAGGACCAGGGCAACAAGACCGACCTGGCCGCGGGCGCCCAGATCACGCTCTCCTTCTCCGATTGCGTCCCGTACCAGGTGGTCGCGATCAATAAGCCGCACGCCCTCAACGCGAACAGGGATCCTTATGGGGACGCCATCGAGGTCGGCTCGCTCCGGGAGTATGACGTCGCCCTCGTCGGCGAGTCGAACGGCGAGCAGGGAGCCGATGTGATCTGGTGACGCCCTCGCGGCGACGACTCGGCCCCGGCACGATCGAGCGGCCAAGGCGGGCCGGGGACGCGGCCGGTCAATAGCGGCCGGTCTCGTGGTATTCGAGATAATTGAAATGATCGGGGGGGAGGGGGACGGTGACGGAGTCGGGCGGGAGGGCGTCGAGTCCGAGGGCGGCGCGGTAGTCGGCGAGGGAGGTGAAGAAGCGGTAGCCGGCGTCGACGGTCTGGGAGAGGGCGTCGGCGGTGGCCTGCTCGCGGATGTAGACGAGCAGGACGCTGCTGAGGCCCAGCTCGAAGCGGCGGCGCTCGGCCAGTTCGAGGCGTCGGGCGGCCTCGTACGCCTGTTCGAGCGCGATCATCTGCCCGTAGGTGGCCTGGAGCGCGGCCACGGCGTCCTTGACCTGGACCTCGATCTGATCGCGGAGGAACTGCTGGCGGAGCCGGAGCTGGGTGATCTTCGCGTCGGCCACGCGGAGCCGGCCGCGGGGCTCGCGACGCTGGAGGGGGACGGAGAAGAGCAGCGAGGCCTCCATGATGAACGGGGCCTTGTTGCGCTCGATGCGCTGCTCGACCTGGGCGGCGATGTCGTCGCGGTTGGTATTCTTCGGGGGCCCCGTGTTCTGCTCGGCGTAGAGGTAGAAGTTCAGCTCGGGCAGGAGGGAATTCTCGGCCAGGCGGCGGTCGATGGTGAGGACCTGCGATTCGAGGTCCAGGTCGAGCAATTCGGGGCGGAGCCGGAGCGCGGCCTCGATGTCGTCTCCCAGGCGGTCGACGTCGGGCCTGAGCATCCGGGGGAAGGCCGGGGGGACGCGGTCGGGGGACGGGATGCTGGGGAAGCCGCGGGAGTCTCGGTTGTAGAGCGAGAGTTCGAGCGCGGCCTGCTGGAAGCGCCGCTTGGCGTCGAGGACCATGGCCTGACGCTGGACGATGATCCGCTGATTGTCGACCAGCTCGAGCGGCGAGATCAGGCCCAATTCGATCTGACGGGCGATGGCGCGGTTGCGGTCCTCGGCGATCCGGAGCAGCTCGGCCTTGATCCAGTAGTTCTGGCCGATGGCAACCCAGTTCCAGTAGACCTTGGTGACGTCCCGGATCAGGTCGATGCGGCGCCGGGAGACGGCGGGGGTGACCTGGCGGCGGGCGATCTCGGCCTGCATGACCTTGGCGCGTTCGGCGTCGATCGGGCCGTTCTTGAGCAGGGGGACTTCCATGCCGGCGACGTAGGCGCCGCCGTTGAGCGTGTCGAGGTACTGGTAATAGATCGGCCAGACCCCGAGGCCGAGGCGGTAGCCGGCGAAGTAGCGCGTGCCCCAGTTGGCTGACCGCTGGGAGGCGAAGACGTCGTAGAGATACCGCTGGTAGTAGCCGAGGGCCCAGTTGCGGCCCTCGGCGTCGACGCGGAGGTCGAACGGGCCGAGGACGCGCTGGAGGTCGGCGGTGGCGATGCGGGGCTGCTGGAGGATTTCGAGGAACGGCGGGTAGGAGTTCTCGGCGGCGGCGAGGATCTCGGAGAGGCCGAGGGGGACGTCCGGCTCGGGGTCGGCGACGGGGGGAGGCTGCGGGAGCAAGGGGGAGAACTCGGCGAAAAGGCCCTCGGAGGGGATCAGGTCGATCGGCTCGACGAGGCGGCGGATCTCGTCCGGGTCGGGCTGCTCGCCGGGGGCGATCGGCGGCAAGGGGCCGGGGGAGCCGAACAGGTCGACGTCGGAGCCGGGCCTCGGGCCGAGCTGGGGGGGAGGGCCGAAACCGAAGCCGCCGACGCCGCCGCCGATGGGGGCATTCGGCCGGGCGCCGCCGTAGCTGGAGGAGCCGGGGGAGTCGTCGGACAGGCCGGGCAGGTCGAGGGGCGCGGTCTGCGAGAAAATCGGGGGAAGGACGTCGTCTTCCCCGACGCCGAGGACCGGGCCGAGCGGGGGGCGGCCCGGCAGGGGCTCGGGCCGGAGCTGCTCGGGCTGCGAGAGCGGAGGGGCGACCCCCTGGGCGCGGGGAGGCCCCTCGCGCTGGCCGGCCATGTCGGTCGGGGGCAGGCTGCGTTCAGAGGGCAGTTCGCCCTCGGCGCGCGGGGGCCCGCTCTGCCGCTCGGGGGGGATGGAGAACGGGAAGGGGCGGAACGGGGTTTCCTGGGTGCTGTCCTGCATCGCCAGGTGCGTCTCGCCCGGCTGGGAGGCCATTCCCAGGGTCCAGGCGGAGATCGAGAGCAAGACGAGCCAGATCCTCGTATTCATCGGGCCCTCTTACGAGCAGGCAGTGGGCAGTGGGCAGTAGGCAGTAAGGGAGTCATGGGAAGGAAGTTGAGTACCTTCCTGGAACGAGGGGAGGAGGTTGAGTCTGGCCCCCGATCCCCCGGGGGCGGGGAGAGGGGTCTGGGTTCGGATCGCGAGGCATGGCGTTCGAGGCATCGGCCCCCTCACCCGGCCTGACGGCCACCCTCTCGCCCAAAAGAGGGCGAGGGTTGAATTGGCCTTCTCTCCCCGCTCGCGGGGAGAGGACCGGGGTGAGGGGTCTGAGTTCGGATCGCGAGGCTCGGTGCGTCGGCCCAGTTCCCCCTCACCCGGCCTTCGGCCACCCTCTCCCCCGAAGGAGGCGAGGGTTGGGAGAGCGGAACCGCGTCACGAGGGGGTTGATCCAGCCGAACCGGGTCACTCGGCCTGTGGTCGGGGTCTCCTCGGGAAGAGGGAGAAGGTGAGACGGGGGAAGAATACCGGCCCAGGAGAAACGGCCTCAAGAGGCGGAGACGGGTTCCTCGAGGGCGACGTAGGGCGGGAATCCGTTGATCAGACGCCAGATTTCGTAGCCGAGCGTGACGTGACGGAGAAGAACCCAGCCCTGGACCTGGACCCCCTGGCGGAGGAAGCGCTCGGACGGCCAGGCGTCGGCCCGGCCGGGGGGAGGCCCGACGAGGAGCCGGAAGCGGCCGGTGCCGTCGTCGGTCGGGTCGACGAGGATCACCTGGCCGGGGAAGGTGCCGACGGCGACCGAGGGCCAGCCGATGAACTGGACGGCGGGCCAGCCTTCGAACTGCAGGCGGACCTCGCGGCCGGGCTCGATCAGGGGCATGTCGCGGCCGTTGACGAACAGCTCGACGGTCCGGCTCATGGGGTCGGGGTAGTCGGGCACGAGCAGGGCGACGGGGTCGCCCATCTTGACGATGTCGGTGTCCTGTCCGGTCAGGATGCGAAAGATCGTCCCGTCGCGGGGGGCGAGCACCAGGCGACGGCTCTGGCGGGCGAGGTTCACCTCGGCGTTGGTGACGCCTTGCTGGGCCTCGGCCAGGTTGTTCTGGGCCGTCTCGAGGTCGGCGCGGGCCGAGTCGATCCGGCTCTGCAGCTCGGCCCGGACGCGGTCCAGCTCGGCCCCGCGGGCGGCCACCTGTTCGTTGGCGGCGACGAGTTCGGCCTCATTGGCGGCAAAAGCGGCACGAGCCTCGCCATACGCTCTTTCGGCAAACTGGAAGTCCTGGATTGAGACTAATCCCTCGGCGGCCCCGCGCCGCTTGCGTTCGTAGTCGGGGGCGGTGGCCCGGACGCGGGCCTCGGCGGCCTCGAGGTTCTGGCGGGCGACCTCGACGTTCTGGATGGCGATGTCGAGCTGCTTCTGGGCGGCCTCGATGGCGCGGGCCCGGGTCTCGGCAAGGGCGACGACGACTTCCTCGTAGGCCTGGCGGCGGGCGTCGGCGGCCCGGACCTGCTCGCGGGCGGCCTCGAGCAGCAGGCCGAGGCGTTCGAGGAACTCGGGGTCGTTGTCCTCCAGCTCGACGATGCGGTCGCCGCGCTTGACCTGCGAGCCTTCGACGACCCACCAGCGCATCACCCGGCCGTCGATGGTGGCGCGGATCGGCTGGCGGCGGTCCTGGGGGTTGAAGGCGACGACGCGGCCCTGGCCGGGGACGTTCTGCCGCCAGGGGACGAAGGCCAGGGCGACCGGCGCGAGCAGGAGCAGGACGACCAGGACCTTGCTCAGGCGCCTCAGCGGCCCCATCGACTGCACGAGCCGGAGGGCGGGCAGGACATGGGCCCGGGGAGGGACCTCGGGGGGAGTCCTCGTCTGGTCGACGTACCAGGGGCGGTGCGGGGGCTCGTCGGGGTCGAAATGGTCCTGGTCCTCGGGCAGGTCGAGGACATTGGTGGGGATCGGCCGGACGAGGTGAGGCTCGAAGGTGGGGGGGGCCTTCAGGGTCACCGAGCGGTGGCAGCGCTCGACGATGTCGGCGCTGTGGGTGACGACGAGGAGCGTCCAGGGGGCCTCGGGATGGAAGACGGCGTCGAGCACCCGGGCGCGGACGCCGGGGTCGAGGGCGTCGAGCGTCTGGTCGATGATCAAAAGGCGGGGGGCGCCGGCCAGGGCCCGGGCGAGGGTCAGGCGGCGGGCCTGGCCGTCGGAGAGGGGGGCGCCGCCGGTGGTCAGGTCGGTCTGCATGCCCCGGGGGAAGGCCTCCAGCTCCCGGAGCAGGCCGACGCGATCGAGGACCTCCTGCACGTCGTCGAACGAGAGGGTCTCGCGGCCCATCCGGACGTTCTCGACGAGCGAGCCGTGGAAGACCTCGACCTCGCGGACGAGCTGGATCTCGTCGCGGCGCTGGCGGGCGTGGATGTCGTGGTAGTCGGCCCCGTCGTAGAGGATGCGTCCGGTCGAGGGGTCGCGCAGGCCGGCGAGCAGCTCGACGAGCGTCGAGCGCCCGGAGGCGTCGGGTCCGACCAGGGCGACGCGCTCCCCGGGGGCGATCTCCAGGTCGAGCTCGGCCAGGGCGTGATGGTGTCCGTCGTGGATCTGGTCGCCTCGGCCGTGGGAGTCGTGGCTGTGGTACTCGTACGAGACGTCGTGGAGGGCGAGCGCGGCCCCCCTGCCCGGCTCGACCCGGTGCTGCTCGCCCCGCTCGCTGTGCAGCGGCAGGTCGGTCAGGTAGCCGAGCTTCTGCATGGCCGCCATCAGGTCGTAGAACCCTTCGAAGTGCTTGGCGAGGGAGATGAGCGAGCTGGTGGCGACGGCGACGATCAGCTCGGCGGCCACGAGCTGGCCGAGCGTCAGCTGGCCGGTCATCACGAGCCAGCCGCCCAGCGCGAGCATGCCGGTGATGGCGGTCACGGCCAGCAGGTGGGCGTTGATGACCTGATTGAAGACGACCTGGAAGTGGAACCGACGCGCCCGGAGCCAGAGCCGGGCGACCGAGTCGGCCCGCTCTCGGGCGTGCTCGGGTCCGCCCCGGTTGCGGAAGGTCATCGGGTTGCGGGCCAGGTCTTCCAGCCAGTCGGCCGAGGCGTACTTGGCGCGCGACTCCTCGAGGACCGTGGCGATCGCCCCCCGGCCCGAGACGAAGACGACCCAGAGGCTCAGGACGATGAGCACGACGTCGAAGATCAGCAGGAACGGGTGGTAGAAGGCCAGCACGATCATGCCGACCAGCGCCTGGATGATGAGCGAGAGCAGGTCGAGGAACAGGACCGACGTGAGCTTCTGGATCTGGACGAACTCGAAGAACCGGTTGACCAGCTCGGGGCCGTAGAGCCGATCGAAGGCCTCCAGGCGGGCCCGGGGCAGGCGATAGGAGACGTCGGAGACGATCCGGACGTAGATGCGGCGCTGGATGATCTCCATGATGTAGTAGGAGATGACCCGGAAGATCATCGACACGAGCAGGGCGAGGAAGAGCATCACCGAGAGGGAGACGACCTGCTGGTAGGTCGTGCCCAGCGAGACGGTGACGACCAGGCGTTCGACCGCCACCGGGGTGGCCAGCGAGAGCAAGGCGATGATGATGGTGAAGACGACGATCGCCACCAGGTCTTGCCGCTCGGGCTTGAGCAGGGCGATCAGGCGGGAGAGGGGCTTGAGGGGCACGGCCACCTCGCGCTCGAATCGGCCGCCGCGCATCCCTTCGAGCGGCGTGAGCGGCTGGACCAACGCCCATCGGACGCGGTCGGCGTCGGGCCCGAGGCGCTGCTCGATCTCCTCGGCCGGGGCCCAGCGGATGGGCGGGCGTTCGCGCTGCTCGGCATCGTCGTAGACGGTATAGCGCACCTGCCCGGCCCTGGAGGCCGTGACCAGGATCCAGCAGGGCCCGGCCTCGCGGTCGAGGAAGGCCAGCAGCGGGGTCAGGGGGTAGCTGCGGGTGAGCAGCTCCTGCGCGGGCCGGTCCGATTGCTGGATGCGCAGGCCGACGGCGGCCCCGGCCCGTTCGAGCCGGTCGGCCCAGGTGTCCTGCCAGGGGCCGGGGATGGCCCGCTCGGCCTCGGCCAGGGCCCGCATGGCGTCGGCCAGGTCGAGATCCAGGCCCATCGACTGCGCGATCGCGTCGAGCGCCTCGAGGGCCGATTCCCTGATCGCCGTGTGATCCATTGACCTCGCCCTGCGCCTCGCGATGCCCTCGGTCCGTGTCAGCCCCCGAGCCCCGTCGGTTCGGCTCCCCTGCCCTTCCGATCGGATCGGATCGAATCGGATCGGATCGGAATGCCCGGCCGAGGGTCGGGGCCGGGAGCGGCCGGCGTGCGGGGGACCGCGAGGCCACTCGCCATCGAGGGTCGGACCCCGACAGCTCAGGTATCGGACGCTCGTTGCGGGGAATCCATCATTGATTGGCGGCGGTCCGGGCGATCCTCCGGACGCCCGGCGCGGCCCGAGGCCGTCGAATGACCCCGGATCAAGGGCGGGCGGCGGGGCCGGGCCTCGGCGGAGACGACGGCGCGACCGCTTCAGGGCGATCGGCCCAGCGTCCGGGGGGCCGGCCGAGGAGATAGGCCCAGAAGGCGAGGCCGCCGATCAGGAGGACGATGCTCATGTTCTGCGAGATGGTCATGCCGGCGAAGATGGCCCCCTCGTCGTCCCGGAGGCGCTCGATCAGGAATCGGGTGATGGGGTAGGTGACGAGCAGGAGCGCCATCACCTCGCCGTCTCGGCGGCGGAGCGGGAAATAGGCCAGCAGCAGGGCCATCAGGATCAGGCCGTCGAGGGTCGAGTAGAGCTGCGTCGGGTGGACGGGGAGGGACCGGGGGGCGTCCGACGCGATCAGGCCGGCGCCGACGTGGTCGAGCCACGGGAGCGTCTCGGCGGGGAACCGGACGGCCCAGGGCAGATCGCAGGTGTCTCCGAAGCAGCAGCCGTTGAGGAAGCAGCCGACCCGCCCCAGCGCCACGCCCACGGCGATGGCCGGGGCGACGACGTCGAGCATCGGCAGGAACGGGAAGCGCCTCAATCGCCAGAAGAGGGTGAAGCCGACCCCGGCGCCGATGAGGCTGCCGTAGAGGACGATCCCCCCTTCCCAGATCTTGAAGATGTCCCAGAAGGTGCTGATCGTTTCGCGGTGCTGGACGACGTAGAACCCCCGGGCGCCGAGCAGGCCGCCGACGATGACCCAGATGGCCAGGTCGAAGACGTCGTTCGGGTCGACCCGAGAGCGTTTGGCCAGCCACGAGGCGAGGTTCATCCCCACGATGAAGGCCAGGAACAGCATGAGGCCGAAGCCGTGCACGCGGAACCCGGTGCCGGGGATCTCGAAGAGGACCTGCCACATGGTCGGCGGCGTCCTGAGCAAGGGGGAAGGGGGACGGAGGACCGGGGGACGAGGCGCCGGGCGGCCGGCTGACGCGAGCGGTCGGATCGGACCGGATCGGGCCGCCAGCGACCGGGGCGAGGCCCCGCCGCGGGCGACGATGACACGCTCAGGGGGCGACCGCGGCCCGGAGGCCGAGCGGGGTGTAGAGGGCGTCGAGCCGTTCGAGGATCCGATTCTCGCGGTCGAGGGCGACGACGCGGGGCTGATGCCCCTCGACCTCGTCGGTGTCGAGCAGGGCGAAGGCCATGACGATGACGCGGTCGCCGGGGGCGCCGAGGCGGGCCATCGAGCCGTTCAGCTCGACCTGCCGGGCACCCGGGGTGCCGGGGATGGCGTACGTCTCGGCCCGGTCGCCGGTGGCCATGTTGCTGACGAGGATCGACTCGTACGGCAGGATGCCGACGGCGTCCATCAGTTCGGGATCGAGGGTCAGGCTGCCGTGATAATGCAGGGCGCAACCGGTGACGGCGGCCTGGTGCAGCTTGCCCTTGAGCAGCTTCAATTGCATGAAGATTCCGACGTTAGGGTCGGCAAGAGGGTATTGTCGATGAGCCGGGTGTCGCCGAACCGGGCGGCGACCAGGGCGACGGCCGGCCGGCCGGCCGAGAGGTCGTCGATCGGGTCGAGCGTCTCGGCGTCGGCGACCTCGGCGTAGTCGAGTCGGGCCATCGGCTCCAATTCTATCGCCCGGGCAAGATCCTGTCGAACCCGATCGGCCGAGCGCTCGCCCGAGGCGACGGCCTCGGCGGCGGCCCGGAGGGCCCGGGAGAGGACCACGGCGGCCCGGCGCTGGTCGCTGGAGAGGTAGCGGTTGCGGCTGCTCATGGCCAGGCCGTCGCCTTCGCGGTGGGTCTCGACCGGGAGCAGGCGGACGGGCATGTTCAGGTCGGCCACCATGCGGGCGATGACGGCCAGTTGCTGGAAGTCCTTGCGCCCGAAGGCGGCCAGGTCGGGCTGGACGATGCCGAAGAGCTTGGCCACGACGGTCGTCACGCCGCGGAAGTGGGTCGGCCGGCTCTTGCCCTCGAGGACCGAGGAGAGGCCCGGAACCTCGACGAAGGTGGCGGATGGGCCGTTCGGGTACATCTCGTCCACGGTCGGCTCGAAGATCAGGTCGACGCCGCTCTCGGCGCAGCGGCGGTGGTCGTCATCGGGGGTCCGGGGGTAGCGCTGGTAGTCCTCGTTCGGGCCGAACTGGGTGGGGTTGACGAAGATCGAGGCGACGAGGAAGCCGCAATGGTGTCGGCAGGCGTCGATCAGGCGGACGTGGCCGTCGTGCAGGGCCCCCATGGTGGGGACGAAGCCGATCGACTTGCCCGAGGCCCGGGCCTCGGCCACCAGGCGGCGGCACTCGGCGACGGTGGCGACGACGGGAGGGAGCGAGGGAGAGGCAGGGTCGGTGCTCATGGCGTGGTCAGCTCATCCCGAAGCGATGGGGTCGGGTTGGGGGTCGGTGTCGAGGCCGGGGTCAATCAAACGAAACGTCAGGAGCGGTGGGGGCAGTCGGGGTTGTTGAGGCAGTCGTCGGCGATGACGAGGTCGTCGAGGACGCGGCCGTTGAGGAGGGTTTCGGAGACGATCCGGGGGACGTCCTCCTCGGTGACGGGGCCGTACCAGATGCCCTGGGGATAGATGACGACGACCGGGCCGTGCTCGCACTGGTCGAGGCATCCGGCGAAGTTGGCGCGGGCCGTCTGGGCGAGCCCGGCGCGCTTCAGGGCCTTCTTGAAGGCGGAGCGGAGGTCGCCGTCGCCGGTCGGGTCGCAACTGCCGCGACGATGGCCGGGGTCGCGGACGTTTCCGCAAATGAACAGGTGGTGCGAGTACGAGGGCATGGAAGGGGTTGGACCTCGGGACGTAAAAGGGGCGACGAGACGCCACGTGCGGGCGATCGAGGGGGGACTCGGGGGGAGGCGGACCGGACCTTCTTTGTGGGATCGACGCGAAAACGCCCCGCGAAGGAGCAATCGGCCGGCGGTATGGGTTTTTCATGGAGGATCGGCCGGAGCGACCCGTATACTTTCAATGGTGGTCCTTCGGGGCGGATCCGGTCAAGATCGCGCCGGGCGAAGCGATTGCAACCCCGGGGGGTTTGGAGGGAGGATCGAGCCGTGGAGTCTGCCAGGCAGACGGGGACCCCGGAGCCCCGGGACGGGGCCGGGCTGGTGACGGCGGAATCGGTCCTCTGGCCGTCTCGGGAGCAGGTGGAGGCGGCGCTGTCGCGGTGCATCGGGCCGTTCGCGCTGGCCCTGCTGGAGCGGTCGGCGCAGCCGTTCATCATCATCGAGCTGGCCGGGACCCTGTTGCGGGCGAACCGGGCCTTCTGCGACCTGCTCGGCTATGAGCCCGGGGAGCTGATCGGCCGGACGATCGTCGGCCTGACCTCGGAGCGCTGGCACGAGACGACGATCGAGGCCCGCAATCGGCTGCTGGCCGAGGGGCGTCCGCTCCGGTACGAGAAGGAATACCGGGCCCGCGACGGGCACCTGGTGCCGGTCGACCTGGTGGCCGACGTCCTCTACGACGAGGAGGACCGGCCGATGGCCTTCTACTCGTTCATCACCGACCTGAGCGATCAGAAGGAGGCAGAGCGGGCGCTGCGAGAGTCGGAGGCCCGGTTCCGGCACCTGTTCGACGAGGCCCCGTTCGGCTACCACGAGATCGACTGCGACGGCACGATCGTGGCCATCAACCGGGCCGAGTGCGAGATGCTCGGCTACGACTGCGAGGAGCTGGTGGGCCGTCCGATCTTCGAGCTGGTCGATCCGTCGCAGCGCGACGTGGCGCGGCAGTCGGTGGCCGAGAAGATCGCGGGGCGTCGGATGCTCGTGCCGTTCGAGCGGACCTATCGGCGGCGGGACGGCCGGTCGCTGATCGTGATGATCCGCGAGCGCCTGCGGGTCGACGCCGACGGCCGGGTGCAGGGCATCCGGACGACCGTGCAGGACATCACCGAGCAGAAGGAGATGGAGGCGGCCCTGGTCGCCTCTCGGCAGCGCACGCAGGTCCTGTTCGACGGGATCGAGGACGCGGTGTTCGTGCACGACACCGAGGGGAAGATCCTCGAGGCCAACCCGGCGGCCAGCCGGCTGCTCGGCTACAGCCGGGACGAGCTGCTGCGGCTGACGACCTTCGACATCGACGCCGAGGGGTTCGCCGAGGGCTTCTCGGAGCGGCTCAGGCAACAGCTCCGAGACGGCCACATGCGGTACGAAGGCCGTCACCGGGCCAAGAGCGGCCAGGAAATTCCGGTCGAGATCACCAGCTCGACGATCCAGCTCGGCGAGCAGACGGCGGTGCTGGTGGTGGTCCGGGACGTCACCGAGCGGAAGGCCCTGGAGGAGACGCGGCGGAAGTTCGCCGAGTCGCAGGCGACGAACGCCGAGATCCTCTCGCAGAAGAACCGGATGCTGCTCGAATCGGAGGCACGCTACCGGCAACTGACCGAGGCGACGCTCGACGCGGTGATCGTGACCGATTGCCGGGGGAGGATCAGCCTGTTCAACCCGGCCGCCGAGCGGACCTTCGGCTTCGAGGCCACGGAGGTGCTCGGGCGTCCGCTCTCGCTGGTCTTGCTGAACCCGGGAGAGCTGCCGATCGTCGGCGACTGCGGCGAGTGCGAGGAGTGCGCCGCCCCGGCCGAGCGCCTCGTGGGCCGGACCGTCGAGATGCAAGGGCGGCGCAAGGGGGGGCAGCTGTTCCCTCTGGAGCTGTCGCTCAATGCGTTCGGCCTGGGGGAGGAATTGCAGTACATCGGCTCGATCCGCGACCTGACCGAGCGGCAGCGGATGCGGGACATGCTGATCCAGAGCGAGAAGCTGGCCTCGATCGGCCTGCTGAGCGCGGGGGTGGCGCACGAGATCAACAACCCCCTGGCCTACGTCGCCAACAACCTGGCGGTGCTGGAGCGCGACCTGCGCGGGGTGTTCAGCCTGATCGAATCGTACGAGGGGGTCCGGCCGGGCATGGAGGCCGAGGCGGTCCGCCGGATCGAGGAGGTCGAGGCGGATCTGGACTGGGAGTACGTGCGGAAGAACACCGATCGGCTGATCACCCGGACCCGAGAGGGGGTGCAGCGGGTGGCCAGCATCGTCTCGAACCTGCGGAGCATGGCCCGGACCGCCCCGCCGGCCAAGGAGCTGGTGCCCTTGAGCGAGCTGGTGGCCTCGGCCCTGGAGATGGCGCACGGCCAGTTGCGCAAGGCGAAGATCACGGTCGAGGTGGACGCGCCGCCGGACCTGGCCCGCGTGCCGTGCGTGGCCAATCAGATCGCGCAGGTGATCCTCAACCTCCTGATCAACGCGGGCCAGTCGATCCAGGACCTCGGGCGAGCCGAGGGCGGTCGGATCTCGATTCGCCTGCACGACGAGGGGCAGACCCAGGTCATCGAGATCGCCGACGACGGCGGCGGGATCGCCCCCGAGCACCTCCCCCGGCTGTTCGACCCGTTCTTCACGACCAAGCCGGTGGGCGAGGGCACGGGCCTGGGCCTGGCGATCAGCCACAGCATCGTCACCGGCCACGGCGGGTCGATCGAGGTCGAGGAGACGCCAGGCGGGGGCGCGACGTTCCGCTTGCGGTTGCCTACCAGCGGTTGAACACGGTTTTCGCGTGCGACCGCTCGGTCAGGGGACCCGGATCGAGTCGAGGACGCGGCGGAGGATGGCGTCGGGGGAGAGGCCCTCGGCGTCGGCCTCGTAGGAGACGAGCAGGCGGTGGCGGAGGACGTCGGGGGCGACGGCCTTGACGTCGAAGGGAGTGACGTAGTCGCGCCCGGAGATGAGGGCGTGCCCCTGCGAGGCGCGGACCAGGGCGAGGGTGGCCCGGGGGCTGGCCCCCAGCTCGATGAGCGGGCCGAGGTCGAGGCCGTATTCGTGCGGGTCGCGGGTGGCCCGGATCAGGTCGACGATGTACGACTTCAGCGCCGGGGCGACCCGGATCGCCGCGGTGGCGGCGCGGAGGGCCCGGACCTCGACCGGGCCGAGCATGGGGGGATCGGGGTCGAGCGGGATCTGGGTGTCGGCCACGCCGGGCAGGTCGAGCATGGCCAGCTCGGCCTCGCGGTCGGGATAGCCGGCCACGAGCTTCATGAGGAAGCGGTCGAGCTGGGCCTCGGGCAGGGGGTAGGTCCCCTCCTGCTCGATCGGGTTCTGGGTGGCGAGGACGAAGAAGGGGTCGGGCAGGCGGATCGTCTCGTCGCCGATGGTGACCTGGCCCTCCTGCATGGCCTCGAGCAGGGCGCTCTGGACCTTGGCCGGGGCGCGATTGATCTCGTCGGCCAGGAGGACGCTGGTGACGATCGGGCCGTGCTTGATGTCGAAGCGGCCGGTCTGGGGGTGGTAGACCTGGGTGCCGGTCAGGTCGGCCGGGAGCAGGTCGGGGGTGAACTGGATGCGCCGGAAGGGCAGGTCGAGCGCATGGGCGAGCGCACGGACGGCCCGGGTCTTGGCCAGGCCGGGGACCCCCTCGATCAGGACATGGCCGCCGGCCAGCAGGGCGATGACCATGCGATCGAGCAAGGGACGCTGCCCCACGACCCGCGCCTCCAGGCGATCGAACAGGGGGGCGAGGTTCGGCGGCAACGCGGGATCGAGGGTCACGGGCAGGGCGCTCGCTCGGGGGATGGGCCGGTCGGTGGGTGGCAAGGACACCTGGGTTGGGCTTGCCCCCCGAGAGGGGCCGAGCCGAGGTCCGGGGCGGCGGCGAGGCGGCCTTGCCGGCAGGGCGGACACGGACGCCCCCGCCACCGGGTGAGCACCGCCTGGGCGATCGCCGAGCGGCGGTGGCTCATCCGTCGTGCGGCGCGATCCCGGACCCGGCGAGGGGACGCCGGGCGGCCGGCGACGAGGCCGCCCGGCGGGGACGGATGGCCCGACCGATCAGCGGGAGGCGCGTCGGCGTTCCATCATCTTGCGGAGGATGTCCTCGGCGGCGCGGCTGGAATCGATTTCTTCCTTCTTCTTGGCGGAGGCGGGCTGTTCCTCCTCCTCTTTCTTGGCGGAGAAGAAGGGGTTGGACTCGTCGACGAATTCCTCGGCCTCGGGCGGGGCGTCGGGGTCGTATTCGTCGTCGAGCTTGTCGTAGATGAGGTCGTCTTCCCCGGCCGAGGCGGCTTGACGCTCGGCCTCGGCCTCGGCCTCGGGCTCGGGCTCGGCGGCGGCTTCGGGCTCGACCTCGGGGGCGGCCGCGGCTTCGGGCTCGGCCGGGGCGGCGGGGACCTGGTGGTCGGACTTGCTGGCCTCCTGGAAGGAGGAGAAGGTCATGGTGTCGCCCGTGTAGACGCCGGAGGGGCGTTCGGGGGGGGCGGCACTGTCCTTGTCGGTCACGAGCCAGGAGTCGATGTCGTCGTTGCTCAGCTCGTCGAGCGAGGCGGCCTTGGCCATCGCGCGGTCGGACTTGTCGGGCGCGGCGGTGGGGGCGGCTGAGGCGGCGGCGACGGCACCCTGGATGGAGACGGCAAAGGTCAAGGGGCCGACCTGCACGAGATCCTTGTTCTTGAGGATCTGCTCGCTGTTGGGCTCGAGCCGCTGGGTGTTCAGGTAGGTGCCGTTGCGACTGCCCAGGTCGCGCAGGACGACACCCTGCTCGGTTTGCTCGATTTCGGCGTGGTTGCGGCTGACCTGTTCATTGTTCGGGCGCAGGTGGCAGCCCTCTCCCCGTCCGATCCGGAACAGGGGAGTCGCCAGGGGAATGACCTTCCCCTCGGGCTTGCCTTGAACGACGATCAGCGAGACTTTCGCGCTCATACGAAGACGCCCCCAAGCGTGCGCGTCGGCCGTCCCGGACGGTCCCAGGAAATGGAAGCAGACGGAAGTAATAGCGGCGAGAGCGGAGCGTGGGACATGAATCGAAACACCGCTCGGTGGGTCCAACCGGCCCCCACCCGACGTGGCTCCGTCCGGAAGACCTTTCCAGGAGGAATTGTAACCTGTCCTGCCGCAAGGCAAGGTTTGCAGGCCGGTTCAGGTCCACGGGTGTGAGAACAGATCACGTCCATTATCGACGTCGAGCTTACCAGTCCGTGAGCCCTTTGCAAGGGTTCCACGCGGGAATCGCGGGCAATCACCGGCGATCGGTCCAACCGGCCGAGCGGTAGATCGCCGCGGCGATCGCCTCGGCCTCGGCCCGCTCAGCATGCATGAACACATGAGGCTCGGACTCAAGCCCTACCGCTTTCAATAGCACATCCCGGACCGAACCGGCCCAGGCGTCCGGGGCCTCGACGGCCGCCCCGGGGGCGAGGTCGGCCAGGCCGGGCAACTCGGGGGTGCGACCGGAGGTTTCGAGCAGGAGGGAGCCGTGCTGCAGCAAGGCCCCCGACCGGCGGCGCTGGGCGCTGCCCAGGACCTTGGAACCGCCCACGACGAGGTCCTCGGCGTCGCGGTCGAGGAAGCAGAGCAAGGGGCGATCGCGGCCAACGCGGGCCTCGGATTCCCCCCGACGCCGGGCATGGATGCCCCGCTCGGCCAGCACGCCAACAATGGCCTGATGGACCGCGCGATAGAGGTCCTTCGAGCGGCGTGTCAGGGGGTGATCGGCCGGCAGGACCAGGGCATAGGTCAGCTCACGATCGTGCCAGATGGCCCCGCCGCCGGTCGCCCGACGCACCCGGGCGGCGTCTTGCCATCGGGGGTCGGCGTCGGCCTCGGCCCGATGCTGGAAGTAGCCGAGGCTCAGGGTCGGCACCGACCATTCGTACGTGCGGAGCATGGCCGTGCCCGGGTCGGCGAGCACCGAGTCCAGCATCCAGTGATCGACGGCCATGTTCCACGGCCCGTCCCCTGCCTCGTGGGGCAGGACGCGGCATTGCATCGGGCGAGACTCCTTGGGGGCGGTAGGCAGGAGGCAGGGGGCAGGAAGAAGGATGCAGGCGAACGTCGAGAGGAAGGGTGAAAGGCCGAAGGCCCAGCCACCCCGGCGGCGACGAGCGAGGAGATCACCCCGGGGGTGGCGGTTCGTGACTTCTGTGTCCGAGTGATTTAGTAGGAGGGGGAGACGAGCGTCCCTCGGTCGGCGGCGGGGACGGGGGGAACCGAAGTCGAGGGAGGGCTGGGCGTGTCGGAAGACCAGCGGAGGATCGGGCGCTTGGCGGCGGCGACCTCGTCGGGGCGGCTGACGGGGGTGGTGACGGGGGCGGCGTGGAGCAGGTCGGGGGCCTCCTCGGCGATGGAAAGCAGGGCCCGGGCGAAGGCGTCGAGGGTTTCTTTGCTCTCGGTCTCGGTCGGCTCGATCATCAGGGCCTCGGAGACGATCAGGGGGAAGTAGACCGTCGGGGCGTGGAAGCCGTAGTCGATCAGGCGCTTGCCGATGTCCATGGCGCGGACGCCGCGGTCGCGGGCCATCGAGCGGGCCGAGGCGACGAACTCGTGCATGCAGCGCTCGCCCATCGGCACGGGGTAGGCGTGCTTGACCTTCGCGAGCAGGTAATTGGCGTTCAGGACCGCGTGCTGGGCGACCGCCTTCAGCCCCTCGGGACCTTGCGAACGGATGTAGCAGTAAGCTCGGACCAGGACGCCGACGTTGCCGAAGAAGGAGCGGACGCGGCCGATCGCCTTCGGGCGGTCGTGGTCGAGGAAGTAGGTGCCGTCGTCGCGTCGGGCGACGGTCGGGGCGGGGAGATAGGGGGCGAGGTGGTCTCGGACGGCGATCGGCCCGGCGCCGGGGCCGCCGCCGCCGTGGGGGCCGGAGAAGGTCTTGTGCGGGTTGTAGTGCATGAGGTCGACCCCCATGTCTCCCGGCCGGACCACGCCGAGGATGGCGTTCATGTTGGCCCCGTCGAGGTAGAGCAAGGCCCCGCGCTCGTGGAGCAATTCGGCGATCCGGGTGATCTGGTCGTCGAACAGGCCGACGGTGTTCGGGTTGGTGATCATGAACACGCCGACCTCGTCGGTGAGCTTCGCCTTGAAGTCGTCGAGGTCGACGAGCCCGCGCGGGTCGCTCTTGACCGTCACCGCCTTGAACCCGGCCAGTTGGGCCGAGGCGGGGTTGGTGCCGTGGGCACTGTCGGGGACGAGGACGGTCGTGCGGCGCTCGCCGCGGTCGCGGAAGGCGGCGGCGGCGACCATCAAGGCGGTCAACTCGCCCTGCGCCCCGGCGGCCGGCTGGAGGCTGACGGCGGGCAGGCCGGCAATCTCGCCGAGGTCGTGCTGCAGCTCGAACAGGAGCTGCAGCATGCCTTGAATCGTGGATTCATCCTGGTACGGGTGCAGGCCGGCCATGCCGGAGAGGGAGGCGAGCCGCTCGTTCCGCTTCGGGTTGTACTTCATCGTACACGACCCGAGGGGGTAGAAGTTGGCGTCGATCGCCATGTTGAACTTCGAGAGGTTCGTGTAGTGGCGGACGACGTCCAGCTCGCCCAGTTCGGGCAGGGGAGGAGGGGCATCGGCGCGGTGCTCGGCGGGGATCAGGTCGTCGATCGGCCGGTCGGGCACGTCCGAGGGGGGGACGATCCGCACGCGACGGCCGGGGCGAGACGATTCGAACAGGAGCGGGGGCAGGTCGGTTTTCAACATGGGTCGTCGCCAATCCGAGGAAAAAAGGAAATGCGTGCAGGGCGGTTGATGCCGGTGTTCCGCTGGTCGAGGTCAGGCCAAGAGCCGAAGGAGCTTGCCAAGGCGTCAGGCCCGCGACCGCGAGGCGCGATCGAGCAGGCCGAAGGAGGTCCAGAGCAGGCCGACGAGCACGGCCACGAGCAAGAGGACAAGCGTCAATTGATCGGTCACGGCCTGGCTGATCCGGAAGATCGCCGCGACGGCCGGGGACGGCTCGATCCCCTTCGCGTCGTACTGGGTCCTGGCCCAGGGGACGACCGAGGCGAGCAGCACGAGCAAGGCCCCGGCCATCGCGGCGATGATGACGACCGCTCGCCGGTGGCGCCGGGCCGCGTCGCGTTTGCGCATGGGATCAGGCTCCTCCGTCGAACAGGTCGGCCAGGCGGACGCGGAAGCCGGGCAAGACGTCGCCGCCGTCGAGATCCTCGGCCGCGGTGATCGCCCGGGGGGCGAGGCCGGGGCGATGCTCGACGACCTCGCGGCGGTCGGGGTACACCCACCAGACCATCCGCGCCCCAACGTCAAGCCATTCGGTCAGCTTCGACGCGATCCGGCCGGGGCGGTCGCTCGGGGAGACGATCTCGACCACCAGATCGGGGGCGAGGGGAAGATGGCCTTCAGGGTCTCCAAGGGGTTCGAGGCGGGCTCGGGAGACGAAGGCGACATCGGCGCCGCGGACCGTGTCGGGATCGCGCTGAAGGAGGAATCCGGTCTCAGCGGTGTAGGTTTCGCCGAGGCGGTGGTCCTCGACAAAATTGCCGACGCGCCGGAGGATCTTCGAGCCGATCCGGCCGTGACGACCGCCGGGTAAGGGCATGGCGATCAGGCCTCCGCGGTCCAGCTCGACCCGCACCGACGGGTCGTCGAACCGGAGCAGCTCGTCGCTCGTCATCGGGCGGGTGCGGGTCGACATGGGATTCGGCTCCGAACGAGGGGGAGGGCCGTGACGGATCGGACGCTGCGCCCCTGGGGACGGTGGCAAGGGGGCGGGGCGGGCCGGGTCGTGTCGCTCGCAAGCGAGGCCGATCGGTGGGGGCGACACGCCCCCGGCCACCCCGAATCGCACGAATCACGATGCCCGGAACTCAGACGGCGGCCAGCGCCTCGCGGTAGGCGTCGGCGAGGGCGTCGATCTCGGATCGGGTCCGCTTCTCGGTGACGGCGACGAGGATGGCGTCGGCCAGCTCGGGATACCAGCGGCCGAGCGCGATGCCGCCGTGAAAGCCGAGGCGGCCGACCTCGGCCAGGACCCGATTCGGGTCTTTCCCCTCGCATCGGACGACGAATTCCTTGAAGAAGGGGCCGTCGAAAGGGAGGGAGAGGCCGGGGATCTCGGCCAGGCGATCGGCGGCGTAGTGGGCCTTGCGGGCCGATTGCTCGGCGGCGTCTCGGAGACCGGTCGGCCCCATCACGGCCAGGTAGATGCTGGCGCGAAGGGCCATCAATCCTTGATTGGTGCAGATATTCGAGGTCGCTTTTTCGCGGCGGATGTGCTGCTCGCGGGTCTGCAGGGTGAGGACGAAGCAGCGGCGGCCGTCGCGGTCGAGCGTCTGGCCGACGAGGCGGCCGGGGATCTTGCGGAGGTACGACTCGCGGCAGGCGAGCATCCCCAGGTACGGCCCGCCGTAGACGAGGGCATTGCCGAGCGGCTGTCCTTCGGCCGTGACGATGTCGGCGCCATAGGCCCCGGGCTGCTTGAGCAGGCCGAGGCCGATCGGGTCGACGCTGACGATGACCGTCGCGCCCCGTTCCTTGGCGGCGGCGACGAGCGGCTCGATGTCCTCGAGCTGGCCGAAGAAATTCGGCTGCTGGAGGATGACGGCGGCGGTGTCGTCGGTGATCGCGGCGATCAGGTCGTCGAGCGAGGTCCGGCCGTTGCGGGCCGGGACGGTGACGAGTTCCGGGTCGAGGTTTTCGAGGTAGGTCCGGGTGACGGCGCGGTATTCGGGGTGGACCGCCGCGCTGGCCACGACCCGGCCGTGCCGGTTGCCCGAGGCCAGGGCCATCAGCACCCCTTCGGCCACGGCCGAGCCGCCGTCGTAGAGGCTGGCGTTCGAGACATCCAGCCCGGTGAGCTGGGCGACGAGGGTCTGATACTCGAAGATCGCCTGCAGGGTGCCCTGGCTGGCCTCGGCCTGATAGGGGGTGTAAGCGGTGTAGAATTCACCCCGGCTGGCGAGCATGTCGACCACGGCGGGGATGAAGTGGTCGTACGCGCCGCCGCCGAGGAAGCAGGGTCGATCGTCGATGCTCGCGTTCTTCGCGGCCAGCCCGCCGACGTGCCGGGTCAGCTCGATCTCGGTCTGGGCCGGCGGCACGTCGAGCGGCCGATCGAGGCGGACATCCGGCGGGACCATCTCGAACAACTGGTCGAGCGACTCCAGGCCGATCGTCTCAAGCATCTCCCGCGTCTGTTCGTCCGTGTTCAGGATGTAGGCCATTGCCTGCCATGGGGTTCGGAGGATCGGGCGGCGCGAGGACCGACGCGCGATCGCCCGGCCCACGGGGTGATTGTAGGCGCCTATTCTACGGGACGGGCATGCGGGCGACGAGGCGACTTCCGGGACACTCCCCCTGGGAGATGGGGACACGGCTCGAACGACCGGGGCGGCGAAGCCGAGGATTCCCCCGCTCAGGTCGCGTAGTGCTCGGCATACGCCCGTTCCTCGTCGGTCAGCGGGCGTTCGTCGTCGGAGATCGCATACCAGATCTCGTTCTCGATCCAGAAGCGGTAGAGGAATTCTTCGAACGACGTGCTGCAAAGCCAGGGGCCCTCGTCCCAGGGCGAGTCGGCGTCAGCGGGTTCGTCGTGGTGAAGCGTCTCCGGAGGGTCGGCCTCCGGGGCCGGCTCGGAGAAATCGCCGTAGATGTCGGCGGAGGCGAGGACCACCGGCCCCGAGTCCGGATCGAGGTAGAGGTACCAGAGCAGGCATTCCTGCGAGTCGGAAAGGAAGTGGACGAGCGCCGCCCTGGGGTCCCACGGGGGGCGCAACAGTCGATCGGGGAGTTCGAAGTAGCAGTCGGTGCACGATCGGATCCGGCCGACGAGCTCCGGGTCCGCCATGAAGGTCAGGAACGGCCCGGGGATCGTCAGGCCCTTCGCCTCGGCCTCGCCGGCGAGCGCGGCCAATCGGGTCGAGGCGTCCTCCGCCCACCGGGCCGCCGGGGGGTCATGGATCGGCTGGCCCTTGAGCCACGCGAAGTCGCCTCGGAAGTGCTCGGACGGCACGGGGGGCAGCGACTCGTACGCGAAGAACGAGTAGGTCGCCAGTTCGGGATGGTCGCGGTAGCCCGGCAGCTCGATCGACGGCCAGGCCCTGGGGAAGGGCACTCCTCGGGGCGTCGTCATCTTCGGATGCGTCCTGAGTTCGAGGAAGGTCGATCCCGAGGAATGCGCCCACGGTCGCCGATCAGTGCTCCTCGGCGACCTTCTTCTGGTAGGCGTCGTGGTCGAGGAGCTTGGCGAGCTCGGCGTCGGGATTGGAGGGGCGGAGCTTGAGGATCCAGCCGGAGCCGAGGGGGTCCTGGGCGATCTGGTTCACGTCGTCGGCGACCGAGCCGTTGACCTCGATGACCTCGCCGGAGAGGGGGGCGTAGAGGTCGTTGACGGACTTGACGCTCTCGACCTCGCCGAAGGAGTCGCCGGCGGCGAGGGTGGCGCCGGGGGTGGCCTTGGAGAGGTCGATCATGATGAGGTCGGTGAGCTGCTCGACGGCGAAGGTCGAGAGGCCGACGGTCGCCACGTCGCCGTCGATCGAGACCCATTCGTGAGTCGGGGCGTACTTGAGCGTCTTCGGGTCCATGATCGTCGGGACTCCTTTTTTTTTTCGTGATGGGAGGCGGACGGCGGTCGGGTTGAGTCGAGCCGGGGGAAATTGAGGGAAATCGTCAGGATCTCGTCGGGACGAGACCGGTGGAGGTCAGCGAGGAGGTCGCGGCCCCCTCGCCCGGCCCTGGCGGGCATCCTCTCCCCCGATGCTGGGGAAAGGGCCGGAGTGTGGGGGCCCCGGCGGGCTCGCAAGGCCTGGAGAGTCGGCCAGGCTCCCCCTCACCCGGCCTGGCGGCCACCCTCTCCCCCGGCGGGGGCGAGGGTTGGAGTTTGCCTCGCTTTCACCCAAGGAGGGGGAGAGGGGAGGCTCCCTGGACGCAAGACCTCCGTCAGGATCGGGGGCGGTGGTAGAAGGGCAGTTGAACGACCTCGGCCGGCTCGCGATTGCCGCGGATCTCGACCGCAAGCGCGGTGCCGATCGGAGGGGCCTCGGGGGTGACGATCGCCATGGCGAGGCTCTGCTGCAAGGTCGGGGCGAACGTCCCGGAGGTGACGGTGCCGATCAGGGTGTCGCCCTGCAGGACCCCGCAGCCCTGGCGGGCGATCCGGCGGCCGGGGAGCTTCAGTCCGATCCGGGCGGAGCCGGGGTCGCCCTTGAGGCGGGCGAGGGCGTCTCGGCCGACGAAGTCTCCCTTGTCGAGCTTCACGAACGGGGCGAGGCCGGCGGCGAAGGGATTGACCGACTCGCTCAGCTCGTGGCCGTAGAGGGGCATGGCGGCCTCGAAGCGGAGGGTGTCCCGGGCGCCGAGGCCGCAGGGGCGGATGCCGCGATTGAGGCCGCGTTCGAGCAGTTCGAGCCAGACGGCCTCGGCCACGTCGCGGTGGACGATCAGCTCGAAGCCGTCCTCGCCGGTGTAGCCGGTCCGGCTGACCGAGGCGCCGGTGCCGAGCACCTGGCCGGGGGTGTGGCTGTAGTACGCCTGGTCCGAGAGGCGGGGGCCCTCGAACACCTCCTGGAGGGTCGGCAGGGCGGCCGGGCCCTGGATGGCGATCATGGCGGTGTCGAGGGTCGAGTCGGCCATGGTCGCATCGAACGAGCCGCGGTGCTGCTCGAACTGCTCGACCACGCGGAGGCGGTTCGAGGCGTTGCAGACGAGGCCGTAGGCGTCCCCTTCGGTCAGGTGGTAGACGAGGACGTCGTCGAGGATCCCCCCCTCGTCGTCGCAGACGAGGCTGTACTGGATGCGGCCGGGGGCGAGGCGGGCCGCGTCGTTGGTCGTCACGCGCTGGAGCCAGGCCAGGGCGTCGGGGCCGTCGAAGCGGAGGCGGCCCATGTGGCTGATGTCGAACAGGCCGACGTGCCGGCGCACGGCCTGGTGCTCCTCGGCGATGCTGGAGTACTGGACCGGCATCGCCCAGCCGCCGAACTCGACCAGCCGGCCGCCATGGGCCTTGTGCCAGTCGTACAGGGGGGTCTTCAATAGTTCGACGGTGGACATCGGGGGCAGAACCTCAACCAAAAAACGGGGATCAGCGCGCGGACGGATCGCGGCCGATGAGCAACCGCGTTTCAACACGGCCGGGTCCGGTTTGGGGCGATTCTAGCGAAGCCGGCCGCCCGGCGACAACCGCGCGTCGGCCAGGCCCGGGCCGGTCAGGACGAGGAGGCGTCGATCTGGTACTTCCGGACCTTCTCCGGATCGACCTCGATGCCGAGGCCCGGCGCCTCGGGGACCTTCATCCGGCCCGACTCGATGGCGAACGGGTGGGTGATGACGTCGTCGATCAGCCCGTAATAGGTGCAATCGTTCGCCATCGGGAAGTTCGGCGTGCTGGCGGCCAGGTGGAGCATGGCGGCGGTCTTCGGCCCGAGGTCGTGCGAGCAGTGGACGACGCAAGGCACCCCGGCCGACGCGGCCACCTCGGCCACGAGCTTCGTGGCCCAGATGCCGCCGCACTGATAGGTGTCGGGCAGGAGCACGTCGGCCGCCTGTTTGTCGAGGATCGTACGCACGCGGGCCAGGGTCGTGACCGACTCGTTCAGGGCCAAGGGGGTCGAGGTCAGCCCCCGGATGCGGGCCGAGTCGTCGATCAGGTCCTCGGGCATCGGCTGCTCGAAGTACTGGAGGCGGTACGGTTCGAGGTCCTTCGCGAGCTGCTCGCAGACCTCGGGGGAGTAGCCGGTATTGGGGTCGATCCGCAGCTCCAGGCGGTCGCCGACGGCGTCTCGGATGCCGCGGACCATCGCCAGGTCTTCCTCGGGGTCGCGTCCGGCCTTGGTCTTGAGGGTCGAGAAGCCCATCTCGACGTAGAGCTTCGCGATCTCGCCGGCGCGCTCGTACGACTGGATCCCCATGCAGGCGGCCAGCTCGACCTCGCGGCGGTACGGGCCGCCGAGCAGGCGGAACAGGGGCAAGGCGTAGATCTTCCCGGTCAGGTCCCAGAGGGCCATCTCGACGGCGCTCTGGATATAGATGTGGTCGAACTGGAGATCCTCGTACACCGCCATGAGGTTCGTGGGGTCCATCCCCAGCAGCATCGGGCGCAGCCCCTCGGCCTCCCGCCCGGTGAGCGGGGTGCCGAGGTAGACCTGGGGGGTTTCTCCCCAGCCTTCGAGCCCGGTGTCGGTCTCCAGGCGGATCAGGATGGAGAAGGTGGACGACGCCCCCCGGTACCGGCTGTGATAGGGGGCGATCGGCGGCTTCTGCGGCACCTCGACGGAGAACGAATCGACTCGGGCGATTTTCATCGGGCGAATTCCCTCGAAGGGCCTGGCGATCGACGTTCGGGGGCCGGCTCGGATCGGCTCGGGGCGATCATACGAGGTGGGGTCGATCGGGTCGAGCGGTGAGCCGCCTCGTCGATTTCGGACGCGGGCGAGGGCGATCCCCCCCGACCATGCGTGCAAGGAAATCCGAAAGAATTCACTTGCTCCCCCCGGGGCGACCTCGATACAACAGGCATGTCTTGAGCCTTCATGAGTGTGTGTCCATCTGGGGAAGCCTCGTGATTCGACGACTCCGGCTCCGTTGGCCTCGGACGGTCGATCGCTTCCGAATCGGGATGACGGCCCGACGCCCCGCCCGGGCCTTGGCTTTGGCAATGGCAGGGGTGCTCACCTCGGGGCTTGGGTTCGGCCCGGAGCGGGCAATCGGCCAGGTCATGCCCATGCCCGTCCCCGTGATGGACGTGGCGGTTGCGCGGTCCTCGAACGAGGAGCCGGGGCGGCCGATCCAGCTCCCGCCGGCCTCGACCGAGGTGAAGGAGGCGTTCGAGGACTTCGAGCGGTTCGCCCGCCGGTCGGCCTGGGAGCGGGCCTTCAAGGCGATCGACGGCATCCCCGACGACCAGAACGCGCGGTTCGTCGATCGCGACGACGGGTTCATCACCCGGGTCTCGGAACGCAGGCGAGGCGTGCTGGCGGGCCTCCCCCCCGAGGGGCGCGAGGCCTACCGCCTGTTCGCCGACGCCGAGGCCCGGCAATTGCTCGACCGGGCCGCCGGCGAGGCGGAGCAGGAGACCCTCGAACGGCTCTTCGCCGCGTACTTCCTCACCTCGAGCGGGGACGATGCCGCCGACCGGCTGGGCGACCTCCGCTTCGAGCAAGGGCGGTTCGACCAGGCGGCCGAGTGCTGGCTGGCCATCCTCCGCGAGTACCCTGATTCGGACCTGCCGCCGGCCCAGGTCGCCGTGAAGGCGGCCTTGGCCCTGCACCGGGCCGGCCGGGCCTCGGAGGTGGACGAGCTGCGACAGGAGATCCGGGGGCGGTACGCCGGCGAGGAGGTCGTCATCGGCGGATCGAGCGTCGATCCCATCGCCTTCCTCGATCGGGCCACCTCGGAGGCGGGGGGGGGAGCCTCGGAACGCCCGCCCTCCACCGCAGCCGATCAGGCCGCCCCGGTGCTGGGGGAGGCGGCAGAGGCGGCCTGGCAGATCCGGTTCGGCGACTCGGTCGTCGCCGGGATGTCGGAGCAGGAAGAGCAGCAGTGGCAGGCCAACCCGTTCAGCCGCGTCGTCCCGGGCACGGCGACGGACGAGACCCGGCTGTTCGTGAATTACCTCGGTTATGTCTTCGCGGTCGATTTGACGACCGGCAAGCTGCTCTGGCGGACGGCGCCGTTCCACGACCTGAACACGGCCCTCTCGCAGAATCAGAGCCGGATGCTCGACCCGACGCGCTACCTGGTGGCCGTGGCGGGGGATCGGTTGCTCTGCCTGGAACGGGATCTGCGCGACCAGAGCTACAATGCGCCGTTCCGCCTGGTTTGCCGCCGAGCGGACTCGGGAGAGGTGGCCTGGCAAGCGTCCGATCAGCCGGAGATGAGCGGGCTCGAACCGATCGGCCCCCCCCTGCCCGCCGGCGATTGGGTGTTCGTCGTCGCCAGGTCGGCGATGAACCAGCAGCCGCAGCAGGGGCCGGGGCTCTTCGTGCTGGCGATCGAGGCGGCGAGCGGCGCGATCCTCTGGAAGACCGAGGTCGGCACGCTCCGGCAGGACCAGCAGCGGATGTATTACGGCATGCCGTTCCAGGAGGCCCAGCCGCAGCTCGTGCGCCGCGGGGGGGCGGTCTTCCTCGACTCGCACGCGGGCGTCGTCGCGCGGCTCGACGCCGAGACCGGGGAGCTGGCCTGGGGCTATGCGTATGAGACCGAGCCGGTCTCGGGATCGGGCGGCCGGGTCTTCGTGTCTTCGAATCGCGTGCCCGACCCGGAAACCGTCGCAGGCCGCCCGGTCGAAGTGGGCGGGGCCCTCGTGGTCAAGGGGGCGAAGTCGGCCCGGATCGTGGCCATCGACCCGGACCGGATGACCCTGCGCTGGGATCGACCGATGGCCAAGTCGGCCCGATTACTCGGGGCGGTGGGCAACCTGATCATCCTCGGCGGGCCGGAGGTCGATGCGCTCGACGCGGATTCTCAGGATCTCCGGTGGTCGGTCCGCCTGCCCGGTGGTAGCTACGACGGCCGGCCGATCCTCCGGGACGACGGCATCTGGCACCTGACCCCCCGGGGGATCTTCGAGCTGGACCCGCAGACCGGCCGCGTGCGGCGCATCGTCCGGGGAGCGGACACCGGGGCGATCGGCGGCGACCTCCTGCTGACCGACCGCTGGCTGATCGCGGTCTCGAACCGGACGATCACGGCCTACGAGCGTCGCCCCGGGCGGGGAGATCTCGACTCGAACCGCGACGACGACAACGCAAACGACGACTCGCGGACCACGACCGACGAAGGAGAGCAGTGAGATGCGGACAACGCGATCGGCCGTGACGGCCGGGATCCTCCTCGTCCTCGGCGCGGGGATGCCGGCGACTCGCGACGCCCTCGGCCAGGTGGTGACGACGCCGAGCACCCAGGCGGCCGAGAACATCGAGGGGATCACCGTCTCGGGCAAGGCGACCACCTACGCCCGGCCCGACCTGATGGAGATCGACCTGCAGGTCTCCTCGGCCTCGGAGCTGACCGCCGACGCGATCGTCAAATACCGGGACGCCAAGGCGAGGATCGAGGAGGCGTTCGAGAACCTGAAGCTCGACCAGGTCGCCATCGAGGAGCGCGGGTTGCTCGTCGACCAGAAGGGGCCGACGCCGAACCAGTACGGCGGGATCGACCCCCGGGCGACCCTGAGCGCCAAGCCCGAGGTGCAGCTCTCCCGGAAGCTCGTCGTCCGCTGCTCCGGGATCGAAGGACGCGACGAGGAGGAACTGTTGCAGCTCGTCGCCCGCTTGCTCGACGTGGCGCAGGATGCCGGAGGGACGGTCGGCCCCCCGCCGGGCGTGAACCCGTATCAATATAGCGGCCGGGGGATCGACCTGAATCTCGTCCGGTTCATCGTCGAGGACTTCGGCGCGGTCGAGGACCAGGCGTACGAGGCCGCCGTGGCCGACGCCCGGAGCCGGGCCGATCGCCTCGCCCGCCTGAGCGGGGCGGAGCTGGGTCCGATCGTCGCCATCCAGGAGGTTTCCAGGCCGGGCGACCCCGTCGCCAACGTCCCCCGCGTGGTGATGCCGAACGAGGAACCGCCGCAGGCCGGGCGGCTGGAATCGACCCGCTTACAGGAGATCCCCGTGCGGGTCGAGGTGCTCGTCCGGTTCCAGCTCCGACCGACCCCGGACGAGGGGGCCGGCACCCCATGAACCAGCGACCGCGGCATGGGCACCGCCTCCCCGTTCAACACGCCCCGGATCGCCGGGCCTTCCTCGGCCGGTGCCTGGCGGGCCTGGCCGCGGCCGGCCTGGCACGACCGCAGGCCCACGGCCAGGACCGCGGCCAGGTCCTGCCCGAGCACCTGACGCCCGAGATCCTGCGCGCCATCGAACGGGGCACCGATTACCTGGCCAACACCCAGGCCGACGACGGCTCGTGGATCATCGGCGGCGGCCAGGCGTACCCGGTGGCCATGACCGGCCTGGCGGGGACGGCCTTCCTGGCGCACGGCGACTCGCCGACGCGGGGCCCGTACGCCAAGCACGTGCAAGGGGCGGTCGAGTTCCTCGTGCGCTGCTCCACCCCCTCGGGCCTCCTGACCGGGCCGAGCCAGGACAACGGCCAGCCGATGCACGGGCACGGCTTCGCGTTGATGTTCCTGGCGTCGGTTTATGGGATGATTACCAAGGAATCGCTCCGCCGCGAGGTCCGCGAGGCGATCCGCAAGGCGGTGATCCTGACCGCCCGGGGGCAGAGCATCCACGGCGGCTGGACCTACGTCCCCGGCACCGGCGACGAGGGCTCCGTGACCGTCACCCAGGTCCAGGCCCTCCGGGCGGCGCACAACGCCGGGTTCCTCGTGCCTCCGGCGGTGATCGAGGAGGCGGGCAACTACCTGGAGAAGTGCCGGACGCCGGAGGGGGGCATCGCCTACTCGCTCGGCTCGGGGGGCGGCCCCCGCCTGCCGATCTCGGCCGCGGCGGTGGCCACCCTGTACAACTCGGGCCAGTTCGACAGCCCGATCGCCACCGATTGCCTGAAATATGTTTGGGACGCGTTCCAGGCCACCGACGCCTGGCATAAAGGAGGAGGGCACACCTATTACGCCCACCTCTACGCCGCCCAGGCGTTCTACATGGCCGGCGACGAGTACTGGGACGAGTATTTCCCCGAGACGCGCGACCACCTGATGGGCCTCCAGGCCGAAGACGGCTCGTGGAACGGCGACGGCATCGGCGAGGTCTACGGCACCTCGATCGCCGCCATCATCCTGCAACTCCCGTTCAAGTATCTTCCTGTCTTCCAGCGTTGAACGGATCGGATTTCCGACGAAAGGGACGGCCTCGTGAGCACCTCGACCGAAGACCTCGACCTCGCCGGCCTGGAGGAGCTGCAAACCGCCCACCGGCAGATCCGGGAGCAGATGTCCCGGCAGATCGTCGGGCAGGATGAGGTCGTCGATCAACTGTTGATCGCCGTCTTCGCCCGGGGGCATTGCATCCTCGAAGGCGTGCCCGGCCTGGCGAAGACCCTGATGGTGCAGAGCCTGGCGCAATCGCTCTCGCTCGACTTCAACCGCATCCAGTTCACCCCCGACCTGATGCCGTCGGACATCACCGGCACCGAGGTCCTGTACGAGGACCGCAACAGCGGGGCCCGCGAACTCCGCTTCGTCCCCGGCCCGATCTTCGCCAACCTGATCCTCGCCGACGAGATCAACCGCACCCCCCCCAAGACCCAGGCCGCGCTGCTCGAAGCGATGCAGGAACGCCAGGTCACGGCCGGGGGGCACCGCCACGGCCTGCCCGACCCGTTCTTCGTGCTGGCCACGCAGAACCCGATCGAGCAGGAAGGGACCTACCCCCTGCCCGAGGCCCAGCTCGACCGCTTCCTGTTCAAGATCTTCATCGAGTATCCCACCCCCGACGAGGAGCGCAGGATCTACCGCGTGACCACCGGGGCCGACCGGCAGGAGATCGTGCCGATCATCGCCGGCGAGCGGATCGCCGCCCTGCAGAAGCTCGTGCGGCGGGTGCCGGTGTCGGACCTCTGCATCGATTACGCCATGGATCTGGTTCGGGCGACCCGGGGCCCCGAGCACGGCGGGCCGTCGTACATCGGCGACTGGGTCGCCTGGGGGGCCGGCCCTCGGGCCGGCCAGGCCCTGATCCTGGCGGCCAAGGCCCGCGCCGCCCTGGCGGGCCGGCCGAGCGTGGCCGCCGAGGACATCAAGGAGGTCGCCCGGCCGGTCCTCCGCCACCGCGTCGTCATCAACTACAACGCCCAGGCGGCCGGCGAGTCGAGCGACTCGATCATCCGGCGCCTCCTGGACGACATCCCGATCCGCAAGGGGGCCGCCGATGACGCCGTCGCGGACGTATTCCGATCCTGACGCGATCGCCCGGATCGCCGACCTGACGCTCCGCTCCCGTCGCCTGGCCGAGGGGGCGATCAGCGGCCAGCACCGCAGCCCGTTCCTCGGCTTCAACATCGAGTTCGCCTCGTACCGCGAATACTCGCCCGGCGAGGACCTGCGGCGGCTCGACTGGCGCGTGTTCGCGCGATCGGATCGGCACTACATCAAGCAATACGAGCAGGAGAGCAACGTCCGCGTGACCTTCGTCGTCGATGCCAGCGCCTCGATGGCGTACAAGGGGACCCGCGCGGCCCTCTCGAAGTTCGACTACGCCGCCACCCTGGTCGTCTCGCTCGCCCTGCTGCTGGTCAGGCAGCAAGACCCGGTCGGCCTGGTCCTGTTCGACGAGGAGGCGACCGAGGCCCTGCCGCCGAACGCCACCCAGGCGCAGATCGTCGCGATGACGGCCCAGCTCGAGCGCTGCGCCCCGGGCCGGACGACCGACCTCGGCGGCCTGCTCCGGTCGCTCGCCGGGCAGCTCAAACGGCGGAGCGTCGTGGTGGTGGTCTCCGACATGTTCACCGATCCCGAGCCGCTCTACGACAGCCTCAACCGCCTGCGGTTCCAGGGGCACGAGGCGCTCATCCTCCAGATCCTCGACCGCGACGAGCTGGAACTCCCATTCGACGGGCCGACGATCTTCAAAGACATCGAGGGGGATGAAGAACTGTTCGCCGAGCCCTGGGCCTTCCGCCGCGAGTACCGCAAGGCGATGGAGGAGTTCCTGGAGAACGTCCGCCGCGAGTGCGGCCAGCGGGGCTACGACCACGTGCGGTTCGTGACCGACGAGCCGCTGGCCGACGCCCTGAGCGTCTTCCTCCACTCGCGGCTCGACGCCGATCGAGCGGCCCGACAAGGCGGGCGGGCCTGACCCATGATGACCTTCCTCACCCCCCTGCTCCTCTGGGGAACCCTGCTGGGCGCCGTGCCGCTCATCATCCACCTGCTGAACCGCCGACGGTTCCGCCGCGTGGAATGGGCGCCGATGCGCCTGCTCAAGCTGACGGTCCGACGCAACCGCCGCCGGCTCCAGGTCGAACAGTGGTTGCTCTTGCTCCTGCGCATCGCCTTGCCGATCCTCCTCTTCCTCATGCTCGCCCGGCCGATCCTCGACCCGACGGGGCTGGAGGGTTGGGCCGGCCCGGGAAGCCGGACGAGCCGGATCGTGCTGGTCGATGATTCGCTGAGCATGGGATATACCGGCGACGGCCCGCCGGCCTTCCACCAGGCCCGGGAACTGGCCGCGGCGCTGCTCGCCCAGGCGAACCCGCAGGACCGCTGCTCGCTGGTGACGACCTCGATGCCCTCGGCACCCGTCCTGCTCGAAGTCGAGGGCAGCCGCCAGGACGAGCTGGCGGGCGCGGCCCTGGGGCTCTCCCCGACCGAGACGCACGCCGCCTGGCCTTCGGTGTTCGAGGCCCTCGATGGGGTCCTGGAATCGTGCGCCTTCCCGACGCGGCAACTGACGATCGTCACCGACCTCCGACGCTCCGGCTGGGACGACGGGGTCGGGCCGATCGCCCGGCAATGGCAGGAACGCGGGCTGAGCGTCCGGATCGTGGACGTGGGGGACGACGGCGATCGCGCGGGGAACCTCGCGGTGGAGGCCCTGGAACCGCTCGACCGCACGATCCTCGCCGACGCCGAGAGCCGCTGGGAGGCGACGATCCGGAACGACTCGCCCCGAGCCATCACGGGAGGATCGGCCATCCTCCACGTCGATGACGCCCCGACCGACCTCCCCCTGCCGGAGATCGCCCCCGGGTCGGTCGCCCGCGTGCCGATCACGGTGCGATTCGCCGGCCCCGGCCCGCACGACCTGTCCCTCGAATTGCCCGAGGACCCCCTGCCCGGCGACAACCGCCGCTGGGCCGCGGTGGAGGTGAAGGAATCGCTCCGGATCCGCCTGGTCGACGGCGAACCCTCGTCGGAGCCCTTCGGCGGCGAGGTCGGATACCTGGCCGCTCCCCTCTCGATCGGGGTGGGCGAGGCAGACGCCTGGCAGGTCGAGGTGGTCCTGGAGGAGGATTTCCTCTCGAACCGGCTGGCGGATCCCGATGTGCTCATTCTCGCGAACGTCGCCGCCCCCACCCCCGAGCAGGCGGACCGGCTGATTCGGCTGGTCCGCGACGGCATGGGCCTGCTGATCTTCGCCGGCGCCCGCATGGACGTGGGGGCGTATCACGACCTGCTCGATCGCGATGGAGTCCGCCTCTTGCCGGCCCGCATGCAGGCGATGGTCGATCAGGAGATCCGGGGGATCGTCATCGAGCCGGTCCGGCCGTCTCCGCTCGAGCCCCTGCTGGGGCTCCGGGCCTCGGCCCTGGAGCGGGTCGCGGTCCGTCAGGTCATGACGGTCGAGGAGGTGGCCGGCGACGGCGAGGGTGACGTCCGCGTGCTCGCCCGCTGGAACGACCCCGCGCGATCGCCCGCGGTCATCGAGCGGGTCGTCGGCGAGGGGCGAGTCCTGCTCTGGACGACCACGGCCGACCGCGAC
Organism: Tautonia sp. JC769; assembly: GCF_040717455.1. NCBI lineage: Bacteria > Pseudomonadati > Planctomycetota > Planctomycetia > Isosphaerales > Isosphaeraceae > Tautonia > Tautonia sp. JC769. The sequence continues at coordinate 58,938 of NZ_JBFEFH010000022.1, forward strand.
GGCAACGACTGGCCGGTCGAGCCGAGCTTCGTGCTGGCCATCCGCGAGGCCGTGCGGGGCACGGCGCGGGCCACCCCGCTGGCGAACATCGTGACGGCGGGCGAGCCGATCCGGAAGGTGGTCGAGACCAACCAGGAGCCGACCGACATCCGCCTCTTCCCGCCCAACGACGCCGAGCCGAGGGCGTTGTCGGCCGTCCCGCGGAACGCATCCACGGAGGATGATCCCGGCACGTCGCTGGTCATCAATGTCCCCGACACCCGCCGCGCGGGCCTCTACCGGATCACCTGGGACGAGGGGCCGATCGGCGTGCAGGACGACCTCTCGGCCGCGAACCCCGACCCACGCGAGAGCGAGCTGGGCCGGATCGGCCGCGACGAGCTGACGGAACTGCTCCGGCCCCTGACGGTCGAGGTGGCCTCGGCCCGCAGCGGGACCGATGCCCTCTCGACCCCGACCGGCCGGGAGCTCTGGCGAGCCCTCGCCTGGGGGTTGCTGGCCCTGATGATCGCCGAGCCGATGCTCACGGCCTGGATCGGCCGCTCACGTTGAAATTCGTTTTGGTCTCATCCGATCCTCTTTGATCCGACGCCACCATGAACCGCAGCCTCTGGCAGCAACTGTTGGGCATCGAGACCTCGCCGGGGGCCGAGGTGGTCGGCGATGCGCGGGTGGAACTTTCGGCGATGCCGGGGGGTGGGGGCCTTGTGGTCCTGGCCCTGGCGCTGCTGGCGATCGTGACGATGCTCTGGGTGCTCGCCCGGCGCGAGCGAAGCGACCTGACCCGGCCGCGGCGCGCCCTCATCGTCGGCCTGCGCACCCTGGCCCTGCTGGCCGTGGTGGTCATGCTGACCGAGCCGATCCTGGTCACCAGCCGACGCGAGACGCTCCCGTCACATCTGCTGATGATCGTGGATGATTCGGAAAGCATGTGTTTCTCCGACCCCTATACCGACGAGGCGCGGGCGACGGCCGTGTCGTCGTCGCTGGGCATCGCCCCGCAGGACGGCAAGTCCGCCGCCGATCGGTTGCGGGAGACCCCGCGAATCGACCTCGTGCGCAGGGCATTGCCCCCCCAGCTCGAACGGCTGGGCCGGGGCCGATCGGTCTCGCTCGACACGCTGGAGTCGGCCACCCAGGGCGGACCCGACGCGCGAAACACACCCATCTCCATCGATGAGATCGAGGCCGATCGCGCCGTCTCCCCGCTGGGAGACGCGGTGCGGGGCGTCCTGGCGAGCCATCGGGGCCGGCCCGTGGCGGGGGTGGTGCTGATCAGCGATGGCCGATCGAATGCGGGCGAGGACCCGTTGCGGGCGGCCGAAGCGGCATCGAATCAGACGATCCCGATTTTCCCGATCGCGGTCGGTTCCGAGGAAGGCCCGCGGAACGTCCGCCTGGCCGAGCTGGAGACCAGCCCCGTCGCCTTCGTCCGAGACCCGATGACCCTGGCCGCCGTGATCGATGCCCAGGGCTTCCGGGAGGCCGAGGCCACCCTTCGGCTCGAACGGCGGATCAACCAGGGCGACTGGGAGGTGGTCGAGGAGCGTCGCGTCGCGCTCGGCGAGGATGGCCAATTCACGAGGGAGCAGTTCCGGGTCACGCCCGGCGTGGTCGGCACCTATGAGTTTCGGGCCCAGATCGAGGACGCCGGGCCGGAGCTGACCCTCGACGACAACGACGCGGTGTCGGCCATCCGGGTGGTCCGGCAGCAGATCCGCGTGCTCCTGATCGCCGGCGGGCCATCGCCCGAGATCCAGTTTCTGCGCAACGCGATGCAACGCGACGCCCAGGTCGAGTTCGTGGCCTGGCTGCAGCATGCCGACGAGGGCTACCGCCAGGTCGGCGATCGGCCGATCCCCCGCCTGCCGAACTCGCGAGAGGAACTGTCCGCCTACGACGCACTGGTGCTCGTCGACCCCGACATGGCCGCCCTCGGGCCCGAATGGGAGGAACTGATCGTCGATTTCGTGGGCAAGGATGCCGGCGGCCTGATCTTCGTGGCGGGAGAGTTGTATTCGCAACAGCTCTTCGATGAGGACGCGAGCGGGCTCCCGGCCGACTCCTGGACGCGCATCCTGCCGGTGGTCCGCGACCCGGGGCTGTATCGGACCGAGGCCGAGGTCCGGCTCAGCTCGGCGAACACCTATGTCCTGGATCTGACGGGCGAAGGCCGGGCCGACCCGATCTTCACCTTCCACCCCGACCCGATCCGCAACCGGGCGATCCTCAGCAGCCTGCCGGGGATGTACTGGAGCTTCCCCGTGACCCGGGCCCGCCCCGGGGCCACGGTGCTCGCCCGCCACGGCGACCCGAGGATGCAGAACCAGTACGGACGGCACGTCCTGCTCGCCTCGCAGTTCTACGGGCCGGGCCGTACGGTCTTCCTGGGCTTCGACAGCACCTATCGCTGGCGTTACCTCTCCGAGGATTACTTCGATGGGTTCTGGGCCCGCCTGATCGACCGCGTCGGCCGGAACAAGGCGCTCGGCGGGCGGTTCCCGTTCCAGGTGGCACTGAGCCGGGAGGGCTACCGGGTCGGCGATTCGGTCGACGTGCAGGTCCGGTTCACCGACGAATCGGCCGTCGTCGCGGGGGCCGACCTGATCGCCGAGCTGGAACGTGCCGGCGAGCCTCCCGAGCCGATCCGCTTCGACCGCGATCCGAGCGATCCGGCCGCGCTCGCCGCCACGTTCCCCGCCGACCGCGCGGGGGCCTACACCCTGCGGATCGTCCCGGCGACCACCGTCGACCCGGGCTCGGGCGTCCGGGTCTCGACCACCACGTTCCGGGTCGACCCGCCGCGACGCGAGGTGGACGAGCCGAGCCTCAACCGGCCCTTGCTCGACGACCTGGCCCGCCTGACCGGCGGCCGGGTGCTCGACCTGACCGACGTGGATCGTCTTGATGAACTCGTCGCCATGCGGGAGGTGACCCGCACGATGGAGACGCGCCAGGAACTCTGGAACGCCCCGCTGCTGGCCGCCCTGCTCATGATCGCACTGACCGGCGAGTGGATTCTCCGCAAACTTGTCCGCATGATCTGATCCGCAATCCTCGGCCTGCGCCCCCTCCCCGTCGTTCCGCCCCGAAGGACTCCTGATCGTGACGATTGCGACCGACGAGCTTCCGGATCTCGACTCGCTGGAACGGGAGAGGCTGCGCCTGCGCCATCGGCTCGCGAGGCTTCGTCGGCGGCTGGCCTCGCAGTCGGCCCTGGAATCGGTCGTCGACGCCGCCCTCATCCTGACCGTGATCGCCGGCCTGCTCGTGCTCGTCGACTGGCAATGGCGGCTCGGCACCGCCACCCGATTGATCCTGATCCGAGCGATCGTTCCCCTCGCCGCGCTCGGGCTGGGCTGGCGGGCGTGGCGGCGGTGGCGTGCCTCCCGACTCGACGACCTCTCCCTCGCGATGACCGTCGATCGCTTCCGCCCCGGGACCGGGCAGCTCGTGTCCGACATCCTGCAGCTCCCGGCCTTGCTGGGCGACCCGCACGATTCGGCCTCGCCCGCGATGGTCCGCCTGGCGGTCCGTCGCGCGAGCGAGGCGCTGGCCGCGTCCGACTGGCACCTGCTCTGGAACCGGGGGCGGACCGCGGCTCGCCTGGCCGCCCTGGTGGGCTGCCTGCTCGTCCCGGTCACCTTCGCCTCCCTGGCGCCCGACGCCGCGCGATTGAGCGTCGATCGCTGGCTCTTCGGCTCCTCGGAGCGATGGCCGCAGCGGACCTACCTGAGTATCGTGGGCCTCGGCGACCAGGGCCGCTTGATCGCCCCGAGGGACGAACCCTTCGTCGTCGAGGCGAGATCAGACCTCCCCGAGCTCGTCCCCGTGGGCGACCGCTGGAATGTCCCGGGGCGCGGAAGCCCCCTGCTCCTCCGCTCCGTCCTGCAATCGCCCCGGGCGCCCGAACGCGTATTCATTCGCGAAAGGATCGACGGGTCCAGGGGCCGCGACGGGGTCATGACCGCGGTCGAGCCGTCGCGGTTCCGCTTCGAGCTCCCCGCGTCGGCCGAATCGTCTTCCTTCACCCTGCGGGGGGGAGACGACTGGCTTGGGCCGGTCGAGATCGAACGCGTCGATCGCCCGGACCTCGCCTCGATCCGCCTTCGGGTCCGCGAACCGGGCACGACCGACGGCTCATTCCGCACGATCGACGATCCGAGGCAGCTCCTCACCGTCCTGCCCGACACCGAGATCGAGCTGACCCTGACCGGGTCGGAACCGCTCGCCGGGCTCCGGATCGATGCCCAGCCCGGCGCGGTCCCTTCCCCCTCTCGGATCGACGAGCGGACCTTCGAGACCCGCTGGACCCTGGAGGAGGCGACCACCCTGGAGCTCCGCCTGACCTCCGAGACGACGGGCCTCGAATCGCGGCCCGCGTTCCTCTCGATCGCGTTGCTCCGCGACCGGGAGCCCCGGGTCACGCTGCGGGCGCTCGGCGTGGGAGCGCGGGTCACCCCGGTGGCGACGATCCCCCTCAGCCTGACCGCGACCGATGACCTCGGGCTGGCCTCGGTGCGCATCCAGATCGACCGGATCGCCCCGGCCCTCGCGACCGACGAGGCGCCGGCCGATGCCGGCCGGGGCGACCGGCAAATCGTCCCGATCGCGCTGCCGGTCGGCGAGGGGCGAGCCGTGCTCGACCACCAGGCGCGGCACGACGTGGATCTGCTGGCCCGGCCGCCGGCCCTGGGGACCACCTTCGTGATGATCGCCGAGGCCGAGGACGCCTCGACCCGAGGCGCCCAACGCGGTCAGTCCGGGGCGCTTCGGTTCCAGGTCGTCTCGCAGGAAGAATTATTCTATGAGATCCTCATCCGGCAGCGGGCCGAGCGGGCCAAGTTCGTGACCGCCCTGGACGCCGTGGAGGGTCAACGCGAATCCCTGGCCCCCGAGGCGGGGCGAGACGCGTCGCTCGGGGCGCTGCGGGTCATCGTCACGCAATCGAGGCAGCTCGAACAGATCGGCGGGCGCATTGCCGACACACTCGTGGAAATGCAACTGAATCAGATCGGATCGGCCAAGTCGCACCGATTGCTCCAGGACGGGGTCATCACCCCCATCCGGTCGCTCACCGCGGGCCCCATGACCGAACTGCGCAACGTCCTGCAGGCCCTCGGCGGAGGCGCCCCCCGCAATGAGCCCGACGTGGAGGCCGCCCAGGCATTGCACGAGGAGGTCGTCGCACAGATGAACACCATCCTCGAACAGATGTCTCAGTGGGAAAGTTTTATCGACGTCGTGAACCAGGTGGCCGAAGTGATTAGAATGCAACAGTCGATCCTCGACGCCACCGAGCAGGTCCAGGACTCCCGGACCGAGGAGCTTTTCGATGAGCTTCCCTAGCCCGTTCCCCCCGCGATTGCCACTCTTGCTCGCCGTCTTCCTGGCGTCGATGGCACCCGTGCGCCTGGCGATCGCCCAGGACGGGATCGACGACCTCTTCGATCCGCCCGCCGCGAAGCCCCCGGCCGAGCCCGATGCCGCCCCCCCCGCGTCGCCGGCCCCTCCCGGCCCCGAGGCCCCCAACCCGCTCGCTCGCGATCGGGGCCGGATCGGCTTCACCCAGGAGAACGCGGCCGCGCAGATGGCCGAGCTGGAAGATCGCATGTTCCGGCTCTCCGAGGCCCTGCTCAACCTCGAACCCGAGAATGCGTCGCGGCTGCGGCTGGCCTTGAAATTCTCGCGAGAGGAGCTGATCCTCCAGCAGATGCGCGACACCCAGGCCCTGCTCGAAGAGGCGCAGCTCGGCAAGGCGGAAACCGAGGTCCGCCAACTCCTGGCCAAGCTGGAGCATCTCCGCAACCTCTTGCTCGCGGAGGACCTCGATTTCGAGCTGAAGCTCGCCCGGCTCCGCCAGCTTCGCGAGACCCTCGCGCAGCTCGAACGCATCATCAAGGAGGAGCAGCGCGAGCTGGCCTGGTCACGCTCGGCGATCGAAACCCAGGGCGAGGCCGATCGACTCCGGTCGTCCCGGGACGACCTCGACGCCATCATCAGCGATCAACGACGGGCGATCGAGGCCACGGATCGGGCGAACAAGGCCGACAGCCCCGATGGCCGGAACGAATCGCTCGCCGGGGCGATCTCGACCGAAGCCGGTGTCCGCGAGGCGGCCGGCGCCCTGGCGGCCGATCCCCTGTTCGCCGGCCGCGATCCCGCATGGATCGCGCAGGCGATTCCGCATGTCGATGACATGACGACCCACCTGGAATCGGACCAACTCGATCCCGCCATCGACGCCGGGCAACAGGCGCTCGACCGTTTCCTCAAGGAGCGCGATCGGCTCAGCGGGCAGATCGCCGAGGCCGAGGCCGCCACGTCCGAGGAGCAGTTCCGCCAGTTCGAGTCCGACCAGAAGCGGAACCGAGACGCGACCGACGCCCTTTCCAGCGCCTCGTCGCGCTTGGGAGAGACGGGGGTCTCGCTCCAGAAAAACCTGATCGACGCCAGCGGGGCCATGCAAGACGCCGAGGGGAACCTCGCCCAGACCGCCCCCGAGCCAGCGGCCAGCGACCAGCAGGACGCGCTGAAGAAGTTGCTCGAATCCCGAGAAACACTGTCCGGTGCACTGGAAGAATTGCTTGTCGAATTGCGCACCGAACTGCAGGCGCAAATCATCGCCGATTTGACCGAGATGTACGAGGCCCAGGTCGCCATCCGGGAATCGACCGAGGCCCAGGCCCCCCGGGCCGCGTCGAGATCCCGCACGGCCTTGATCGCCCTGGCCGGCCTGGCCAAGAGCGAGGCCGAGCTGGCCGCCCGCATCGAGCAGTTGACGGATCTGGTCGAGATCACCGAGTTCGGCATCGCCCTGCCGACCTCGCTCCGGGTACTGGGGCGCGAGATGCTGGCGGTGGAGGCGTTGCTCAAGGCCGGCGACGCCACCCCGTCGACCATCAGCCTGGAGCGGAGGATCGAGGAGGACCTGCTGGGCCTGGTCCAGGCCATGCGACGGCTGCCGCCGTCGACGCCCCCGCCCCCCGGCACCCCCTTGCCCAGCGAGCCGAGGGACCGGGAACGGGAATTGAACCGACTGGTCGCCGAGCTGAAGATGATTCGCATGCTCCAGACCCGACTCAACGACGAAACGGTTATCGTGGATGAGACGCGCCCCGACGCCTCCCCCCTCTCGGCCGAATTGCGTCGCGAGATCGACGCCTTGCGCAACAATCAGGACGAGATTCGCGAATCGCTCTCCAAGATCGGCCGGCAACTGGAACCGCCCGGCCTTGGCGGCCAGGTGGATCTCTGACCGGAGCGGTCGTTCCGCCGACGTGCCAAGGGCTGAACACTCGTTTTCCCCTCTTCTCAAAGGATCCTGATGATGCGAATGTCCAACCGGATTCTCGGGGCGGCCTGCGTGCTCTGCCTGGTCTGCGGCGAATCGCTCGCACAGGCACCGATCACCGGCATCGCCATCAAAATGGGAAGGGTCGTCCGGGACCTGGAGGAGACCCAGACCGGCGAGCCGGTCCAGACCCGGCAGCAGGACATTATCCGCGATCTCGATACGTTGATCGCCGAGCTGGAGAAGGAATGCGCAGCCTGTCGGAGCGGCATGCGCAGGAACAACCCCACCAATCCCCTGGCCGACTCGACCATCGGCAAGGGCACCGGAGGCATCGGCGACCAGACCGACCCGGACGCAAGTCAGAAAGACTGGGCCAACCTCTCCGACCGGGAACGTGACCGCATCCTCCAGTCGATGTCCGAGGGCTTCCCGCCCGAGTACCGCACCGTCCTGGAACGCTATTATCGCCGCCTGGCCGAGGAGACGACGGTCGAGTCCACCCCGGCGAGCGGACCGGCCCGGAACGCGCCGGAGTCGCCGTGATCGTCTCCTCGCCCCTGGACGTGTCGCCCATCTGCTGGGCGAATTCATCAGGCCTCGTTGCCTGAGCCGTCGGAACCGGCAATCGAGGATGTGAATTTATGTGGCTGATGGCGCTTCTCATCGGTGGGGCAGGACTCATCGCCTCTCCCGTCGACGACTACTCCCGATCCTTCGACCCCGAGGCGATGACACCGGAGACGCTCGCCTCGGAGCGTTACGGCCAGGAAGATGCCGTGACGCCCGGGCCGGAGGGGTTGCGCATCCAGCTCGATTCCGGGGCCGCGGAATCCGGCTGGAAGACGCCACAGACGCTCCGGATCGGCGGCAATGCCACGATCTCCGTCGAGATCGAAGCGCGATCGCTGCCGACGCCCGAGCAAGAAGACGGCGTGGCCGTCGGGCTCGCCATCGCCACCCAGGACCTCGATCAGCCCGACGCGACGCTCGTCCGGGTCGTCGAACCGGACGGCTCGGCCAGGTATCGCGTCGTGAACCAGCCGAGGAATCAACCACGGCAACCCAACAGCATGCGAATGGTGGCGCGGCCTAACGTCCCCGGCGCCCCCAACCCCAGCCCTCCCCGCCCCACCTTCCCGGCCGAGGGCGATTCCTTCCGCCTGATCCTGCGACGCGACGGCTCGACGCTGCACTACCGCGCGGTCGATGCCGCTTCGGAGACCCCGCGTGACCTCGGCCAGATGACGCTCGGCACCGCCGACCTGATCGGCCTGAAGGCTTTCGCCCTGAACCGCAACGGTTCTGCATCGGTCGACATCCTGATCAAATCGGTGACCATCCATGCCGACCAGCTCCGGGGGCTCGGCACGAGCGTCCGCACGATCGACGGCCAGGTCGTCTACGGAGAGCCGCTCGGTCTCGACGGGAATTCCCTGGTCCTCGGCCCCCCGAACCGCTCCGCGTCATCCTCCTCCCCGGCGTCGTCCCCGTCCGGTCCCGGAATCCAGGCGATGGAAGGCGCCGGCGCGATGCAGGAAGGTCGGGTCATCGTCCGCGAGGGCGTGATCATCGAGGGCGGTAACCCCATCGTGGTCGGCGGGGTGATCAATGGAGCGATCGTCGAGGGACCGGGCGACGCCCCCCCCCCTGCCCGTCCGACTCCCGAAGATTCGCCCGACCCCTCGCCAGCACCCGAACGCGACGACGCCGCTTCGCCCGAGTCGAAAACGCTCCTGGCGCTCGACGTCCTCGACTCGATCCGCTTCGAACGCTCGGCGGCGCTGACGGGGACCTTCCTCGGCCAGCCGAACGTCGACCTGACGGGCCCCCATCGCTCGGCCGCCGAGGATGCGGACGCCCCTCCCCAGCAACCCGAGACCCCGGATGCCCCGGCCCAGGCCGACCAACCGGCCCCGCCGCCGGGGACCGTGGTCCCGATGGCCCCACCCGCGACCTCGGTCGTGCGGCCTTCGCAGGTCCCCCGGGTGGAACCGGAACCGAACGGCATCCGAGACATCCACCTCAGCCTGTCCGGACTCCGCGAGGCCGAACTGACGCAGGTCATCGTCTCGTGCCAGACCGACGAAGGGCAGACGCGATGGCGGTTGAACACGAGCGGATCGACCGACTGGCCCCTGGCCTTGCGCCGATCGGGCGACGGGCCTCGGGCCGACCTGTTCCTCGAACCCCCGCCCGGCGACTGCAACGGCAAGACGTTTCAAATCAATCTCACCTACGGCGATCAGCAGCAAGACTCGGTCACGGTCCAGGCCGATCGACCCACCGACCCGGGCCTGGCGTACGACGACGAGCAACCCGCGTCCTCGTCCGGATTCCTGGTCCGCGTCTTGCTCGACGAGCCCGAGGTCCTGGCCGGCACGCTCGAAGCGATGGGCGAAGACTCGCTCACGCTCTCACCTTCCTGGCCCGGACATCAGCCGATCACGATCCCGTTCGCTCGGGTCCGAGCCGTCCGCGTCGAGCACCCTGACCGGCCCGAGGCCGAGGGCCAGTTCTCGGAACGCCTCGCCGACCGAGGCGCCGAGGATACCCTGCTCGCCCGGACCCGAGGCGGCGAGGTCGTGGCCGTGACCGGCATCCTCGAAGGGATGGAAGGGGATCGCATTCGAATCCTCTATCAGGACCAGAGCCGCACGATCCCCCTGAAGTCGATCGAGGGGATCATCCTCGCCGAGGGCCCCCCGCCCGACGACCCCGACCGCGGCGAACCGATCGCGGTCGCATCGATGCTCGATGATCAGACCATCTCCGGGTTCTGCAGGGCGATCGATGAGGCGACCTGGACGATCGAGACGCCCTGGGGTGCGTCCCTGGAGGTCCCCGCCCCCGAGGTCCGGTCGGTCCGATTCCGGAGCCCCCGGATGACCTACCTCTCCGACCTCGAACCCACTCGCGTCGAACAAATCCCCTACTTCGGCCGCCTCCTTCCCTGGAGCAGGGACCGCGCCCTCGGCGGTGGACCCCTCAGGATCGCCGGTCAGACCTTCGATCGCGGGGTGGCCGTCCACTCGTATTGCGAGCTGACCTACGACCTGAACGGACGCTTCAACACATTCGAGGCCCTCGTCGGTTTCGATGATGCGTCGAACGGGCTCGGCCGGGTGGATTGCCGGGTCTTCGCCGACGAGACGGAGCTGTTCGCCGATCCCGACCTGAGGGCCGACGCGCCGGCGACCTCGCTCCGCCTCCCGGTGACCGGCGCCCAAACGCTCAGGATCGTCGTGGACTACGGCCCCGAGCAGGACGCCGGCGACCGCCTGATCTGGGCCAATGCCCGCCTGTTCCGCGATCCCCCCCCCACTCCGTAATCATGCGCTCATCATGTTTGCAGCACATGAGCGAACCATGCCTCTCTTGCGAGCACCCGGAATGAACCGCTCCTTGAATCGCACCCCTTGTTCCAGCGTCCTCGCGCTCGTTCCGTTCATTCCCATGCTGCTTCCCCCAAGCCACGCCCAAGAGGTCGTGCCGATCACGGTCGAGGAGTGGTCGATCTGGGTCGGTTCCCCCGCCCACGAACGGCTGAACGACAGGAACGCTGCCCGCAACGCCATGCCCCAGGTCGTCGGCACGGCGCGGCCCGGTCAATCGGAGGGCCGGCCCTCGGACTTTCCCGTCGCCCCCGTCTCGATCATCCGGTTCCTCGGCGAGCCGACGGCCGACCTCGATCTCGAGCTCCGGGTCGGGTCCGGCTCGTTCCTGGCCCACTGGCCGCCGGCTCGGGAACGGGTGGACAGCCTTCGATGGTTCGGCACGAACCTCACCCCGACCCGCCCCGATGACCGCCCCCCGGTCTTCCTCTCGGAATCCCACCTCTTCCGATCCCTCCGCGAGCTGGATGACTCGCTCGTGATCGAGGCCGAGACCAGGGCAGAATCGTTCCTCTCCTACGACACCGAACTCAACCTGCCGATCCCCCTCACCCTCCAGGATGGACCGGACACCTACACCCTCCAGAACGTCTCGGGCCATCCCCTGTACGACCTCGCCGTCATCGTCCCGACGGAGGGTGGCTATCGGATCGGTTGGCTCGACGAATTGCCCGCCGGCAAGGCCCCCGAAGCGCCCGCTGCCGAGAATCCCCCGCCGTCTTCCGGAGCCGACACAGAATCGGAATCGGACCCCGACGCCGACGCCGACCCCGCGCTCGACCTCTTCGACGAGGCTCCCGACGACATCACCGAGAATGATCAAGCACGCGAGCAAGCGTCCGGTGACGAGGATGCCCCCCAGGCCCCAGCCAGGCAGCTCCCGCCCCTGCCGGCCGAGGCCGATGCCACCGTCCGGGCACGGACCGAGCAACTCCTCAATCAGCCTGTCGTCTTCGACGGCTCCAGCCTCCCCATCGCTGCCGTCCTGCAGCGCATCCGAGCACAGACCGGCTTGCAATCGAATCCAGACGCTCAGACGCTTGCCGAAGCAACCCTCGATCTCGACACCAGCTCGGCGACCCCGACCCCCGGCCAGCGCGCGGCTCGCGACGTGCTGGCTGAGGTCCTCGATGGCGTCGGGCTCACGTATCGCATCATTCAGGACGGTACGCTGTTCGTCACCACCAAGGAGCGTCTCGAAGCGGACGCGGGCTCCCAGGACATTCAGGTCAAGGGCCCTCCCGTCCCGCTCGAACTCTCGGACGAACTTCCCGCCTCTGATCCGGGCTATGCCGACGTGTCCGATCGCGAACTGGTGCGTCGGCTCGTCGCGCGGGGCCTCGACGAGGACAGGGCCAGGATGACGCTGGATCGCCTCGGCCCGAACCTGTTCCGGCCCGATCGACTGGTCGTGCTGGCCCATCTGGCCCGGGAAGCCATCGATGAGGCCGTGCCTCTTGATGTCTTCCCCCCCCCTCGGCAGACCGTGCGCATCGCCACCGTGGTCATCTCGGGCATCGACCCCGGCCTTGCGGAACAGGCCGAGCAACTGGTCGCCCAGCTCGGCGACCCGTCCCCGATCGCCCGAGAACGCGCCGAGCGCGATCTGTTCGACCTCGGGCCGGTTTCCATCCCTGCGCTCAACGAGGCGTTGAAACATCAGGACGTCGAGGTCGTCTACCGGGCCGAGCGCCTCCTGCGTCGGCTCGACCAACCGATCCCCTGATCGGCCTCGATGATCGTCCCCGGCCTGGCGACGCCTCACCGCCGGCCATCCGTGGGTCCGTCATCGGCCCCCCCCTCGCTCCTGCTCAACCGGGCCCGTCGGACCACCGGCCAGGCCCTCTCGTCGCGGACGATCAGGGGTATTCCGCTACCCCTGCCGAGGCGGGACGGGGAGTGTCCCGGGGAGCGAGCGGCCGCTCGCTTCACGCGGCGTTCGAGCAACCGCTCCGCAGGATCGTCCGGATCACTTCGCGCTGCTCGTCGCTGATGCGGCCATCGCTTGCGATCATCTCGATATCTTCGAGGCATTGCACGATCGCCTGGTCCTTGCCCGGATGCCAGGCGTGGTGGGCAATCCGCTCTGCGGAGGCCAACAATCGGTCGAAGTAGGTGATGTCGTTCATTAGAAGCTCCTTATGTCTTATGAGCGACATTATCGCAAGGGACATGCCAAATGGCCTGAATTCGGTCGAACCGGGCGGATTGTGCCTCGAATCGGCCCATTCCCGCGGCCCCCCCTCCAGGATCCTCATCCTGTGCATCAGATTACTGACGCATCCCGCGCTTGTGTCGCGCTCCCATCGGGGAATTCTCACTCCCGAACCCATGCGCGTCCCCGGGATGGGCGCAGCCCGGCCCCCAGGTGCACTCGTCTCTCGTGGTCCGCCGCGCGAATCGAGGATCCGGCACCCGTCCCGCGGACCGGAGGGCATTCACAACCCACACATTGGGCAGCTCGAGGAGTTTCGAGAAGTTAACCCGTCCCGGAAATCTGGGTCGGGTCGAAGCGGTAGTATGCCCTGAGTTCTTCGAACAGCTCGGGATGCGAATGCCGGAGTTCTCCGGGTTTCTCGAAATAGCATTCGGTCGCGACCGCGAAGAATTCGGCCGGATTGGTGGCGCCGTAGCGGTCGAGCACGCTCGGCAGCCCTCGCTCGGCGTCCTTGCGCAGTCGCTCATATTCGCTGCCCAGCACGCGAGCCCAGGAAACGTACCGACTCCGGTGCTCGAGGATCGGTGCCCCGTCCGCCGGTCCGTTCTCCTGGTCGAGCTGATGGGCGAACTCGTGCAGGACGACGTTGTGACCGTCATGGATGTCCGAGGCCCCGGCCAGGACGTCGTCCCAGGCCAGGACCACCACGCCGTCCTTCCACGCCTCGCCGAGGCGGGCGACCTCCCCCTTGAGGACCATCCCGCCACCGATCGGCTCTCGGGCCTGGGCCACGTAAGTGCTCGGATAAACGAGGACCGTGATGAGCCGGGCGTAGATCTCCGTCTCGCGATGCAGCAGGAGCACGCAGGCCTGCGCGGCGATCGTCAGCCGAATCGCATCGGTCAGCGTCAGGCCGCCACAGCCTTCGAAGTGCTTCTCGTCCAGGAAGATTTGGACCAATCCCTGAAGCTCCCGCCGATCCCCGTCCGAGAGGCGCGGATACAGCGGAACATGCCTCCTCAGGATGGCGTCCCACGCCTCGGGAAACGGTTGCGCCCGGAGCCGATCCCGGCGGCGCGCTCGCGATTCGAACCATCGAAACATTGACGTCTCACGCGTGCCGAAGCTCAGTAATCCGCAATCGTGGTCGCCGGACCTGCATCTGATCGCTTCATGCCCCGGCCACTCCCCGGTCAGTACGAATCGTGCGGAATCGGCTCGTGACCGCTCGGGGTACTCAGCGTCTCGAGCACCCGGTCGTCGACCGTCTCCTTCACGAACCGCACCGAGCCGTCGGCGAAGAGGAAATTCGCCCCACCGGGGAAGGGACCGCCGAATCCCCTGGCGGAGCGGTTGATGCCCAGCGCCGGGTCCCGCCACTGCGCCGGACTCCCCCAGGGCAGGAAGCCGGTCCCCACTTCCCCGGCAAGGATCGTGCCGGAGGAGCCATCCGTCACATCCTCCAGACTCCGCGGTACTTCCCCCCCGAGGAGTCGGGCGTTGCCGGAGTAATGGCCCAGCGCATAGCCTGCCGCATCGCGCCGATTCTCGTTCCCCGGATTGAGGAACATGAGCACTTCCGTCCGGAACGGCTCGCGATTGGCCGGATCGTCCCAGGGCCGTTCGAACACAATCCGGTCGTAAAGCGCCTGGTGGTCGACAAACGGCAGGAGCATCGCCTGCCACCCGTGCAGCGGTCGGCCGCGATCGTCGAAGGTCCCGCCGGGCGGGAAGCTGCCCTGAGACCGGTGGTAGTTGTCCAGGCCGATCCCGATCTGCTTGAGGTTGTTCGTCGACTGCGCACGCCTCGCGGCCAGGCTCACGAGGCCGGTCACGACCGGCTCCCGCGAGGTCAACAGCCACCCGACCTGATGCACGATCCCGGTCGCCGCGATCCCGGCGACGAACATGACGAGCAGCGTGCCCGTCATCGCAGCGGTCCATCGAACCGGCCAGGGCCGACTCTCGCCCGTGTCCCCCGCCCCGCGTTGCCGAGCGAACCAGGCGAGCAGGGCATGGGCACCCACCACGAACCCGATCAGGCAAAGCAACCCCGTGATCACACCGTCCCGGGCGATCGTCACCTCCGGCACCACCCGGTTGAGGAAGAACACCCAGCCCATCGTCAGGGCAATCACCGCGTCAAGTGGCACGACCAGACCCATCAAGGCGAGCGCCAGGAATAACAGGATCAGCGCCACCCCCCAGGCGATCCAACGTTTCATCGGGCCTGATCCCCACGCTGAGCCTGGTCGATCGCCCCAGCACCCAACACGACAATCTGGCCATCGGTCCGGAGCACGAGGCGATAGGGGCCGAAGATTCCCGGCTCATAGGCGAGCGGTTCCTGCCCCCGATCGGCGATCAGCCCCGCGACATAGCGGTAACGGATGCCGGAAGGGTCGGGCACCTGCCACGCCTCGTCGGGAATTGCAGCCAGATCATTCTGCGGCGGAAAACGCCCGTCGTTGCCCTTCGCATAGGTCCAAAGCGCGATCCGGAGTCGGTCGATCGCCTGAAACCGGTCTTCCAGGAGCCGATCCGGTGGGGCCGTCGGCGCCGATCCTTCGACGAGAGTGTACGTGAATCCTTCTTTGTCCCAGGCCCCCGGCGTCATCAACTCTCGGGCGCCCGAGATCATGGTCAGGATGAGGACGAACAGGAACCCCCAGACCGTGAGCAGCCCCACGGCCTTGCCGAACGTCAGCCGGGGAAGCCCGGTCAACTCCCCGCGCAGGCCGTTCCAGATGCGCTGCACGACCCAGGAGCACAGGAGGATCCCGAGCACGAAGAACGAGAGGTTCTGCAGCCTCATCCTTGCCAGGTCGGTCAGCGTGATCGACGGCATCCCCGCCCAGGCGACTTCGGCACCGGCAAGGACGACCACCATGCACATCCCGGTTCGCAAGGCTCGACGGCGCATCGCCAGATTCTCAGCGTCCAGATCAGGGGGCCCCCCCGGGCCCATCGCCCGGAGTCGGGTGGGTCGCCCTTCGGCGGAGGGTCGAGCGATCGACCACGACTCCACCATCTTGACCGCAAGCCATCCCAGCAGGCCAGATCCTTCCGGCCATCCTTCCGCAATCGGGCAAGCGATCCGGGCCGCTCGCATCCGGCCCGCTGCCCCATCGAGTCCCGCCGGTGCGGCCTCTCCGAGCGCCTGCGTCGGAATCTCCAGCCCGCTCCCCGCCGCTCACGGACAGCGGCGCAACGGCCGGAGAGCCGCACCCCAGCCCCGCCTTCCACACACAAATCGTCTTCTCTGCTCAACTTGCGGCAAATGGGCGGCACTGGACTCGAACCAGTGACTTCCACCGTGTGAAGATGGAGCTCAATCTGTTTTTCCAGTGTTTTTCCGGGAATCTCTGTACCAATCTGACCGAACCCGCTTCCCATTTGGTACAGAATACTGGTACAGTGCTCTCCTCTCTGATACATCCCAACGACCCAGGACCAATCCATGCCGGCAAATCCAAAGATGGTGTGGGATTCGGAGAATCACCGATGGAGGAAGATGTACCTGGGCAAGCGGCACGTCGTCTCGTGCCGTCAACTCGCGGACTGGGCGGGGATCCCTGTCCCCGAGACCAAGGAGGGTTCCTATCAGGTCGCTGACCGCTGGTGGACGGCGAAGCGGGCGGAGATCGACGGCCAGAAGCCGGCTCATCCCCAGTCCGAGCGGATCGCCGAGTTGCGGAGTCGGGCCGCCTACGAGCGTCGGCACGGACGACCGGGAAGTGCGGCTGCGATCGAGGAGGAGGCGATCGGACTGGAGAGTGGCACGATCGAGCCGCCCCCCAAGGAACCGAGCTTCCACATCTGGTGGGACGAGTTCCCCGAGGTGCAGGAACTCATCTGGAAGGACCGCCTCGCCAACGATCGATCGGCGAACGTCCCCGCGGACCGGACCGTCGGTGCCCTGGTCGACCGCTTCCTCGAACGGGAGCGGTCCCGGGTCGGAAGCGACCTGAGCCCCGGCGGTTACGCCAACGTCCGAGACCGACTCGCCCACCTCCGCGGTTGGCTGGACAACGCCACAGCGATCGACCAGTTCGACGCGGACGCATGGGACAAGTATTACGTGTTCGTCCTCCGGAAGGAGTGGTCGAGCGAGCACAAGCGTGGAGTGTTCCGGGCGGCCCGGTCGTTCGTATCCTGGCTCGCCGACATGGGAGTCATCCCGCGGCCGGCCAACCTCGACCGCCGCTATCAGTTCCTCGACCTCCGCGACGACGACGACGCCGACATCGTCCCAATGCCTGTCGCCGACGTCCGCAAACTCGCCAAGGCGGCCGAGGGCACACAGACGGAACTGTACCTCCTGCTAATGGCGAACTGCGGATTCACATCGCTCGACGTGTCCGACCTCCACCCCGACGAGGTCCGGGACGGCAGGATCGTCCGCCGCCGATCGAAGACGCGGAGATATCGCAGGCCGCCCCTGGTCGACTACAAGCTGTGGCCCCGCACGGCGACGCTCCTCGATCGGTTCCGGACAGCCGACCCCGACCACGTGCTTCTCTCGGAGCGGGGGACGCCCCTCGCCGGCCGCCGGCTCGACGAGGCCGAGAAGGTCCGCCGCAAGGACAACGTCGCCCTCGCCATTCGACGGCTCTCGAAGAAACTGGGGGTGGCCCACCCGCCGAAGGCGATTCGCAAGCGGTCCGCCACGCTCATCCGCGAGGACTCCCGCTATGCCGATCTGCGGGGTCACTTCCTGGGGCACGCCCCCGAGTCGATAGCAGACGGGTACTACGCGGCACCACCGCAGGGTCGATTCGACGAATGCATCGACTGGCTTGGAGAACAGTACGGACTGATGGGCCGATAGTCCCCCAAAAGAGTGACGGTCCCGAGGATTAGGCCCCCCGGGACCAGTTATACACGTGATTGCCATGACTCAGGTTAGTTGACCGAGGGCTTCGGCCGACACTGAGTCCTCAGTGAGTATCTGCTCGCTGGTGGCCTCCCCCTGCCCCTGCCCCTGCCCTCCGGAGCGTGCTCAACCAGGACGCCATCCTCGACCATCTCCGTGAGGAGCCTCCTGACGTGATCGGCGTGTCCACCTCGGAAGCGGCTCGGACCCATGAGCAGATCCCTCAACGCGAAGGTCTTCCTGGGCCACCGCCGGGCCCACGCCAGGATCACCTCCCTATCGGAGTCGAGGTCCTCGATGTCGTCGGGGAGGAACTTCGCTTCAAGCGGCCCCTTCCAGTCGACCCCGATGCGATAGTCCTCGGTCGCGAGGATGTAATCTCGGAGGTTGACCCTGTGGACGCGGCCCTCGCGGATCGCCGCACCGACGTAGTCCCAGACGACCCGCTCGACGCCGGACATGTCCCTTGCCCGCTCGTGGAGCGATTCGACGGAGGGCTCGTACCGGATCAGCGAGCACCGGGTCTCCAGGGCCTCCACCTCAGGGTGGCTGTCCATCCACTTGTTCGTGATGAGGATAAGCCGGGATCTCGTCTCGAACTCGGTGGGGATGTCCTTGAGGAGTCGACTCTGGGTGTCCCAGGAGACAGTCTTGACGGGTCGGGTCTCGCACAACTGGCGGAGGAGGCCGGCCAGGGCCAGATCCCGGGCGATGTTCGGGGCGTCGTCGAGGATGATGGGCCGATCGACGTTGCCGTAGAGGTGCAGGTAGAACTTGATGGCCGAGATGCGGCCCACCTTCCACCCAGCCATCTCCTTGGAGAAATGCTCCCTCACGAGGCTTGACTTGCCCGTGCCGCCCCGGCCGATGACGACGAGGGACTGTACCATCCCGCTCCGGAATCCCCGGATGTAGCGAGTGAGGACAGTGGGACAGTCGACCACAGTGGGGACAGTGTTCGCCATATATGCTCCGTTGTTGAAGTTTAAGGGGCTCGGTATCGTAACCGGCCGACCTCCAGAATCAAGCCCCCAGCAACAGAAACAAAAACAGGCGATCACAAACCATTTCATACAAATGGCTTGCGTTCCGGGAATTTTCGTTGCAGTGCGTGATTCCCGTGCATCAACGGGAGGTGGCCCGCACAGATCGACCCCGGTGATCCGCGACGTGGCGGGCCCCAGGGGAGGGGCAGGGAGTCAGGCGGGAGGCCATCCTGAGGACGCCCCCGGATGACTTGGCGGATGCCTACAGGCAGGCCGACGGCCCGAGGGCTAGGAACAGGAGGCGGACTTCATGTTCGCAATCAAGCGTGGCCTTGATACTGAACCGACGACCACCCATCATGGCCATACAAGACGACCAACGCACCTATTCGGGGGTAGTCACGATGAAGTGCCCGGTGTGCAAGTGGGATGGTGTCGGGATCGCGGATCGATTCGGGGACTATGACGACATCAACTGCCCGCGATGCGGCCGATACGAGATCGGCGGCTCCTATGGTCACATCCTCCAGCAATGTGAGACCCCCGACCACCTCCTGTGCGGGGTCCTCCGCGACTTCCACGAGCGTGGCGTCGAGCCGCCGAGGATCGAGGAACGTGTCCGGCAGGAACTCATCGCCCGCATCCTGGACTCGGTCCCCGCGAAGGCCGATCGACTGCTGCACTACATCGCGATCCGGTCGAGGGAGCCGGGCGACGAGGTCGAGGTGATCGGCAAACAGGATTGGCCCGTCGTCTTCGGGACGTCCCCCTTCGCTCTCGCCTACTATGTCGATCATCTGCACGACCTAGGACTGATTGAGAAGGTAGACTGCGTGACCACGGATCTGGATCAGAGTTCGTGGGGTTGTACCTTGACGGTCGCCGGCTGGGAGAAGGTCGAGTCCGACCGCAAGACGAGCATTGCCAGCGACCAGGGCTTCGTCGCCATGTGGTTCGCCGACGCGATGACCCCCATCTGGAAGTACAGTCTCAAGCCCGGCATCGAGGACGCCGGCTACAAGGCCCTCCGAGTCGACTCCGACGAGCACAACAACAAGGTCTGCGACAAGATCATTGCCGACATTCGCGAGAGCCGGTTTGTGGTGGCGGACTTCACAGGACAGCGTAACGGGGTCTACTTCGAGGCGGGATTCGCCATGGGTTTGGGGCTGCCGGTGATCTGGACCGTCCGCAAGGACGAGATCGACAACGTCCACTTCGATACTCGCCAATACAACCACATCGTCTGGGAGGATGCGGCCGACCTCCGGAGGCGACTCGCGGAGCGGATCAGGGCGACGATCGGGAAGGGGCCTCGTCCTATTTGACCACTTTTCCCCTGCTCCTGACCGACTCACCTGGAGATGAGGCCACCTTCGACCTCCTTGGAGCCCATTGATGACTTTCGAGTCCGAACGCCCGAGGCATGAACCGACGCCGTCGGATGTCGCGAAGACGTTGAGTCACCACGGCCACGCATTCCACCACCGGAGTATCCGTGCCGCTCAGGATGCCTTCGTCTCTCAACAATCCGGTTGGGCGTTTCACGTGGCTGAATTTCCCGTCGAGGTTCGGGAACGGCAGACGCGAATCGACTATGTTCTCAAGCATAGGTCCGGACGCGACTACCTCGTGGTCGAGTGCAAGCGAGTCTACGACAAGTTCCGCCGCTGGTGCTTCACTCGGGTCCCTTATGAACGGCGGGGGAATGGGCTCACCCAACTCATCCGCGAAAGAGTCCGATGGAGTCCAATGGCGAATGGATTGATCGCCGAGATCCGGAAGGAGCATCACGTCGGGAACACTCAGAACCTCGGGTTCGAATTGAAGGACGATAAGGTTTCCGGGAGCGGCGGCGGGAACGGTGGTCGCGGGGCGATCGAGGATGCGGCCACGCAGGTGTGCCTTGGGCTTAATGGCCTTATCGAGTACCACCTAGCCAAGTCAAGAAGATGCGAATACACAAACTTCGACGCGACCATCATGCCTGTGATCCTGACCACAGCCAAACTCTACGAAGTTGAGGTCGATCTCCATTCTGCCAGCCTGGAGACGGGGCAAGTCGATGACGGGCAGGTTTCGAAACCCCAAGAGGTACCTTGGGTGCTCTATCAATATCCAGTGTCACCCGGGCTCAGGCATCCGATCTATGTGGTCGGGGAAGAAGCCGATCCTACAAACCTTGGGAAGGTCCTAGAGGCCGACTACGTCCGGACCATTGCCGTTGTTCAGGGCGAGCACTTTGGTGAGTTCTTGGGGTTCATTGACCGAATCCTTGATCTAGGTTGACCTCCTTCCCCTGAACGGAGCCTTCACATGTCTCGGCCAGCACGCATGGTGGGAAGATCGTGGTTTTTCCCACACGGTTACCTCAACAACTGGGCCGAGCACCTGATCGGTGACGCCCAGGATGCCCGAAGCGGCTCGGCAAACTACTATCGCATCTCGGCCCTCCTTGCGGTGATGTCTTTCGAGGCATACCTGAATTACGTCGGCGAGCGATATGTCGAGGAGTGGCCGGAGCGAAAGTCTTGGGCGAAGAAACTGGTCCTCATCCTTGAGAAGTTCGGACTGACTCCATTGCGGGATCAGGAACCGTTCACACTACTCAAGGACCTGTTCGATTACCGAAACTCGCTCGCACACGCTCGCATCTTCGAGGCTCCGGTCGAGTACATCGAACATCGAGACGGGCGATTCGAAGGAGACCAAATTGCTGATCCCGAGTGGTACCTCATATTCGGCACCCGGGAGCAGGCCGAGCGGACACTCCAAATCATCAGGGACGCCATGCAGGCCATCCACCAGGTCGCTGATCCGACTGACCCCAGGCACCCGTGGTGGATCCACGCAGTCGGTCGAAGTATCGCAGTGAAAGCGGATGATCAGGAAGCAACCAAATCAAGTTCCGAAGGAACTATTTGACGCCCCGGCTTCATCTGCCTGAACTACCCGACTCTGCTCGCCCACTAGCCGGACCGGTCAGTTAGGGCGACTTTATCGAGGCGAGGGCGGCGGGCAGCTTCAGGAGGGGATCAGAGGCAGGGGATTTGCGGCCTCGACGTGCCGCCACCTCCCACACCGTTCGATGATCTGGCAGAGGCGACGTAGCCTCAAACCTGCACTCGGGTAGCCCGGTTAGGTTCCGGCCCGTGCGGGACCAAGCCCACGATACGTAGCGGGCGGTCGAAAGGGGACCGGTCGCAGGGGGCTTCCTGGTCGCCCGTGTATGGGGTGTGGGGGCAGGGAGGTTGTTCGTCTTCACGCTCGCTAACCACTCCCTCGATCGGCCATGGGCCCCCGCAGTCCCGCCCCCCCGGTGCCCTTTCGGTGTATGTAGAGTCAGTATCCGACGTACACACCGTGACCACCGAGGACGCACACCATATGCCCCGCTTGAAGCCCACCACCCCGCTGCTCGGTAGCGGCCAGGCCGCCCGCTATTTGGGGCTCCACCGCTCCACCCTGACGCTGTGGCGACGCCAGGGCCATCTCATCCCAACCGCGATCGAGGAGGGGCCGCGAGGACGGCGGTTCCTGTTCAGCATCGAGGACCTCGACGCCTTCCGGGAGAAGATCGACTATGCGTGCTGAAGACATTGTCTGGGATTGCTTCCCAACCCGAGAAAGCGTCGAACGAGCCCGGCGAGAGGCCGAACGTCTCGGCCTGACCGTCCTAGAGTATGACCGGTTGCTCACCTCGGAGATTTTCGCCCACGACCCCGAGACCGCCGAGATGCTGATCGCCGAGTACGCCGAGTGCGTCCGGTGGTACGAGGACGGCCACGAGAGTCTCCCGCCGTGTGTGCAGAGGTTTCTCGATGCGGGATAGAGGTGGCTGGTCCTACACTGATTGAGGGGCACGGCCGACTGCTCTGCCCCCAAGTTAGACGACACTGCGAGGAATCGGGGTTCTACGATCCTCGGTGTCCGAGCGTTCTCCGATCGCCCAGATCGGCGTCTAATCGTGGCCCGTGTATGAGACGCGGGTCGAGATCATCCGGAAGAACCAAGGAAATCCAATGTCACATATTCCATGACTGCAAACAACTGCGAACAGGCCCGGCCCATCGTACCCCAGTTCAACCTGGACGCCATACCCACGGACCTACGAGCCCTCCCCCAGTGGGTCGGATGGCGATTCGAACAACGCGACGAGCGGTGGGCCAAGACGCCCATCCGGTGCTCCACGGGGAGACGGGCCAACGTCACCGACCCGGCCCGCTGGGCGACCTATGAGGAAGCCGTGGAGTGCTATCGGAGGGGGAAGCTCGACGGCGTCGGTTTCGCCTTCGCAGACGGCGGGATGTTGACAGGCATCGACCTGGACAAGTGCCGCGACCCCGAGTCGGGGGAACTGGAGCCCTGGGCGGAAGAGATCGTCACCGAACTCGACTCCTATACCGAGGTCTCCCCCTCGATGAGGGGACTCAAGGTGTTCGTGCGAGGGGGTTTGCCGGAGGGGGCAGGGAGGAGGCGTGGCAAGGTCGAGATGTACTCTCGGGCCCGCTTTTTTACGGTGACCGGGCACCATCTGGCCGGGACGCCCCGGACGGTCGAGAGCCGCCAGGAGGGCCTCCTGGGGCTCCACACGCGGCTCTTTGGAGCCAGGTCAGCAATACCTGCCCTCCCCAATGGGAGGCCCCTGCACGGGCTCACGGACGACGAGATCGTGGCCAGGGCGATGGCGTCGGCCAATGGCGAGAAGTTCCGGAAGTTATGGGCGGGCGACGTGTTGGGCTATGGCTCAGACTCGGAAGCCGACCTCGCCTTGTGCGGGATCCTCGCATTCTGGGCCGGACCGGATGGCGAGCGGATTGAACGCCTCTTCGCCCGTTCGGGGCTGGCCGGACGCGAAAAGTGGGTGCGTGACGTTTACCGCAGGAGGACGATCGAGGTGGCCATCCAGGGTCAGGCAGCGTTCTATGGGGAAGGGGGAGAGCCGTCTTTGTTCACCAGAGGGACCAGGTCTATACAGAACATCAGGAATCATCAGGATGATACAGGACTTTATTACACAGTGCACCCGCACGTAGCCGAGCGGGTCGAGGTCGAGGGGTATAGCTTTCCTCTGAAGGGCCAACCGCTGTCCCCAGACAAACTTTCGCGAGAAGAAGGGGGGCAGGGGGAAGGGGGGGATCTGGCGATCGAACTCGCCGACACCCACGGAAACGCCCCCGACTGGCAGGCATCCTTCCGACTGGCCCGCCGACTCCGCACCCAGTCGGCCGACACCCCCGAACAGTTCGAAGGGGCGGTGGCGGCCTTCTGCGAGCGGACAGGGCGGGAGTTCGAGCCCTTCTGGTACGCCGTCCTCGACGCGTGGGACAAGGTGAAGTACGCCGAAGGCGACGACGTGTTCGCCTGGGCGACCGAGGAGGCGGCCCGATCGCCCTACCCGGTCACCCCCTGCCCCGGTCCCCGCTATCAGATGGTGGCGTCGATCGCCTACCACTTGTCGCGGCACACGGCCGGGGAACCGTTCTGGCTCCCACGAGAACGCCTGGCCGCCCTGCTCGGCTTCAAGCATGGGATGGACATCAGCCGGGTCGTCAGCCTGCTGGAGAAGAACGGTGTGATCGAATGCGTAGACGCCTCATACAGCTACCGAGACGGCAAGGCGAAGGAGTACGTATTCATCGGCGATCAGGGTGTTGGTGCGGCCCCCGCAGCCTGACAGAGGGATTCGGGGGCCTGAGCCGCCCCCTGCTCCAATGCACGATCGTCGTCCGAGGGCAAGAGTCATGGTCGTTGCCGGTCACTACCACAGGCGACCAGGCTTGCTATCATGGAGTCCCTTCCGGTCAGTTGACGTTTTTGCGATGCCGCTGAGAGGATGATCAGGCGATGCCCATCCCGGAGCAAACCCTCCAGACGCTCAGATCGGTGATTGCCGCGATCGAGGCGGAAGCCGATGACAGCGAATCGAACATCAACATCGCCGCTCGTGATGGCGTGATCGCCCGCTATGGGCCGGTCTTCTCCCCCGAGAACGTGACCGGGCTCGACGAGGAAACCTTCCGGGGCTTCTTGCTTTACAAGAACAACCGCCACTGGACCAGCCTCCACCGTCTCGGTGGGATGCTGACGGATGATATGCCGCGACTCCGCGAGGCCCTCGCGTTACTGGTCGACGAGGAGATGCCGCTCCAGACGCGGCTCGAACGGCTCCGGCCTCAGGGCGGTGCCCCGATGGTCAAGGGGCTGAGCCGATCGGTCATCACCGCGATCCTGCAAGTCGTCTACCCCGACAAGTACGGTGTCTGGAACAACACCTCTCGGGCAGGGTTGATCAGGGTGGGCCTCTGGCCGGAACTGCCGAGGGCGTCGTTCGCCGAGCGATATGAGGCGATCAACTCTGTTCTCCTGGAGACGGCGAGTCGAATCGGGATCGATCTCTGGACACTCGACTCCCTCTGGTGGAAGCTCGCCAGCATGACCTCGGAGTCCGAGGAGGACGAACTCGCTTCGGTCGTCGATGAAGTCGAGAGCCTGCCGGCCATGGCAGTCTTCGGCCTGGAACGCCACCTCCAGGACTTCTTGCGGGACAACTGGTCCCAGACGGAACTGGGCCGGGATTGGGATTTATACGAAGAGGATGGGGACATCGTCGGTGCCTACTACGAGACGGGCGAGGTTGGACAGATCGACCTGCTGGCCCGGCACAAGTCGCAGGACCGATGGCTCGTCATCGAACTCAAGCGGAACAAGACCAGCGACAGCACGGTCGGGCAACTGCTCCGGTATCGAAACTGGGTGAGACGCAAGCTCGCCAGCCGCGAGGCGGTGGTAGAGGGGCTGATCATCGCCCTCGACGTCGACCGCCGGCTGCAATACGCCATCGACGGCGTGCCGGACGTCCGCTGCATGACCTACCGGATTAACTTCGCACTCGCGGCGGCCCCGGGCCTTGACGACGAGGCTCAGTATCAGGGCCCGTAGAGCCCGTGACGCCGCACGGGCCCTCATCGGAACCCGGGAAGTTCGGACTCGACCCCGGCCGGGGACGAGGACATCAACCCAGTGCGTGTTGAGTCCGGAATCGAAGGAGGATATACTCCGATTGCGAGGCGGTAAGTCCCCGCGATCGCAGGAGACTGCGACGGGGTGGTCCTAGCCGGATCCGAGCCGAGCAGACAACTGGGCATAGCGATGCCCACTGGAGGTGTCCAGTGACGGAACCGCTCCGTCAACAGATCGCCCGCCTGCGTGAACTCGCACCGGAACTCAACGAGGTCACGGACAAGGCGACCAGATTGGTCGGGGTCGTCGAGAAGTTCCTGAATGAGGAACTCAGCCTCGGTATCCCGTGCAGGGTGACGGTCAGCGACTCCTGGGATCCGTCCGACGAACTCAGACATTGCAAGGACCTCCACTACGGCAGGTTCGAGGGCAAGTTCCGCCTGTATGTCGCCGAGTACACGATCTACCACGATGGAGAAGGGGACAATTATAAAGAAACCCCTTGGTCCTCCTGCCCCCGGGATTTGAAACTGGCGTCCTTCCAGAAGATCCCCGACCTCCTGGCCGACCTGACCAAGAAGGTCGAGCAGGCGATCAAGGAGACCGAGGGTACCGGCAAGACGATCCAGGAACTCCTCAAGGCCATCGGCGGCAAGGAGGAGTCCGAGTGATGGAGATCAAGATCGCACTGAGCATCGTCGCCGATCGGCAAGGAGCCCCCGTGACGACGCCCGTCCAAATCGAGTGCTCGTCGCCGGTGACCGACGATCAGCAGTTGACCTTCACCTGGCCCGAGTCGCCTCCCGGGGAGCCGGAGATTCGGGCGATCCGCAGGGTTGCCGAGGAGGCACTCCGGCGGGCGGATGCGGTCGAGGCCAGCTATACGGGGCGGACCGGCTTCAAGACCTGCCTGGCGTTCTCGAAGATGAGGGGGTATCGCGTCGAGCGTCGTCACCTCGCGACTATCGGCCGGGCGATCTCCAGGTATTGCCTGGAGCACACGATCCCCGTATGCGAAGTCGAGGACGAGCGGTACGACACGATCCGCTCCTACCCCATCGAGGTCCTGGAGCGACACGAGCACCTCTTCGAGCGTTTCGGCAAGCCGGCCAATACGTTGTCTGAATAGGCAGATCGTCGACTCTACTAGGGTTGGGCGATGGGCCTCAAGCGGGGTGTCCGTCTCAGAGGGGCAGGGAGAGCCGGGTTCAGACTCGGCAGATAGGGGCTGCGACTCGCTCCGATGCATGGCCGGGCGAGCACTCAGGTCGTTGCCATAGGCCCCTCCCTGCCCCCAACTCTTCCACGGCACGCCCCCGAAGAGGGCCCTACTTCGTGATCCCACGAGGACTGGTATGCACTCAGTGGCGGCGGGAGAGTCGGGGTGAAGGCCCCCATCTCCTGCCCCCATACATCATGCCGATACGATCCTGTCGGCCTGAGGAATGCATATGTCGTCTTCCTGCCCGAAATCCTAAGTGGGACGCCCGCCATGCCGCTCATCGAGTTCAGGATCAAACACAATCGGACCCCCGAGGACGCGAAGGCCCGCCTCAGCATGGCTGTCGATGAAGTCCGACGTCAGTACGGGGTGATGATCCAGCGGATCGAGTGGTCGCCCGGCCACGATGAGGTCACGATCACCGCGACGGGGGCCGTCGCCGAGATGAGTGTCGATGCCGAGCATATCCACGCGACGATCGACATCCCTGTATTGGGTGGCCTGCTCGGCGGTCGGCTAGCCACGGGTCTGAAACGGATCGTCCAGAGACAACTCTCGGGCTGAATCGGAGCGGGACCGCTATTAGTAGTCGAACAGGGATTCGAGGGAATGGCCGTAACGGAGCGGAATACAACGGATTTGACTACGCCCTAACGTCCCACAACCCTTGCCGCCTTCAGGATCAGCACGCAACTTGGCCCATGCGTGATCGTGCCGGCCAACACCAGGCGAATCGCCTCGTCGAAGGGAATCCGGATCGTCTCTATCACTTCGGCCCCGTCCCGCTCCGTCGAAGTGAACGAAAGCCCTCGGGCTAGAAAGAGGTGGGCCGGGCTGCGGACGATTGCCGTGAACGGGTCGATGGTCCCCAGTTGGCTCCAATCCGATGCCTCGACGCCAAGTTCCTCGCGAGCCTCCCTCCTTGCCGCAACTAGGGGCGATTCCCCTTCGTCGATTCCGCCCCCGGCGACCTCGATGCTGTCGCGGCCGATCGCATAGCGGAACTCACGCGTCAGGTAGACCGTGCCGTCGTCGTCAACCGGCAGGATGGCGACCCCCGCCTTCATTGCAACGGTTCCGTAGATGCCAGGTTGGCCATCCGGCTGGGACACGCGGTCCTCGACGACCTCAATGAACGGGTTCCGATAGATCGGCTTCGATTCGTGGATGGTCCAGGGGCCGTGCTGACGTGGCATCTCCGATCCTTACTATATGAGGAAAATGGCTGATCTCCGAAGGAAGATCGGCTGCGATCACAGGAGGCCGGCTTTGTCCATCAAATGGTCAACCTGGTCGACCCAAAGACACTCGTCATACTCATGGTCAAGCCCGCGTGACACGGGAAGGAGGCGACTCGCGGCGAGCAGTCCCCGGCAGCGTGACACCAACGAATGGGGCTACTCGGGGCGTCGGGAGGGGTCGGTGCGAAGGGCACGTTCGACGCCCTCCACCCCCTGCCCCCAATGACGGCTCGCTATCTATTGCTTCCCGCTGATGGACAGACGACAATCGGTATAAGAGTGTTGTAGCAATGACACCGTCATGACTGACTGTGTGACGGCAGAGCGGGGAAGATCCATGCAGGCGACTGAGTCGAACTTTCTTCAATTCCTCAAGGCACCGAAGCAGTTCGCCATCCCCATCTACCAGCGGCCCTATAGCTGGACACAGAAGCAGTGCCAGCAGCTTTGGAGCGACATCCTGCGGGCGGCGAAGGACGAGTCGGTGACGGGGCACTTTATCGGCTCGATCGTCTACATCGAGAAGGGCATCTATCAGGTCGCATCCGTCCCGCAACTGCTGGTCATCGATGGTCAGCAACGGCTCACCACGCTGTCGCTGTTGCTCGCCGCCCTCGGCAAGATCATCGAGGAGCGGAAGGCCGAGGCCGACATCAGCAGACGCCGCATCAACAACTACTTCCTCTTCAACAGCGAAGAGGAGGGTGAGTTGTACTATAAGTTGCAACTGACCCAGGGCGACCGACAGACCTTCATCAACGTGGTCGAGGGCGGGGACATGCCCGAGGACGCCTCGTACCGCATCATCGAGAACCATCGCTTCTTCGAGGACCAGATACGCAGGGCGACCCTCGATCCCAACGACATCTACAAGGGGATCAGCAAGCTCATCATCGTGGACATCTCCCTGGATCGGGACCGCGACAACCCGCAATTGATCTTCGAGAGCCTGAACTCCACCGGGCTGGACCTGACCCAGGCCGACCTGATCCGCAACTATGTCCTCATGGGCCTGGAGAGCAAGGAGCAGGCCGAAGTCTACCGGAAATACTGGCACCCGATGGAGCAGGGATTCGGGCACGCCGAGTACGCGGGCCAGTTCGATCGATTCATGAGGGATTACCTGACGATCAAGACAGGTCGCATCCCCAACATCAACGAGGTCTACGCCAGCTTCAAGTCCTACGTCCAGGGCCAGAAGCAGGCCACGATGGAGGAGATCGTTGCCGACATCTACAGATACTCGAAATACTTCGTCCGACTGGCGTTTTTGAAGGACTCCGACAAGGAGATCAACGCCGTCCTGGCCGACATCAACACCCTGAAGGTCGATGTCGCCTACCCCTTCCTGCTCCAAGTCTACGACGACTACGAGCGAAGCACCATCACGCGGGACGACTTCATTTCCGTCCTCAAGCTGGTCGAGAGCTATGTCTTCCGTCGTGCCGTCTGCGGCATCCCGACCAACTCGCTCAACAAGACCTTCACTTCGCTCGCTTCCGAGATCGACAAGGCCGACTACTTGCGGAGTGCCCGAGCGGCGTTCCTCCTCAAAGACTCGTACAAGCGGCTCCCGGGCGACGAGGAGTTCCGCAGAGAGTTCGTCGTCAAGGATTTCTACAACTTCCGCAGTCGGAATTACTTGTTGCGAAAGCTGGAGAATCACGACCGCAAGGAACGTGTCGATGTCGAGGGATACACCATCGAACACGTCATGCCCCAGAACGAGAACCTCTCGACCGAATGGCGTCAGGAGTTGGGGGCCGAATGGGAGCATGTCCAGGCGAAGTATCTGCATACGATCGGCAACCTCACCCTCACCGGCTACAACCCGGAGTTGAGCGATCGGGCCTTCCGCGAGAAGCGGGACATGAAGGGCGGGTTCGCGGACAGCCCGCTGCGATTGAACCGGAGTCTCGCCAAGTTGGAGCACTGGAACGAAGAAGAGATCGTCAAGCGGGCGAACACCCTCGCCGACCTCGCGATCCAGGTGTGGGCCGCACCGAGCCTTCCGGCCGAGACCCTGGAGAGATTCCGCCGCCATCGTGCGGTGGAAGGGGGCAGGGCTTACAGCCTCGCCGACCACGAGGGGAACCTGAAGGGGAGCCGCCTGGAATTGTTCGAGGCGATCAGGAAGCGGATTCTCAACCTGAGTTCCGCCGTCCGCGAGGAGGTCAGGAAGCACTACATCGCCTACAAGGCCGCGACGAACTTCGTGGACATCGAGCCCCAGAAGAACCGCCTGAAATTCGTCCTTAATATGGCATTCGATGAGGTTGATGACCCGGAGAAGATCTGCCGGGATGTCTCCAACGTGGGGCACTACGGCAACGGCGATGTCGAGTTCAGCGTGACGACCCCCGACCAGATCGAATACGCAATGTCCCTCGTGCGACAATCCTTCGAGAAGCAACGAGAGGATGTTGAAGTCTAGTTTCTGCTCCAGGACTATGAACTTCTCGCCCTTGCGTCGGATCGAAGATTCGTCCTCGATGGGGCGAACCTATCTCAATTCGCCCCGATCATCATCAAAGTAGAAGTCGGTTTCGACCCGTGACCGCCTGAGCGATGCGAGATATTTTGCCGAGGCGAAGGGATATCTCAACTGGTCGAGGTTGGCGACGAACAGGTCGTTCGGAGCGTCTGGCTCACCACCCATGCCGATCACAACGAAGACGGGGATCCCCCGTTCTCGCTGGAATCGCTGGTAATTTTCGATCTGTCGCTCAGTCGCCCACTCGATCCCAGGCCGCTCATCACTGTCGTATCGCTTTCGCCACTTGCACTCCACGGCGAAGACCACCCGAGTATCACGAAGGCCGAATTCGATCTCTAGGTCTGGGTAAGTGGAGGACTCGGCATAGATTCCATCCGCGTACTTGTCGCCCCGCCACTCTTTGATCGTGAAGTATCTCCGGTTGAATCGTTTCACCACCCACTGCTCGAACAGGTAGCCCTTCTCCTCCGAGGAGAGGATCGCTCCGGCATCAATCGATCCCGGGGACACCGGAGAAGGAGTCGTTTCAGGGATGGGAGTTCGAGGACGCGAAACCTCAGGAACGATGGCAGAAACCTTCGATCTCGGGATCGGTGTCACCTGTTCAACAACATGGGGTGAGACCGCTTCGCCAACGACGGATGGAGGAGTCCCCATCTCGGCATCCTCGACCTCGACCGATTCGAACCCCTCCTCACTCTGGGGATCCACCAGGGAATTCGTCAGGACGAGAGTCCCACTCACCACGAAGACCAAACCTCCTGCAATCAACAGGAGGCCGATGAGGGTGTTGCTCGACATGAGGCGTTCCGCCAATAGACTTCACCATGCTTCTGCGTAACGAGTAGCGTACGCCGCACAAGATCGGCATGCAAGCTGACATGCCAAGTTGGCGGCTTTCATCAATCAACTCTCTGGCATCGAACTGCGGAAGGGCCTAGAATCCCCTCGCTTGGATGCAGTCTATCGAGTTGGAGTTCTCGCTGTGCCCGTCGAACCGAAGCCCTTATTCCGACCCGAGGTGATTCGCCCCCGACTGGCCGCCACCTCCCTGCCCCCAGATCTCCAACGTCTGACGAAATGGGCCGACATGGTCTCCTCGGGTCGGGCCGACGCCTTCAAAGAGAGCGAACTCCTCCCCGAGTTCCTGGGCGACATCTTTTGCGGGCTGCTCGGCTATTCCTCCGCCGTCGAGGGCAAGGACCGGTATACCTTCGGCCGAGAGAAGCACGTCCAGGTCGACGGCAAGTTCGCCGACGCGGTGCTGGGCGACTTCCGGCCCGAACTCCAGCGTTTCGTCGTCGCCATCGAGGGCAAGGGGCCGAAGGATCCGCTCGACCGGCCGTTCGGGGGCCGCAAGATGTCGGCCGTCGATCAGGCGTACCGATACGCCATCAACCTCCCGTGCGATTGGATTGTGGTCACCTCGATCCGCGAGACCCGCCTGTACTACAAGGGGGCCGATCAGTTCACCTTCGAGCGGTTCGAGACCGCCGACCTGGCCGGCGACGACGCCCTCCTTCGCAAGTTCGTGTTCCTCCTCGGGGCCGACCGGGTGGTGCCCCGGACCGAGCCCTGTCATCTCTACGAACTGCTCGACGCCTCCGAGAAGGTCGGCCGGGAGGTGACCAAGGACTACTACGTCCGATATGCCGACATGCGGGAGGCGGCTCTCGACCGGTTGTGCGAGGTGAATCCCGAGGTTCCGCCCCTGGAGGTGCTGGCCTGCACGCAGAAGATCCTCGACCGCGTCCTGTTCACGGCGTTCTGCGAGGATCGTGGGTTGCTGCCCGGGGAATCGATCGGACGAGCCTACCAGCACGCCGATCCTTACAACCCACGCCCGATCTGGGACAACTTCCGTGGCCTGTTCCGGGCGATCGACCAGGGGAACGCCGCCCTGAGGATTCCCGCCTACAACGGCGGTCTGTTCGCCGAAGACCCCCGGCTCGACGCACTGACGGTCCCCGACGAAGTCTGCGAGTACTTCCGGGACCTCGCGGCCTACGAGTACCGCCCCGCCTCCGAGGTTGGCGACGGCGAGGATACCCTCGTAGACGTCGACATCCTTGGCCATATCTTCGAGCAGTCGATTACGGACCTGGAACGGCTCAAGAACGAGATCGAGGGCCGCGAGGATCGTCAGAGTCGCGAACAGCACACAAGCCGACGCAAGCGGGAAGGGGCGTTTTATACCCCGCCCTTCATCACGCGGTACATCGTCGGCCAGGCCCTCGGCCGGGTGCTCGAGGACCGCTTCGAGGCCCTCCGCGATCGGCACGCCGGGGAGGCGGCCGGGACTGCCCGGAAGGTGCTGGCCGACCCGAGGGCCTACGACCTCGACGTCTTGAACACCCCCCAGAGAGAGGCACTCATCCGGTTCTGGGAGGCGTGGCAGGACGACCTGGCCACGATCCGGGTGCTCGACCCCTCGTGTGGCAGCGGGGCGTTCCTAATCGAGGCGTTCGAGCAACTCTATCAGGCGTTCGAGCGGTCGAACGACCGGCTGGAGGAGTTGCGAGGCGATCGGACCCTCTTCGACCTCGATCGCCAGATCCTCCAGAACAATCTGTACGGGGTCGACCTGAACGAGGAGGCGATCCAGATCTGCAAGCTGAGCCTCTGGATCAAGACCGCCCAGCGGGGGAAGGTGCTGACGAGCCTGGACCACTCGATCCGAGTGGGCAACAGCGTGGTGTCCGACCCGGCCGTCCACCCCCGGGCCTTCGATTGGCATTCGGCCTTCCCCGAGGTGTTCGAGGGCGGGGGATTCGATGTCGTAGTGGGCAACCCGCCCTATGTGCGGCAGGAGTGGATTTCGCCGTACAAGCCCTACCTGAAGGAGCATTTCGCGTCCTATCACGGAATGGCCGATCTCTACGTCTATTTCTACGAATTGGGGATGAATCTCCTCCGGCCTGGGGGCCGGCTCTCCTATGTGGTGACGAACAAGTGGTTGAGAGCCGGGTACGCGGAACCCCTCCGCACGTTCTTCGCGGAACGTTCCTGGGTCGAGGATGTCGTCGACTTTGGGCACGCCAAGCAGATCTTTCCCGACGCCGACGTCTTCCCCTGCATCATCGTGGCCCGCAGGCCCGACGACGGGCCGGCACCGGAGACCGCGACGGTATGTGCGATCCCCCGCGATCAACTCCGCATCGCCGACCTGGGGGCCCAGATCGGGTCGGAGGGGATTGAGGTCGGGCGAGGACGGTTGGCGGCAGGGGCGTGGTCGTTGGAACCGAAGGGCGTCCACGAGTTGATGGGGAAGATTCGGGGGCAGGGGGTGCCGCTGGCGGAGTTCGCGGGGGGTAGGCCCTACCGCGGCATTTTAACGGGCCTCAACGAGGCTTTCCTGATCGACACACCCACGAGGGATGCCCTGATCGCGGAGGATCCGCAGAGTGCCGAGCTTATCCGGCCGTTCTTGCGGGGCCAGGACATCTCCCAATGGTCGCCCACCTGGGCCGACCTGTGGATGATCGTGATTAAATCCAGTGGCGATCACGCCTGGCCCTGGACTGGCGAGGGGGAACGTGCCGAGGAGGTGTTCGGCCATACCTACCCAAGCCTCTACGCTCATCTGAAGCCTCTCGAAGCGAAGTTGATCAAGCGGCAGGACAAAGGCCGCCACTGGTGGGAACTGCGAACCTGTGCCTACTGGGCATCGTTCGAGAAACCGAAGATCGTGTACCCGGACATCACCTGGAGGTCGAGCTTCTCCTACGACCAGACCGGTACGCTGATTGGAGACACCTCGTTCTTCATCGCGACCACCGACACGTGGATCCTGGCGTGCCTCAACTCCCCGCTGATTTGGTGGTATGCGTGGAGGACGGTCTACCACGGCAAGGATGAGGCACTGAGGATGAAGGGCGTTTTCATGAACGCCTTCCCGATCGCGGTGCCGACGAGGGAGATCGCATCGAGAGCAGAGGAGGCGACGCGACGCCTGATCGAAGTGACGACCTCTGTGCATCGAACGAGCCGAGACATCCTCAACTGGTTGAGGTCCGAGTACGACATCGAGAAGCCGAGCATGAAGCTGCGGCAGCCCGTCGGTCTGGAACGCGAGGTTTTGGCGACAGAGGTGAAGAAACTCAGGGGTCGTGACAAGCCGCTCTCCCTCGCCGCCCGCAAGCTCCTGGACGAGGAATATGAACGCACCATCGTACCGGCCCGAGGACTCGCGGCCGAGGCCCGCGTCCTGGAACGCCAGGTCGCCGACCTGGTCAACGAGGCATATGGACTCACCCCCGAGGAAATCGCCCTGATGTGGGAGACCGCACCGCCCCGGATGCCCGCCGTCCCCCACTCGGTCGAGCCGGTCGCGTGAACGTCGTGGGGTTTCGCACGGTGTTGGGCATCCCACGGAGGGTGCGGCAACGTCGCCGGGTGCCCCGGGCGTGGACGGGGCGGACGGCCATCACGCCGGCCGCGACCTCCGACCTCACGTCTCCCAAGCGAGCGGACTTGAGGACGGCAAGCGGTTGGTCGCGGGAACGGATCATCGCGTCCTCCCGTCAAAAGGCGTCGCCGCCGACGACTTCCCCGCCATTGCGGCTTCCGAGGGCACGCCACGTCGACGGGCTGATGCCGTCCTTGAAGAACCGCACGCTGCCGTCGCAGAGCAGGCCGTTGACCCCGCCGGGATGCCGGCTGCGGGCGGCGACGTTGTGCGAGAGGCGGTCCCACCAGTAGTTCGTCCGGCTGCTGTGCGGCAACCCGCCCCGGCAGTCCACGCCCGGGTCGTTCGGCGGTCGCACGTGGTTATACATGCTGTGGCCCGGTGCCCCGTAGACCCAGCGACTGCCCCGCGTCTGCTGCAACGCCAGCCCCGCCCCGCTGCACTGCGAGGCGTAGTCGGTCAATTCCGGCCCGTTGCCGCTGTTGTCGTTGCCCCGCGTCAGGACGAAGCCGTTGGTCCGGCTCACGCCGTCCCACACCGAAGGCCCGCCGAGGTCGGCCTTGATCGTCTCGGCGATGCAGACCGTCTGGCTCGCCCCGTCGCGGATGTCGGCGAGGCTGATCGCCGAGTTCTCGAAGAAGGTGCCCGTGACCGGGATCCCGCCGGGGTTGCGGGGCGACACCGGGTAAGTGGTCCCCGTATTCAACGGGTAGTTGTGTACGCCGCTGTCCCCCTGCAACTTCCGGAATTCGTCGCTGGGGCAGAGCAGGATGCCCAACGTCAGGTTCATGATCGTCGTGTTCTCGGGCACGGAGGCCCCCGAGGGGCCGTTGTCGGGGCTGTGGTCGAAGTTGATGGCGGCGAAGGCGTTGGCCTGGTCCAACTGCGGGAGGATCTGGGCGTAGGCCGAGAAGCACCGACCGTGGCCGTCCCGCAGGCCCCGCAGCCGACCGGGCGGGAATCGGTGATGGGCGTCGTGATAGGTGTGCAGGGCCAGGCCGATCTGCTTCAGGTTATTGGTACATTGGGCTCGGCGGGCGGCCTCGCGAGCGGCCTGGACGGCGGGCAGGAGCAGGGCGATCAGGATGCCGATCACGGCGATCACCACCAGCAACTCGATCAGCGTGAAGCCCGAGCGTCCGTCGCGTTTCATCATGGGAGGCCCTCCCCGCCCTCGGCGGCGTGGCACGTTGCCTTCGACACGATCCTGTCGTAAAGTGGCACGATCATGGCAGAGAAGCACGAATCCTGCAATCGCGTCAAGGCCCGGCGGCAGAATCGGGGCTGGCCGCAGGAGGAACTGGCCCGACGGGCGGGCATCTCCCGCACGGCGGTCAGTGCGATCGAAGTGGGCCGGATCGTCCCTTCCGTCGCTGCGGCGTTGTCGCTCGCCGCCGCCCTCGGCTGCACCGTCGAGGAACTGTTCGGCGGGCCGAGCCCTCCGCCGGGTCGTCCGGAGTGGGCCTGGCCACCCGGCCGGGAGCCGAGCCGCTACTGGCACGCGGAGGTCGGGGGCCGGACGTTGCTCTACCCGGTCGAGCCCGGCCTGCTCGGTGCCGTCGCCCACGACGGGATCGCTCGCGAGGGTCGATTCGCGTCCGAGGGGGAATTTCCCCCGCAACAGACCCTCGTCATCGCCTGCTGCGACCCGGCTGCGGGCCTCCTGGCCGCCGAATATGCCCGGGCCAGCGGCTTCCGCCTGCTGGTGCTGCCCCGATCGAGCGGCCAGGCCCTCTCGCTGCTGGGGAGTGGGTTGGTCCATGTCGCCGGGATTCACCTGGCGACCGCCGAAGACGCCGAGGGGAACGCGAAGGCCGTCCGGGGGCACGTCTCGGAGCCGATGAATCTGCTGCGGGTCGCCCGGTGGGAGGAGGGGTTGGTCCTCGACCCGACCGTGTCCGCAAGCACGGTGGGGGAGGCGTTGCAAGCGAGGCTTTCCTGGGTGGGCCGCGAGCCGGGTTCCGGTGCCCGACGATGCCTCGATCAACTTCGCCCGAGTCGGCCGGCACCCCGACGCGTAGCCTACGACCATCGCGGCGTGGCCGAGGCGATCCGCTGCGGCTGGGCCGAGGCCGGCGTCTGCCTGCGGCTGGCGGGCGAGGAGGCAGGGCTGCGATTCCTCGGCATCCAGGTCGAGTCCTACGACCTGTGTTACCCGCAAAGTGCGGAGGCCGACCCCCGCATCCAGGCCCTCGTCCGCGTCGTCCGCGAGCGTCGGTATCGCAAGCTGATCGGCGAATTGCCGGGCTATGATGCCGCCGACGCGGGGGAGATCGAGCGGGTGATTGTCGGCTGAGGATCGGATCGGGTTCTCCTACCGACCACCGTTGACTGTCGCACTGTCGCGAGTTCCGCCTCGTCGCGAACTCCCGCTCGATGCCCCCTACAACCTGAGCAACCTCGGTGCGAACCCGGCACACTCCGGGGCTCGCGACGGCCCGGCAACGCGGCGACTTCCACGCGTGAACCGGACCTCGGTGAGCCCCGGCACGGCCCTGCTGTCGTCGATGGAGAAATGGCCCGGAAGGTGGGGGGGGCAGCCGCTCTCGGAACGGAACTGGGGCAGGGGGATGGAAGGCCCACGCCGTGGTTGAGTCGGAGAGGGACGTCCAATCCGGTCGAGGCGTCGGCACTTCGGCCGCAAGCCCCCGCTCCGGTCGAGCAGGAGTTCGACCACCCCTCGTTCATGGAGGTGGCACGGGGCCGGCGTCCGCGATCTGTCAGGGCGTTCGGAGTCGACCCAGCAGGATGTCCCACAGGGCCGCACCCCGTTTCGCGGTGATCCGGCCCGCGTGAACCATTCACCTCGGCGACCGCAACGCACACCTCGATCCCCTTCGAGGCCACACCCCCTGCCCCCACACTCCTCCAGGGCCTCCCGGCAGCCGAGGATGGTTCGCCGCCTGAAGCGAATGCGTGAGTGCACGCAATGTCCCCAATTCCAGTTGGGGCGGCCCCTGTTGTAAATGCACCCCCGACTGCGTGTTGAGTGGTCGATCGGGGAAGCATCCCAACATAAAAACCCCACCCCCCCAACACTCACCTACACTCGCCTCCCCCTCTAGTGGAGGGGCCGGATGGCGGCCCCGGAGCACAGTGGGCCGAGCAGCGTGAATGAGACGCCGCCCGGCCCCGAGGCCCCGACTCAATGAGGGAGTCGAGACTCATGAGTAGTGTACGCCGCAACTCAACCCGCCGCTACCAATCCGCCGTCGAGTGGCCCGCTTGGACCGACGAGCTTCGCTTCACGATCACCGACGAGACGCATCCCTCGCCCGAGGACCGTGCCTGGGCCGCTGCGAATCTGAATGGTGAAGATCACCACACCGGCGATCCCACTCCAATCGAACTGCTGGATGATCGCGACGCCGCGATGCGGGACGCCGAGGCCGCCTACTACGCGGATCTCTGTGCCGCCGAGGACTACGCGAACGACATCGAGGCCCAGGCCCTCGAACTTGCCGCCGAGGAGGCCGAGGCCATGGACCGCCTCGAACACGGACACCCTTCGATCTGACTCGGAACCAGGGATCGGGAGGGGCCCGATCCCTACCTCCAACGACTCGCACAAAGGTTGATGATCATGCATAAGAATTCACAACTCGTCGTTCACTGCGGCGGCATCAGGCGGACCCGTGAAGACCTCTTCGGCCTCCACACTCCCGCTCCGACGGCCACCTGGCGGCCGGTCCCGCACTCGGAGCTTGTGTCAGCACTCGTCGATGGGCTGACGGCCCAAGGGGTCGATGTGACCCGCGAGGAGTTCTGTACTCTCGGGCGGGATGATGCCAAGTTGCTCGGAACTCTGGACCTCAGAATCCGCGACCTCGACACCCCCGACTATTCGATGGGGCTCGGGTTGAGGGCCGCGAACGACAAGAGTTGTTCGATCCAGTTCGTCGCCGCCGCTCGTGTGTTTGTGTGCGACAACTGGGCGTTCTCTGGGTCGTCCGGTGCGGTCTTCCTCAAACGGAAACACACCTCTCGCCTCAATCTCCGGGCCGTCGTTCCCGGGGCGGTGGATCAATTCCTGGAGCGGGCCGGGGCGTTCCGTTGCGACATCGATCGGATGCGTCATCACCGCCTCTCCGACGGAGATGCCAAGACGATCATTCACGATGCGTTTGCGTCGGGACACATGCCGATCCGTCTGTTCCCCATCGTCACCCGTCTCTACTTCGAGGACGAGGTCCAGTCAGAGAAGTTCCCAGACCGCTCGTTGTGGTCTCTCAATAACTCGATGACGGAAGCGGTGAAACTCCTGAGGCCCGCTCCCCAGCAGCA
The DNA here is from genome assembly GCF_040717455.1 of Tautonia sp. JC769. Lineage (NCBI taxonomy): Bacteria > Pseudomonadati > Planctomycetota > Planctomycetia > Isosphaerales > Isosphaeraceae > Tautonia > Tautonia sp. JC769. The sequence goes on from NZ_JBFEFH010000022.1 coordinate 98,262, forward strand.
CTCCGGCCTCCAGGTCGGCCGGATGTTCGGGAGGCTGGTTCACCGAGCGAAGCCGGAGCCCATCGCGGTGATCGATGGGATCGAAGTCTTCAATTGAGGAATGGGGGCGGGGGATCACAGGGTCTCCCGCCCCGCTGGGGAGCACAGAGATGCCCATTGAGGCAGCAGAGGTGTTCATCTGGTCCGCGATCATCGCCACGCTCATTGCTGAGGTGGTCGAGGAGCAACGGCGATCCGGAAGTTGAGGGCGGGGGCAGGGGATTGGGCCGATCATCCTCACCCCCATTACTCAGGGGCCGGCGGACAGATCGCATCGTCGGCGAAGATCATGGAGTAGTTCGCAGGAAGCAGGTGGGCCATGATCAGGTCCTCCACCAGCGTGGACTTCGTGATACGCCTCTCGATCTTCTGGAAGCCAAGGCGAAGTCGAGGAAGCTGGCCGAGAGTTGAATCGGCCCCTACCTCCTGTCCCTCCGTGAGGAATCCCTATGGACAGCCCCGATGCCTCCTACATCCCTGTCAGCCGCGACGCCTAGGGGAATGAGCGGCCGAGGTGTCGATCGCCGAAAGGGCGGCCTGCCGGCGTCGGGCCATCTCCGAAAGGGGAGAGGCTACCCCTCTGACCGACCGAAATGGTACAGAGATTGGTACAGGCCGGAGGAGGCTGATTGGTACAGAAAAGACCTGCCGCAACTTCTTATTACGACAGGCCTTAGAAATGGGCGGCACTGGACTCGAACCAGTGACTTCCACCGTGTGAAGATGGCGCTCTAACCAACTGAGCTAGCCGCCCGCAGTCTTGGTGACGAGAAGACACCATTAAACTAACGGGCGGGGTCGTCTGGTTCAAGGCGAAATTTTCCGGCAGGGGCGAGGTCGCCCGGTCGGAGGAGGGCGGGAACTCGCGGGGAGGGGAATCGGCGAGGGCGGGGCAGTAGCAGCGTGCGAGGGCAAGTCGGTTCGGGTAAGATCGGGCGGAACGACACCGTCAGGGCGGGCGGCGGAATCGATCGGCGGCGGGGACGCATCCGGGCCCCCGTCGCGCGGAGATCGCTCCGAGCCCCGCCATCATCGCACTGGCCCGAGGAAGGGCATGGTCGAATTTCTGGTTGTGGCCGGATTGCTGCTGGCCAACGCCTTCTTCGTCGCGGCCGAGTTCGCGCTGGTCAAGGTCCGCGTCAGCCAGATCGACGAACTGGCCGGCCAGGGCGACTGGGCGGCGAAGGTGACGGGCCGGCTGCTCAACCACCTCGACGCCTATCTCTCGGCCTCGCAGTTCGGCATCACCCTGGCGAGCCTCGGCCTGGGCTTCGTCATCGAACGCTCCGTCGAGCCGGGGATCGAGACCCTGCTGCACTCGATCGGGCTGCCGGAGGGTGCCCTGGAGATCCAGGGGCAGCGCATCCCGTTCATCCCCGCGTTCGCGTTCGTGTTCGTCACGTTTCTGCACATCAGCATCGGCGAGCTTGTCCCCAAGAGCCTGGCCATCCGCGCGGCCCGGCCCATGGCGCTCATCACCGCGCCGCCGCTCATGGCGTTCTACTACCTGTTCTTCCCGGTCATCTGGCTCCTCAACGGCTTCAGCGACCTGGTCCTCCGCCTCGCCGGCATCGGCACGCTCGACCACGAGGCGCTCGCCCACACCGAGGAGGAGCTCCGGCACATCCTCTCCGAGAGCAACCAGGGGGGCCACCTCTCCCGATTCGAACGCGTCATGATTGAGAATGTGCTCAATCTCGAGGAGAAGACGGCCGAAGACGCGATGGTCCCCCGCATCGACATCGTCTACCTCAGCCTGGCCCGATCCGTCGAGGAGAACCTCCGGATCGCCCGCCGCGCCGGCCACACCCGCTTCCCCCTCTGCGAGGACGACCTGACCACCGTCGTCGGCTTCATCCACGTCAAGGATCTGTTCCGTTCCAGCGGCTCCGACGACGGCCGGCCCGACCTGCGCAGGCTCGCCCGCACGGTCCCCTTCCTGCCGGAGACGATGCAGCTCGACCTCCTCCTGCTCGAATTCCAGCGCAATCAGATCCACCTGGCCATGCTCCTGAACGAGCACGGCGACGTGGTCGGCATGGTCACGCTCGAAACCGTCTTGGAGAAGCTCGTCGGTCAGATCCAGGACGAATTCGACCGCGAGCCGCCCCGCGTCGAATCCAAGGATGGAGGCGCGTTCGAGGTCGATGGCGTCTATCCGGTCGACGAACTCCGGGAGGCCAACGGCGTGGCCGTGCCCGAGGAGATCGACTCGCGGACCACCGGCGGGCTCGTCGTCGAGCTGCTGGGACGCCTGGCGACCGAGGGCGACACCGTCGTCGTCGGCCAGCACCGCCTGATCGTCCTCCACGCCGAGCCGAACCGGGTCAGGAGGGTCCGCGTCGAACCGATCCGCGCCGAGCCGGCCGAGCACCCCGGGCCGCCCGCCCCGCCGGAAACCGCCGAGACCGAGAATTCGCCCCCACCCTGACCCCCTCACCGCCCGAGCACTCGACGGGAAGACCAGAACGCATGGAATCCCCAACATCCTCCGAATCGACTCCCGCAACGAGACGCGCGTATGTCGAGCTGTTCCTCATCAGCTTCGTCGCGCTGTTCCTGGAACTGGCCTGCATCCGGTGGTTTGGGGCCACGGTCGCCTTCCTGACGTTCTTCACGAACCTCGTGCTCATGGCCTGCTTCCTGGGCCTGTCGGTCGGCCTGATCACCGCCTCCTCCGCCCGAGATTACGCCCGGATCACCCTCCCCGTCGGGCTCGTCGCCGCGCTCCTGGCGCAGTGGATTCTGAAAGCGCACCAGACCGGCGGCGGGGTCATGGTCGAGGTGGGCGGCCGGGGTTCCCCCCAGCAAATCTACTTCGGGACCGAATACCTCGCGCGCGACCCCTTCGCCTGGGTCATCCCCATCGAGGTCCTCGCCGGGGTCTTCTTCGTCCTGATCGCCCTGATGTTCGTCGGGATCGGCCAGGTGATGGGCCGCCGCTTCAACGCCATCCCCCACCGGGTCGCGGCCTACTCGACCGACATCGCGGGCAGCCTCGTCGGCATCGCCGGTTTCGCCCTGGCCTCGCGCTACGAGACGACGCCGCTGTTGTGGTTCGCCGTCGCGACGGGGGCCTTCATCGCGCTCCTGCGCACGCGATCGATGCTGCAAATCGGCAGCCTGATCGGCCTGGTCTACCTCGCCGCGATCTCCGCCTTCGGGCCGGGCAACGACGCCCGCACCTTCTGGTCGCCCTATTACAAGGTCGAGTACTCGGCCGACGCCCGCCTGATCGAGACCAACAACATCGGCCATCAACAAATGATCGATGTCGAGGCCACCGGGCGGGCCTACTGGCTCCCGCACCTGCTCAATCGCGCCGGAGGCGGCGAGGCCTTCAAGGATGTCCTGATCATCGGGGCCGGCTCGGGCAACGACGTCGCCTCCGCCCTCCAGTTCGGCGCCGAGCGGGTCGACGCCGTCGAGATCGACCCCACCCTCCAACGCCTCGGCCGGCAGCACCACCCGAACCGGCCCTACCAGGACCCCCGCGTCACCGTCCACCTGACCGACGGGCGGGGTTTCCTCCGCACGACCGACAAGCAATACGACCTCATCATCTATGCGCTCGTCGATTCCCTCGTGCTCCATTCCGGCTATTCGAGCCTGCGCCTGGAGAGCTTCCTGTTCACCGACCAGGCGATGCGAGACATCCAGGCCCGGCTCAAGCCCGGCGGCGTCTTCGCGGCGTACAACTATTACCGCCAGGGCTGGGTCGTGGGGCGGATCGACCTGATGATCGACGACGCCTTCGGTGAACCGCCGGTCGTCTTCTCGCTGCCCCCCCAGGACGAGATCCGCCCCGACGCCTCGCAGAGCAACCACATCACCTTCCTGATGGCCGGCAACGGCCCGACCCCCGCCATCGAGCAGGCCCGCGACCGCTTCGCCGACCAGGAGGTCCTCGTCACCTCGCTCGACCCTGACGACCGGACCCACGACGTCTCCTTCGCCCCCCGGCCCGAGGCCCCCAACGACGCCCTCCGCCCCGCCCGCGTCCTGACCGAGGGCATCTCCCGGGTCCCCACCGACTCCTGGCCGTTCCTGTACCTGAAGGACCCGGTAATCCCCGACCTGAACCTCCGGGGCATGGCGATCGTCGGCGTCCTCTCCCTCATCCTCCTGCTGGCCTTCTCGCCCCGGAGACGCGGGCGCCCCGACGTGCAGATGTTCTTTCTTGGTGCGGGCTTCATGCTGCTCGAAACCAAGGGGGTCGTCCATATGGCGCTCCTCTTCGGTTCCACCTGGGCCGTCAATTCCATCGTCTTCGGCGCGATCCTCGTCATGATCCTGCTGGGGAACCTGTTCGTCATCCGGGTGAAGCCGACCCGCCAGTGGCCCGCCTATGTGGCCCTGGTGCTCGCCCTGCTGGCCAACGTGCTCGTCCCCCTGGAGACCTACCTCGCCCTGCCGGAGGTGCTCCGCGTCCTCGTGTCCTGCACGGTGGTCTTCCTGCCCGTCTTCTTCGCCGGGATCATCTTCGCCACCGCCTTCCGCGACCGGCCTCGCCCCGACCTCGCCCTCGGCGCCAACGTGGCAGGAGTGGTGGTCGGCGGCCTGAGCGAGAACCTCTCGCTCGCCCTCGGGTTCAACAACCTCATCTGGGTCGCCGTCGCCTTCTACCTGCTCTCCGCCCTCTTCGCCCGAATGCGCCTCTCCGCCATCCCGTCGTAAGGCCCGATCAACGTCTGGCAGCATCAACAGCTAACCAGCGCCTTTGAAAAGGAGTTGACACCCTCATGGCCTCGTCCTATTACAACCCCGAGGACCTCCCCCGATTCCCCGAAATTGCCGAAGGCGCACCGGAACTCTGGAAGAAGTTCCACGAGTGGTACGGTGCCGTCTTCGAGGAGGGGGCGCTCTCGGCCCGCGAGAAGGCCCTCATCGCGCTGGCCGTCGCCCACAACGAACGCTGCCCGTATTGCATCGACGCCTATACGCGCAGTTGCCTGGAGAACGGCTCGAATCTGGAACAGATGACCGAAGCCGTCCAGGTCGCCGCCGCCCTGCGGGCCGGCGTCGCCCTGGTCCACGGCGTCCAGATGAAGGACATCCACGACTCGCTGTCGATGTAGCCGCCCCCCAGCCCCCGATCCCCCGAGCGAGGCACATGAAACCGATCCGCCAGACCGACGCCGAACTCGCGCCGACCTATGCCTCGCGCGATTTTGCCCGATCCATCCCCCGAGACCGCGTCCCCCACGAGGGCATGCCCGCCGATGTCGCCGCCCGACTGGTTCGCGACGAGTTGCTGCTCGACGGCAACCCCGCGCTGAACCTCGCCAGCTTCGTCACCACCTGGATGGAGCCCGAAGCCGATCGCCTGGCGATGGAAGTGCTGAACAAGAACCTGATCGACCAGGACGAGTACCCCCAGACCGACGAGATCCACCGCCGGGTCGTCAGCATGATCGGCCGGCTCTTCCATGCCCCCGACGACGCCACCCCCGTCGGCACCTGCACCGTCGGCTCGTCCGAAGCCATCATGCTCGGCCTGCTGGCCCACAAGTGGGCCTGGCGGAAGCGACGGGCGGCGCAGGGCCTCCCCGCCGATCGCCCCAACGTCGTCTTCGGCGCCGATGTGCACACCTGCTGGGAGAAGTTCACCCGCTACTTCGACGTCGAGGCCCGCGTCGCCCCCCTCTCGCCCGATTGCCACGTCCTCACCCCCGAGGGCGTGGCCGAGCGGGTCGACGAGAACACGATCGCCGTCGGCTGCGTGCTCGGCACCACCTTCACCGGCCAGATCGACCCCATCGGGGCGATCGCCGCCCTGCTCGACCGGGTCCGGCAGCGCCAGGGCTGGGACATCCCCATCCATGTCGATGCCGCGAGCGGAGGCTTCGTCGTCCCCTTCGCCGACCCCGATCTGGCCTGGGACTTCCGCCTGGAACGGGTCCGATCCATCAATGTATCGAACCACAAGTTCGGCCTGGTTTATCCAGGGATCGGCACGGTCGTCTTCCGAGACGCCTCCGACCTGCCCGAGGAGCTGGTCTTCAAGATCAGCTACCTCGGCGGCGAGATGTCGAACTACAGCCTGAACTTCTCCCGGGCCAGCGCCCCGGTCTTGCTCCAGTACTACAACTTCCTCCGGCTCGGCATGTCGGGCTATGCCCGGATCGTCGGCAACATCATGGACAATGCCCAGTATCTTCAAGAGCGGATTGACGCGCTCGGCCGCTTCCGCCACCTCGGCGATACCCGGGCCATCCCGGTCGTCGCCCTCACCCTCGCCGACCCCTCGGAGCCTCCCGAGACGCTCGACCTGCTCTCCGAGACCCTCCGAGAGCGGGGCTGGATCGTCCCCGCCTACCCGCTGCCTGCCAACGCCCAGGAGATTCGCGTCCTCCGCGCGGTGGTCCGCGAGAACTTCAGCCGCGACCTCGCCGAGCTGTTCGCCCGCGACCTCGAGGCCGCGCTGGCGAAGGTCGATCGCCTCCGCACGGTCCATCGCCCCCCCGTCTCCGACGACCGCCCGCATGGCGTCTGCTGAGGCCCGCCCCGGCCGATCGCCCGAGAGCCATCCCCTTTCGGGGGCACTCGTGATACGATCGACTCATTGCCCGATCGGCCCCCGACCCGCGAGCCTCCCATGCCCCGCAGCCTCCTCGGCCAGGGACACCCCCTGGCGACCATCGACGAGCAGCTCCGCATCCTCCGCCCGTCGGGGTCGTATCGCCCGTTCGAGGAGTCGCTCGCCTCGCACGGGCTCTCCCCCCTGACCCGCACCGGCATCGACACCTTGCAGATCAACCTGGGCAAGATGTGTAATCAGACGTGCAAACATTGCCACGTCGATGCCGGCCCCGACCGCACCGAGATCATGACCCGCGAGACGATGTCCCACTGCCTCCGGGTCCTCGAAGCGACCGACATCCCCCGGGTCGATCTCACCGGTGGCGCCCCGGAGCTGAACCCCCATTTCTCCTGGTTCGTCGAGCAGATCCGGGTCCTCGGCCGGCACGTCATCGACCGCTGCAACCTGACCATCCTGACCGTCCCGCGCTTCAAGGATCTCCCCGAGTTCCTCGCCCACCATCGGGTCGAGATCGTTGCCAGCCTCCCCTCGTACCTCCCCCGCTCGACCGACGCCCAGCGCGGCGATGGCGTCTTCGACGACTCGATCACCGCGCTCCAACGCCTGAACGGTCTCGGCTATGGCGTCGCGGATTCCGGGCTTTTGCTCAATCTCGTCTTCAATCCGACCGGTGCCTTCCTGCCCCCGAAGCAATCCGCGATCGAGGCCGATTTCCGCCGCGAACTCAAGAAACGCTACAACATCTCGTTTAATCAACTCTATGTCATCACTAACATGCCGATCAACCGATTCCTCGAATTCCTGATCCGAACCGAGCAATACGACCCCTACATGCGCCGCCTGGTCGCCGCTTACAATCCGAGCGCCGCCGAGGGGGTCATGTGCCGCTCGCTCCTCTCGGTCTCCTGGGACGGCACCCTGTACGATTGCGACTTCAATCAGCAGCTCGACCTGCCGACCTCCCCGCGCCACATCGCCGACTTCGACCTCGACCGCCTGACCACCGAGCCGATCGTCACCGGCCTGCACTGCTACGGCTGCACCGCCGGTTCCGGGTCCAGTTGCGGCGGCCAGGTGGCGGACTGATCGCGTCAAGACATTCTGAGATTCTCAAGCTCTTGACCCAGCGGGCCGATCCGAGATCGCGCGGCTCAGCGGTAGAGCACACCGACCCGCCGCCGATAGTCGTCGTACGTCTCCTCGAACAGCTCCCTCGCCCGCTCGGCCCCCACGTGACAGGCGGCGGTGAGGACCTTCGGCGGCCGGCCGGCCTCGGTGAGGAGCCGAGCCACCTCGGCCTTCACCAGGTTGATGATCGTGCAGCCGGTGACCGAGGAGATGGGAGCGACCGGGGTGTCCAGGCCAGCAACCCAGACGCTCGAATCCCCGGCCGGGGCCTGCTGATCGAGCACCAGGTCGGCCACCTCGTGCAGCTTCTTCCCCGACTCGTGACGCGAAGTCGACGCGGCACTGTGCGCGAGCGAGGTCAAGGCCACCACGGTCATCCCCAGGCGTTTCGCCTCGATCGCCACGTCAATCGTCACGGCGTTGCACCCGCTCGTCGAGATGGCGAGCAGGCAATCGCGCGGGTCGGCCACGAAGTTCCGCCACACGACCGGTCCGAACCCCTGCACGTTCTCCAGGAACATGGCTTGCCGCTGCCCATTCGCCCCCACGACCGGGTTATGAAAGGTCATGGATAACTCGACGATCGGATGAAACCCCGGGAACGACCCGTACCGCGGGAACATCTCCTCGACCGCCATCCGCGAATGCCCGGTCCCGAACACGTGGACCAGGCGATCGGCCAGGATCGACTCCGCGAACCGCTTCGCAGCCGCTCGAATCGGATCGAGCTGCGTGGCCTCGATCGCGTCGATGGCCGACCGGGCCGCCGCCAGGTACTGAGCGAGGACATCCTTTGGTTCGTTCATTTCTCGTGTTTCAACCATTCAACAGTTGGCCATCGGAAAGGGACCATCCCCCATCGACCTCCAGCACGACCCCGGTGAGGAACCGATTCGCCGGTTCGGCCAGGACCAGGGCGGCCTCGGCCACGTCCCGGCCCGATCCGGGGCCGCCGGCCATCGGTTGCTTTGTCCGCAAATAATGGCGGATGGCCGGATCGTTGACGGCCCGCGCGGCCATCGGCGTTTCGATCAAGGCGGGAGCAATCAGGTTGATTCGGATGCCCTCGCTCGCGTAACGCGCCGCCGCGGATCGGGTGAGCGACTCGACCGCCCCCTTGCTCGCCGCATAGGCGATGGTGCCGAAATGGGCGGGGGCGGGGGACCGGGCCAGCACAGAGCCGACATTGACGATGGCCCCTCGCAGGCCGACCCTTCCCTCGCAACCCTCATCGGGCTCTTGCTTGAGCATACGCCTGACCGCTTCCCGGTTCGAGAGAAACACCCCACGAGCGTTCACACCCATGACCGTCTCCCACCCTTCCAGCGAGCAGGAGTCGAGCGGACCATCCCCGAAGCGTCGGCCGCTGATCCCGGCCACGTGCACCAGGACATCGAGCCGGCCGCCGAGCCAGGCCACCGCCCGATCGAACAAGGCGACCACCGAGCCTTCTTCCGAGACGTCCGCCTGTTCCCCCTGCACCGGGCCGAGCGGCCCGAGCCTGCCCAGGGCCGCGCCCGCCTCCTCGGCCGTCTTGCCCGAGACGACCACCCGGGCCCCTTCGGCCAGGAACCGTTCGGCCGTCGCCAGGCCGATGCCGCCGGTCCCGCCCACGATCAGGCAGGACCGGCCGTCGAGTCGTCCTGCTGATTGGGCCATGATCGTTGACCTCCCCGAGGCTCCTCGCCGAATCGTCAGGCGAAACCGAAGTCGCTGCCGGCCCCGGCGCCGTCCTTCTCCAAAAGGATCAGGACATAAGGCGCCATCGACGCCTCGGAATGAAACGGGGTCTCGCGGATGGGCACCCAGCCCTCGGCCAGCATCGACGGCAAGCCGGAGGTCTTCTGGGTGGCGTTGTCCTGCACCAACCAGCAATTGCCGTTGTAATCGAGGATCACGTAGCGATATTCAGATTTCCCGTTCATCTTCGTTTCCCATGTTCACGGCATCTTTTGAAAGGACGTTTTCGAGTCGCTCGCCCCTCCCGCCCCCTCCCAGGGGGGTCGAGAGGGGCCGGTCCTGGCGGGGCCGGGTCAGTCCTTGATCTGGAAGATGGCCTCGATCTCGACGGCGATGTTTCCGGGCAGGGAGTTGGTGCCCAGGGCACTTCGGGCGCCGACGCCGGCGTCGCCGAAGACGTCTCGCATCAGGTCGGAGTAGCCGTTGACCACCTGGGGTTGCTGGGCGAAGTCGCTCGTGCAGTTGACCAGGGCGAGGGTCTTGACGAGCCGCTCGACCTTGTCGAGCGTGCCCAGGTGGGATCGCAGGGTGGCCAGAATCGCCAGCCCGACCTGACGCGCGGCCTGCTTGCCGGCATCCAGATCGAGCTCGGCCCCGAGCTTGCCGGTGTACATCGAGCCGTCGGGCTTCAACGGGCCGTGCCCCGAGACGTAGAGCAGGTCGCCATGGCGGTTGGCCGTCACGTAGGTCGCCACCGGTTTCGGGGCCTTCGGCAATTCCAGCTTCAGTTCTTCGATGCGTGCGTCGGCTCCCATGGTCGAATCATCCTCGGTGCTGCGGGGGTGGACGTTGGGGGAACACTTCAGGCCAATCGGCCCTTGAGGCTAACGTGCGGCCTGCTTCGAATCAACCGGCGCGGGGATGGCTCAAGGGATCGTCCGAATCGAGCCGGACTCACTCCTTCCGGTCGTCGTCGCCGGAGGCCACCCCTGCCAGGTGGGCTTCCTCCGCCGGATCATCCTTGGCGGATCGGGCCGAGCGGATCGCCCAGCCGGAGAGCAGCAAGGCCATCGCGGCGATGCCCGCCCCTTCCCAGTACGGGGCCGAGGGACCATAGCGGGCGAGCAACTCATTGGCCGTTTGATAATTGACCAGGCGAGCAAACGTCTGGGCCGACAGCAAGGCGCCGAAGATGGCCCCCTGGCGGCCCGGCGTGACCGACCGCGAGAGCAGGCCCGAGACGGTCGGCGCGGCCAGCCCCTGCCCCAGGCCGACGAGCACGACGGCCAAAGCCAGGCCCGCCGTCGTCTGCACGACCGCCAGCGCCGCCAGGCCCGAGGCCAGAAGGGCGAGGCCGACGGGGATCAGGCGGGGCTCGCCGAACCGGGGGACGAGGCGGCGGATCAGGCCCCCTTGCATGATCGCGCTGACCAGGCCGAGCGCGGCGAACCAGTAGGCGGCGCGGTCGGCCCCGCGTCCCATCCGGCGTTCGAGGTAGAGGCTGAACGTCCCCTCCAGGCTGGCGAAGGCGAAGACGACCAGGGCCCCGAGCAGGACGAGCGGCCGGGCGTGCCGATCGCCGATCGCCCGGACCAGCCCCTGCCAGCCGGGGGCCCGGACGGCGGCCCTCGGGGTGCTGTCGACCCCCGGCGGGCGCGACTCGGGAAGCCATCGCCAGGTCAAGATCCAGGCAATTGTCGAGAATCCGGCCGCGACCAAAAACGGCAGGCGGAGGCTCCAAACCGGCCCGATCGGCAGCGAGACGAGCAGGCCCCCGAGCAGCGGCCCGAGCACGAATCCCACGCCGAAGGCCGCGCCGATGAGGCCGAGGCCCTTGGCCCGCTCCTCCGGTTTGGTCACGTCGGCGATGTACGCCTGGGCGACCAGGATGTTGCCGCCGGAGAAGCCGTCGAGCATCCGGCCGAGCAGCATGATGAGGAAGACGTCCGTCAGGCCGATCATCAGGAACGAGACCGTGGTGCCGATCTGGCTGACGAGCAGGACCGGCCGGCGGCCGTACCGGTCGCTCAGGCGGCCGAGGATCGGCCCGGCGATGAGCTGGCAGAGCGGGAAGGCGGCGAACAGGGCGCCGATCATCCGCTCGTCGAAGCCGTATTGCTCGGCGTACCGGGGCAAGAGCGGCATGACCAGCGAGAACCCGAGCAGGTCCACGAGCACGATTGAGACGACGACCAGCAGCGGCGACATCGGCGGGGGAGATCCTCTGCAAGGGTCCGGGATGGCGAACCGGGGTCAGGTCAGAGTCACGGTCACGGTGGGGTCGGAGCAGAGAGGGCGGGAGGCGGTCGGTGGGGGGTCAACGGGCGATCGGAGCGTCGGCGGTGATCGTCGGGAGCGAGCCGAGCCGATCGACCTCGGCCTTCAGCCTCAGGCGCAAGGCCCGCTGGCCGATCAGGGCCGCGGCGAAGACGGCCAGGGCGGCCGCTTGATAGCCGGTCGCCAGCGAGGCGAGGCCCAGTCGAGGCAGGCTCCAGGCCGATCCGGGGCCGGTCGACCCGGCCAGGATTCCGAACCCGAAGGCCGCCGCGAGCAGCCCGAGGCCGCCCACCGCGATCGGGACCACCCGCCGACAGTTTCGGACCGCCCGGGCGTGGAAGCGTCCCGGAAGCCCCGCCCGGCGTTCGACCCCTCGCATCGAGGCGGCGAGGGCAGCAAGGGAGGCCGGCACGAGCAGGTTGACCAGCAGGCCGGTCAGCATCGCGGCCAGGGCGATCCCCTCGTGAAGCCCCCGCCAGGGGTCCTCGAGCTCGACGCCGATCAGTCCCGCGCCGAGTACGGCCAGGAGCAGCATCGCGTGCAGGAGGAGCGCTCCGAGGAAGATCCAGCCCATGACCGCCGCCTGCTCCTGCTCGTGCTCCGCAAAGGGGGGGACATCCTGCTGCTGGCAAAGGCCCTCGACTGCCGAATTGGCCAGGCACCAAGGGTACGCGATCGGGCCCCGGTCCGGCAACGCATCGACGCCCCCGATCTGACGGCGCATCATTTGCTCTGTTAAACTTCCTCAATGGTTCTCAACCGCCTGAGCTAATGTGAGGCATGTTTCAGAAATGCCGCCGTTGGACTTCGAGAAACTCCGAGAGGATCTCATGAGCGATTCCGAATCCGTCCGCGAGGTAGTGCACGACCTTCGAAACCGGCTCAGCGCCATTGCCTCCGCCTCGACCGCGATCCGCAAGTCTCAGTTCGAGAAGGAATTCGTCGAGGAGATGCTCGACATCATCCGCAACAACGTCGAGCAGGCCACGGCCGCGCTCAGCACGCTCGACCAGTTGGGGACCCGGGCGGAACACTGAGTACGCCTGGTGCGTCGATCGAACGAGGCGGTTGCGGGGCCGGCGACCAACCGAGCCGGCCATTCGCGATCCGGGACGAGGCCGCGGCGAGGCGAGGCGAGGTCGGTTTCAGGCCCGGGCACGAAGCGCGGGCAGGAGCGGGTGGCGGTCGAAGACGTGCTCGACGCGGAGCACCGGGTGGACGCGGAAGAGCCGGGAGGCCAGGCGGGAGGAGCCCATCATCAGCTCCTTCTCGATCAGATAGTAGCGATTGTATCCCTCGATCAGGGCATTGATCGGGTCGAGATTCAGGCCCTCGACGTGGCGGGCCCAGCGGCGGTTGAACCGATCGACGCTGGCGACCAGGTCGCGGGCCGCGGCCCGACGCCGCCGGGGTGCCCCGGGCCGATCGGCCCAGTCGGCCTCGGCCGGAGGCTGGGTGAGTCCCCAGAGCGGGGCGACGGGCGCGTCGAAGCGATCGGCCCAGTCGTCCGGCCCGGTGGCCACGGCGGCCCACTGGCGGAGCCGCAGGTGGACCATGCCCAGCATCTCGGCCCGGATCCGCCGGCAGTGGCCGTGCAGGCGGTCCAGGGCGTCCTCGACGTCCTGGCCGCGGCGGACGAACGCGGGGGCACCGTCGAGGTTGCAGAGCTGCTCGATCGTCAACTCGACCTCGCCGTGACCGGTCGCGGCTGCCTGATTCGGGAATCGCAGGCCGGGCTCGGGGGGGTGCATGGCGATCGCTCAGCTCGGGTCGGGGTCGGGAGGGCACTTTCGCGAAACGATCCAGGAGTTCCGATCGAAACGGAGGGAGGGAAGGCCGCTGCGTCCGAGACCCAGGCCCGACGCGGGACGCCGGCGGACCCCTTTACCTCGCGCGGGGGGGCGGCCGATCGGAGGTGCCGAAGGCGTTGAGGCTGCGGCGGTAGTGCCATTTCTGGCGATCGAGGCCGAGGGTCCGGGTGCGGGCGTCCCAGGCGTCGGCGGCGGTCTTCAGGGCGTCGGCGGGGGTCGCGTCGCCGGAGGCGGCCGAGGCGACCGCGGCGGCGAGGTCGTCGAGATAGCCGGGGGCGCCGGGGATGCGGAGCCCGATCAGGACGCGATCGGCCAGCATGGTCCGCGAGACGGCGTCGGACCAGTCGCGACGGCTGAGGCCGGGCAGGTCTCGGCCGAGCGGGGGCCCCTGGCCGACCAGCGGGGAGCGGACCGGGAGCATCGGGACCCGGCGATCGACCCGGAGCCGGTCGGCGGTGTCCGGCTCGATCAGGTAACGGGCGAAGTCCTCGGCGGCGGCGGCCTCGGCCTCGGGCGTGGTCGAGGAGACGCCGACGAGCCAGCCGCCGCCGTTGGGGAGGAAGCCGGGGCGATTCGGCGGTTCGGCCGGGTCGAAGTCCCCTCGGATCGCCTCGAACATGCGGTCGGAGCCGGGCAGGCGGGCCACGCCCAGCTCGGCCTCGTCCCCCTCGTCGAGCCAAGAGGCGTACTGCTCGGCGCGGTCGATCAGGAAGGCGACGGAGCCGGACCGGAAGGCGAGCCGGGCGGCCTCGGCGTCGAGGGGGGAGGCGCCGTCCGGCCCGGCGTCGAGCAGCGGGACGAGGGCGTCGAGGGCCTCGACGAAGGGGGGGGCGGTGAGCCGGGCGGCCATCGAGTCGGGGTCGAAGAGCAGGGAGAAGTAGTCGCGGTGCAGGCCGAGGGCGGCGGCTCGGGCCAGGAAGGTCTCGACGCCGAGGCGGTCGGACTCATCGGGGCCGAGGGCCAGGGCGATGCCGGAGTCGGGCCGGCCGTCGCCGTTCCAGTCGCGGCCGTCGAGGAAGCGGGCGAGGGCGTCGAGCTGCTCCCAGGTGGCCGGCGGCTCGAGCAAGAGGCCGGCGGCCTCGGCCTCGGCGGCGAGGGCGTCGTCGTCGTCTCCTTCCAGCGCCTCGGCCCGGTAGACGAGGACCAGGGCGGAGCCGCCGAGGGGGAGGGCGACGCGGTCTCGGCCGTACTTCGTGACCTGCTCGCGGTAGACGTCGAAGACCTGGTTGAAGGCCAGATCCTCGCCGGAGACGGGACCGAGGGGGGCGGCCTCGTCCTCTTCGTTGGCGGATGGGGCGTCGGGGTCGGCCGAGCGATCGGGAGGGGTGGTCACGAGCGACTCGGGCAGGATGCGGAGGCGGTCGGCGTCGATCAGGGGGCCGAGCTGCTCGCCGGGGAAGACGATGACGTCGGCGCCTTGGGTGCCCGGGATGTCGGGCACGGCGTCGAGGGTGACGGAGCCGCCCCGGCTGCGCTCCCACTCGCCGAGGCGGTCGTCGAGCATGGCGGCGAGCTGGGGGTCGCCCAGCACGGCGACGCGGAGTTCGACGCCCCGGAACGGTTCGATCGGCTCGGCGGGGTCGGAACCGCCCCGGTTGCAGCCGCTTGAGCCGAGCAACACGACGACCACGGCGACCCAATGTTGCCCTGCCCGATGTCCCATTGTGATCTGCGCCTTGCTCCGAGGATGGCTGACCCGCCCCGCGCAACGGCCCGATCGCCGTCGGTTTGGTTTGGTCGGTCGGTCGGGATCCATCGTAATGAGGGGGCCGAGGTTCGGTCAAACGGGGAGCGAGGCGGAGCAGGGTCGGGAGCGAGGGGGAGGTTTGGAGCCACGGATGGAACACGGATGGGAGGGGATGGGAGGGGATGGGAGGGGATGGGAGGGGATCGGATAAGAGGTCATGGGAAGTCGGTTTGCGCCTGGGTCGGATGAACGAGTCTCGTAATTCTCTGTGTTTCATCCGTGTTTCATCCGTGGCTCAAGACCCCTGTGGTTGGCGTGCGAGGCGCGCAGGGGGGCACTCGATCGGGGAGGAGGGCCGTCGGCGAGGGGGGGAACGGGGGTCAGGAGCGGCGGGCGGCGGCGGCCTGGGCGCGTCGGGCGCGGCGGTTCAAGGGGGCGGAGGGGGCGGAGAGGGTCGTGCGAAGCGAGGGGCGAGCGGTCGAGGACGGAGTGATGGGTTCGTTTCGCAAGGGGGACGCAGGGGCGATGGGTTCGTTTCGCAAGGGGGTGGGAGGGGCGGTCGGCGCAGGGGCGGGAGGAGGCTCGGAGGGGGGAGGAGCGGAGGCGGCGGAAGGGTGGGTGCGGGAGGCGGTGCGGTCGGGTCGGGGGCCGGGAGGGGTGGCGGAGGGGGAGGGGGCGGGGGTCGCGGCGGCGCGGGGAGCGAGGGATTGCAGGCGGCGCAACGCGTTGAGGTTGCGGGAGAACTGGCGGCGGGCGTCGGAGGCGTAGCGTTCGAGGAGGCGGATCGCGGGCGGGTCGGAGGCGTCGAGGCCGAGCGCGGCGTCGGCCTGGGCGCGGGCGTCGCGGGCGTTCAAGTAGGCGTCGAGGCGAGAGCGGAGGGCGGCGGTCGACTGGGCGACGAGGGAAAGGCCGGGGGCCTCGGTCCTGTCGTCGGGGTCGAGGTCCCAGGGGCCGGAGCCGTCGCGGGCCGAGGGCGGCACGCCGAGCAGGTCGAGGGCCAGGGTCCAGGCCTCGAAGGTCCAGCCCGCGTGGTGGGTGAGCGACGCCGCGACCTCGTCCCAGCGTTCCAGGAGCCAGAGGACGCCATGCTTGCTCTGGAGCAATTGTGCTTGAATGCGATCGGGATGTGACGCGAGGCGGGCGGCGAGGGCGGCGACCTCGGCGGCGCGGTCGTCGTCCCAGGATTCGGCGGCGCGGTCGGCCTGCTCGGCCCGGGCGGCGCAGATGCGGGCCTCGCAGCAATCGAGGCGGACGGATTCGGCCACGAGGCGGCCGAAGATCCACTCCTGGGCCGAGCCTTCGGGCCGGTAGTCGTTACGCCACTCGGATTTGCGCGTTTCGATTGTTTCGAGCATCTCGGTCGTCGGGTGGGCGCCGATCGTCGACAATCCGTGCGTCCGGGCGTTGCGGCTCGATCGCTGTTTTCCCTCGCTCGTCTTCGGGCCGGTCGAGAGCAGGGCGTTCAGGCGGTTGGCGATGGTCTGCTTCAGGGTGGCGGTGCGGGACATGGGGGGATGCTTTCTCGATGGGGGTAAACACAAGGTGGTGCGCCCAAGGCGGGGGCGGGCGGCCTGGTGCGCAGGCGAGGGCCGCGCGGCTCATTGATAACATCAGGAAAAACGGGAGGCTTAATTGTGGAAATCCGGGGAAAATCGGAGGAGGATCGGTTTTTTCTGGTGCGGGCAGTGTGGTCAGGTGATATGCGATGACTCAGACGACCCTTGCGGAGCCTGGGGCCTGAGGCGATCGGAGGGCTTCTGACGGGGTGAGAGCCCGCGGGGGGGGCCGGGCGTGAACCGACGCCTCGTGCGGCTGCGCCGCCCAGACACCGCGGGCGGTGTCTGGGCCACCCGGGATCCTCTACTCGCCAGCCGTCACCCGTCATACACAACACGTCATACCGGATTGCCTGGATCAGTTCCCTTCGGATGGTACGGGCCCGCCCCCGAACCCGTGCCGCAAGCATCGTCCCTGAAACGGGTTCGGGGACGACCACGTGCCGCCCTACGCCGTCCACTGTGTCGGTGGTGTGTCGCCGATACCTCTCGCGAATTCCGGGGTTTCTCGCCTCGATCCGATCGGGCACGACCCGAAACGCTTCGGCCGACGCAACCCCTAACCGGATTGCGGCTTACGATGCAAGACCGGCCTGATCAGCGGACGGCGTAGCATGCCACCCCGAGGGATGGCCTCGATGACCATTGATCCGGGCAATTCGGGATCACCCGCGATCCGTCACCCGCGACCCGTGATCCGCCGAAGAGGCTCGGAACGGGGAGGGCGTGATCGAATTTTCGGTGAATCTTGATCTGACCTATTGACAGAAGGGACTGTTGGCGCTCAAGGTCGATGGAGGACGGCGTCCTGCCGAACGCACGAGGGGTTCCGAGGCGAGGTGCCTGGGGAATCGAGCGCGGGGACTCGCCGTCGTGGGATGCGAAGGATCGGGGGAGGCTCGCATGGCGATCGTGGACGTGGAATGCGGGGAGTGCGGCGTGGCGTTGCAGGTGGACGAGGCCGAGATGGGCTCGACGATGACCTGCCCGAAGTGCAAGCTCCCCTTCTTCGTCGAGCCGGCCGGCGCGTATGGGCTGGTCGAGGACCCGCCGAAGCGGCGGGGCCGATCGCCTCGGGCGGCCTCGGACTCGGCGGCCGTCGACCCGCCGGAGACCGCCGAGCAGCGCCGGATCCGCGAACAGATGGAACGCTGGGCCGGTTCGGAGGACGCCTGAGGCCGCGTTGCGGGGAGGACGGCCGCCGAGGTGACGGGGGGTCGTCGGCGGCATGCCCGTGATCCTGCCGCCGCGATGGGGCGCGATCGGGGCCGGTCGCGCGGTCCCGTCGTGGGCGAAGGTTCCGGTTGATGCGCCCCGAGGGCGGGTACCGGGCGGGTCCGGGGGCGGGGCGAGAGGCGACGCCCCGCGCGGCCGATTCGCGCCGGGCACCGCGGGGGTGATCGGGGCCGACCGGGAGGGATCCGGGGCGTGGATCCGGGTTCGGGCCGGGGTTACCCTCGGAGGGATCGGGGCTGCGCGGGCGGCCCCGGCCCGTCCGTCGGGGCGTCTTCTGTGCGCCCCGGGGTCCCGAGGTGAGGGCGAGGTCATGGCCTGGATTCGCGTGATCGCGGCGTTGGCATGGGTCGGTTCCTGTGGCGTCGCGTCGGAATCGGCGTCGGCGTCGGCCCGGCAGGTCGAACTCTCCGAGGAGGAACAGGCGGTGTTCGTGCCGTATGCACGGATGTCGCAGGAGGTGCGGGCGCTGCTCGGGGAGGAGGAGGTCGAGGAGGCCCATCGGCGGGTCGAGGAGGAGCTTCGGGAGATCGAGGCCGACCGGGGGGCCGATCCCGAGGGCTGGGTGCCGGCGGCCCGCCTGGCGTTCACGCTCACGAGCCAAATGGAGCTGGCCCTCCGCACCCGGGAGGCCTGGGACGCCGCCGAGATCTGCGAGGCGATCCTGGCCCGGCAGCGCGAGCTGGTCCGGGCATTCCCCGGCGACACCTTGATCGCCAGCCGCCTGCTCACCGGCCACGACATCGCGATCCGATCGCTTCTCGACTCGGATCCCGATCGGGCCGAGCGGTTCTTCCCCTCGTGGCGCGCCGCCATCGACGCGATGCCGACCGAGGGGCCGGGATGGGGAGAGTTGGTCGCGAGGCATGAAGGAATGTATAAAAGCCGGCAGGACGGGATCGCCCGGATCCGGTATCATCGTTCCCTGATCGGCGGGCCGGCGCCGTTGCTGCCGGGGGTCGGCGACTGGGCCAACGGCGACCGCCTCGCCGGGGGGGACCTGGAGGGCAAGGTCGTCCTGCTCGATTTCTGGGCGGTGTACTGCGTCCCCTGCATTGACGCCTTCCCCGAGCTGACGCGATGGCAGGAGGAGTACGGCGGGCGCGGGCTGGTGGTCGTCGGGGTGACCGGCTGCTTCGGCTACCGCTGGGATGAGGAGCTCAAGCAGGCGATCCCGACGGAGGGGCAGTCGCGGGGGGACGACCTGCGGACGCTCGACCGGTTCGCCGCCCATCACGGCTTGAATTACCGCATCCTGGCCGAGCCGGAGGGGTCTCCGCTGCACGAGGCTTACAAGATCGGCAGCATCCCCAGCACGGTCCTGATTGACCGCGAGGGGAAGGTCCGGCTCATCGAGGTCGGGTCCGGGCCCGACGAGCTGCGCGCGATCGGGGAGATGATCGGCAGGCTGCTCGGGGATTCCTGAAGGCCCGTCGATTGCCCGTCGGCCCCGGGGGATTCGGCCGCGGTGTGCCCCCCCCGGCCACACGATGCGTCCGGAGATCAAGGCGAGGCCGCGCGGGCGGGGACGGGGGATCGTAGAATGGGGGGCCGGCCATCCTTTGAGCATCGAGCACGGATTGTGAGGCCCGCGATGAGCATCGCCGACGAATTGCCGAACCCTTCGCGGGAGCAACTGGCCCGGCTCCCGCGACGGCTCGACTTCATGCCGGTCGAGAACGCGGCCCCGGAGGTCCTGACCCGGGAGGAGATCGACCGCTTCAACGAAGTGGGCTACCTGATGCCGTTCGACGGGCTGGATGGGACGGAGGTCCGGGAGCTGCGGGCCTTCTTCGACGGGGTGCTGGGGGCGTTCCTCGAACTGGGGCGCGACAGTTACTCGATCAACTCGGCGCACCTGCGCTTCGGCCGGATTCACGACCTGATGCGGCACCCCCGGCTGCTCGGGCCGGTGGTCGACCTGATCGGGCCGGATGTCGTCGCCTGGGGTGCCCACTTCTTCTGCAAGATGCCGCACGACGGCCGGGCCGTGCCCTGGCACCAGGACTGCGCCTACTGGCCGTTGAGCCCGAGTCGGACGGTGACCCTCTGGCTGGCGATCGACGACGCCGACCCCGGGAATGCGAACATGCGGTTCGTGCCCCGGTCGCACCGGCACGGGCTGATCGGCTATGAGGAGAGCCGGGACGCCTCGAACGTGCTGGGGCTGGTCGTGGCCGAGGCCGAGGCCGGGCGTTCCGGCGACGCCCCCGTCGACGTGACGCTGCGGGCCGGGCAGTTCTCGCTCCATAGCGACCTGCTGCTGCATGGTTCGAGGGCCAACGACTCGGACCGACGGCGTTGCGGCCTGACGCTGCGATATGCCTCGGCCGAGGTCCGTGCCTGGTACGGCTGGGAACGCAAGGGGTTCGTCGTCCGCGGCGCCGACCGCCTGGGCCACTGGGCCGACGCCCCCCGGCCCGTGTGAGGGCGGCCGATGGGTCGCTCGGCTGGGGAGGTGCGATATCGAAGACGGGACAGCGCCCTACGATTTCCGGCCTCGAAGTGGAGTGGTGAAGTAGGGTGCGTTGAGTCCTCGAAACGCACCCTACAGAAGGCGAGGCGACGGAGGCAGCGAGTGAGGGGGGTGCCATTCGGAGGGTGTTGGATTTATGATGGAGGAATCGGATCGGCCGGGGTCGGGCGTCGAGGGGGACGAGACCGCCGGGAGATCGGATGCCTACCCGCCTTGGATTGACGACGCGCCCGCCTTGCGTTCCTCACGCCGGAGCTGACCCGATGAGACGACCCTGCCCGAGACGGCCCGAGCACGGGCCCGGACGATTGCGATGGCTGGCGCCGATGGCGGCGGCATGGGTCGGGCTGGGGGTGGGGGCGGCGGCGGTCGAGGGGCAGATGCCGAAGCATCGGCTGGATGTCGTGTTCCCGCCGGGAGGGACGCGGGGAGGGGCGGTGGAGGTCAGGCTGGCGGGGGCGGAGATGGAGTCGGCCTCGGGGCTCTGGTTCGATCACCCGGGTTTGACGAGCGAGCGGGTCGAGGGGGACGCCGCGCCGCCGAGGTTCCGGGTGACCATCGGCCCGGAGGTGCCGATGGGCCTGCACGACGTGCGGGTGGTCGGCCCCCTGGGGGTGAGCAACCCGAAGGCGTTCGTCGTAGGCGGCAGGCCGGAGGGGAATGAGCAGGAGCCGAACAACGGCCCGGCCGAGGCGGGGGCGATCGCGATCGGCCAGGTGATGAACGGGCAGATCGACGGCGCGACCGACGTGGACTGGTTCGCCTTCGAGGGGAAGGCGGATCAGCGGGTCCTGATCGACCTGGCCGCGGTGCGGGTCGACAGCCGACTGGATGGGGAGGTCCGCCTGTACGACGCCGAGGGGCGGGAGCTGGCCTACGGGCACGGCACGGTCGGGCGCGACCCGATGATCGATACGGTCTTGCCGGGGGACGGGACGTACCGGGTCGAGGTGAGGGATGTCATCTACGCGGGCTCGCCGCAGCATGTGTACCGCCTGACGGTGCATGACGGGCCGCACGTCGACGCGGTGGTGCCGGGGGCGGTGGTGGCGGGATCGACGGCCGAGGTGACCTTGCTCGGCCGGAATCTGGGGGGCGAGCCGTCGGGGACGGTCTTGCCGGATGGTCAAGTACTGGAACGATTAAACGTTGCGATCGCCGTGCCCCCGGACTTGCAGATCGACCCGGATCGTCCCGGCGTGGGCCTGGTGAATAGCCCGGGGGGGGGCCTCCGGGGCTTCTGGTACGTGCACGAGACGGACCGGGGGGCGGCGGACCCGGTGTTTTTGGCCGAGGCGATGGGGCCGGTGGTGGTCGAGGACGGGCCGAGCGACCGGGGCGAGCCGATGGCGATCGAAGCGCCGTGCGACCTCTCGGGAGACTTCCGGGGGGTGGACGACGAGGACGTGTTTCGGTTCGAGGCGACGAAGGGGCAGGTCTGGATGATCGAGGTGTTCGCCGATCGGATCGGCTCGCCGGTGGATGCGACGTTGCTCGTGCAAAGGGTGATGGAGGACGGGTCGCTCCGGGACATCATCGAGGCCGACGACCAGGGGGACCCGGGTACGGGCAACCGCTTCGGCAGGGCGACGGTGGACCCGGTGTTGCGGTTCGAGGCGCCGGAGGACGGGGCGTACCTGATTACGGTCGGCGACCTGTACAACGCGAGGGAGGTGGACCCGGCGGCCGTCTATCGGCTGGTGGTGCGGCCGCAGCAGCCAGATTTCCAGTTGTTCGCCGCGCCGAACGACCCGGGGAACCCGGAAGGGTTGACCTTGCAAAGCGGGGGGCGGTCGGTCGCTTATGTGCTGGCGCATCGATTCGACGGGTTGGCCGGTCCGATCCGGGTGGAGGCGGAGGGGCTGCCGGCGGGGGTGTCGGCCGACCCGGTGGTGATCGCGGGGGATCAGGTGCAGGCGCCGATGATCTTCAATGCGTCGGCCGGGGCGCCGCCGAAAGTGGGGACGGTGCGGCTGGTGGGGCGTCGGCTCGGCGAGGATGGTGAACCGGTCGATGAACCGGCTCGGGTGGCGGTGGCGGGGACGATCACCCGGCCCCCGCCGGGCGGCAACGCGCCGACCCCGGCGAGGGTGACGCGGGGGCTGGTGATGGCCCTGCGGCCCGAGGCGGCGGCGCGGCTCTCGGTCAGCCCGACCGCGGTGACGGCGGCGCAGGGCGGGTCGTTCGAGCTGACGGCCCGCGTCGCCCGGACCGAGGGGGCGCAGGGGGAATTCCAGGTCACGCCCGACGCCCTGCCGAACAACCTGGCGATCGGCAACGTGAAGATCGAGGCCGGGCAGGACGCGGTGGCCGTGCCGGTGACGGTGGCCGAGAACGTGCAGCCGGGGGTTTATACGATCTTCCTCCGCGCCGGGGGCAAGGCGACGGTCGCCGACCCGCGCAACCCCGAAGCGACGATGGAGGCGAACCTGAGCGAGCCGTCGAATCCGATCATCCTGACCGTCCGGCCGAAGGAGCAATGAGTACGAAAGCCACGAGTAGGGCCTTCCTGCACCGCGTTCCTCCCAAGGTTGCTTGGGGTGACCCGGGTCGCTCGCTGACCGGGATTGCGGAGCGACGAGAGGTACCAGAGCGGCCCCCCGTAGCCTCTTGCGGCTTCGCCGCCCCGGTTGGCGAGCCACCGGGGCCACCCGAGGACCTGGCTCGAACCTCGGCATTTCGACTCGGGATTTCGAGATGGAGATGCCCCAGGACCCCACGCCTTACCCATCAACACATTCCGACATTCCGTGATGTCGTCTCGCCCGAACGCTCTCCCACCGACCCGAACAGGACCCGCACCCATGCGACTGCGATCGACCTTCCCCCCCCTGCTCTGCCTGCTGGTGACAGTTGCGTTGACGACCGATGCCCGGGCGAGACAGCTTGAGGTGGCCGTCCCGGAGCGGGACGAGCCGGTCAGCTACATCACGGAACTGATCGATATTCTCGACGTCCGGTGCGCGGGGTGCCACAACTCGGCGTTGGCCGAGAACGGGCTGAACATGGAGGAGGTCGCCGGGATGCTCGAAGGGGGCGAGAGCGGGCCGTCGATCGTGCCGGGCAAAAGCGAGGAAAGCCTGCTCTTTCAGATGGCCGCGCACGCGGTCGAGCCGTTCATGCCGCCGGTCGAGAAGAACCTGGAGCCGATGACGCCCGACGAGCTGGGCCTGCTGAAGCTCTGGATCGACCAGGGGGCGAAGGACGACACCGAGGCCATGATGGCCGAGCTGGAGGCGGCGGATTCGGCCATCGAGCTGGGGGCCCTGCCGCCGGGGGTGAACCCGGTGTTGGCGGTCGACCTGACCGGGGACGGCAACGACCTGGCCGTCGGTCGGGCGAACGTGGTGCAGGTCTTCGACGCGAAGACGGGCCAGGAGGTGATCACGCTCGGAGGTCATCAGGATCTGATCCAGTCGATCCGGTTCAGCCGGGACGGCAAGCGGCTGGCGGCGGGGAGCTACCGGATCGTGACCGTCTGGGACGCGCCGACGAGCGAACTGGCCCGGAGCTTCGACGCCCTGGGGGCGAAGGTCAACGCGATCGCGGCGTCGAAGGACGGTACGACGGTGGTCGCGGTTCTGGAGGACGGGTCGATCCGCGTGGCCGACGCGACGAGCGACGCGGAAATCCGGACGATCGGCCCGGCCGAAGGGGGGGCGTTGCATGCCGTGGCCCTGGCGAGCGAGGCCGGGGTGATCGCGACCGGCGGGGCCGATGGGGTCATCCGCTTCTGGAAGACGGACGACGGCGCGGCGATCGGCAGCCGCAAGGGGCACGAGGGGGCGATTCACGCATTGGCATTCGTCGGGCCGGAAGGGAAGACGCTGGCGACGGCGGGCGAGGATGGCGCGGTCCGGATCTGGTCCTTGCCGGACGGGCCGGGGGCCGGGCTCGCCGAGGACGCGGAGCCGGTCGAGCGGCTCGGGCATGAAGGGGCCGTGCGGGCCCTGGCGGCGGTGCCGGGCGGCTCGGCGGTGATCTCGGGCGGGCAGGACGGTTCGATCCGGATCTGGCCGGTCGAGGGGGACGGGGAACCGCGGACGATCGCCGCGCATGAGGGGGCCGTGCAGGCGTTGGCGTGCTCGCCGGAGGGAAGCTCGATCATCAGTGGCGGTGTCGATGGGACGGCCCGGGTCTGGTCGCTGGCCGATGGGGCCGCGGGATCGGTGGTCAAGGCGCACGACGGGGGTGTGAACGCCGTGGCGATTGCGCCGGGCGGCGATCGGATCGCCACGGCGGGGGCCAACGGCGTGAAGGTCTGGGAGGCGGAGACGGGGGTCGGCGTGGTCGCCTTCGGCCACGTCGACGCGGAGGACCCGACGAAGGTGTCGGCCGTGGGGGCGCTGGCGTTCGCCGGGGACGGCCGGGTGGTCTCGGGGGCCGACGATCAAGGGATGAAGATCTGGACGGTCGAGGGGCGGTGGTCGCTGCATACGACGCTGGAACCGCATGTGTTCCGGGTGCTGGCGATCGACTTCAGCCCCGACGGGAAACTGATCGCCACCGGGGGCGGCGAGCCGGCGGGATCGGGCGAGGTGAAGCTCTGGGACGCGGAGACGGGCGAGTTGCTGCTCGACCTGCCCGAGCTGCACAGCGACACGGTCTTCGGCGTGCGGTTCCGGCCCGACGGCACGAGCCTGGCCACGGGCGCGGCCGACAAGTTCGTGCGGGTGGTGGCGATTCCTTCCGGCGAGCGGCTCAAGGCGTTCGAGGGGCACACGCACCACGTGATGAGCGTCGACTGGAACGCCGAGGGGACGCAGCTCGTCAGCGGCGGGGCCGACAACGTGTTGAAGTTCTGG
The DNA here is from genome assembly GCF_040717455.1 of Tautonia sp. JC769. Lineage (NCBI taxonomy): Bacteria > Pseudomonadati > Planctomycetota > Planctomycetia > Isosphaerales > Isosphaeraceae > Tautonia > Tautonia sp. JC769. Next base: position 123,498 of record NZ_JBFEFH010000022.1, read on the forward strand.
GACTTCGAGAACGGCGAGCAGTTGCGGACCTCGCAGGCCGTGGGCAGCCAGGTGACCTCGGTCCGCTGGGTGCCGGGCAAGACCGAGGCGCTGGGTGCCTCGGGCGACAAGACGGTGCGTCTGTTCAACGCCGAGAACGGCCGGATTCAGCGCGGGTACAGCGGGCCGACCGATTACGTCTACGGCGTGGCGACCTCGGCCGACGGCTCGATCGTCGCCGCGGGGGACGACACCGGGGCCGTCTTCCTCTGGCAGGGGGGCGACGGGGCCTTGATCCGCAAGATCGAGCCGTTTTCGGGAGGGCGGCCGGAGCCGTCGCTGACGGCGGGCCGGGAGGAGTGAGGCCGGATTATCCTTGCTCGCCGAGCACGAGACCTGTCGGGTGCATCGAGTCCGCGAAGGTGCACCCGACAGGTCTCATCAATCCAGCGTCGTAGGGTCCGCTGTCCTCAGCCCAAGCGTTGCATGCGAAGGTCCGCACAACGGACCCTACGAGGCTTGAATCCCTGGCGGATCAAAAAAACCGGATCGGCCAACCACAACCTTCGAGGAAGCCTCATGGCTCGGGACAGCGAAGGGCCACCAAACGAGCGGGAGAAGATCCTCTTGTTCCGCGATTCGATGATCTATGAAGTGGCGCACACATTCGGGATTCCGAGCGAATTGCAAGACGAGCAGCTCGCCGACCATACCATCGGCGAACTCGTCAATTACTCAAGGCACGTTCACGCCCGCCTCTGGTGGGACTTCTTCCACCGAGGCCCTCAATCGCGTGGAAAACCCGAGCAGCGAAAAAAGAACGACGACGCCTTCTGCTCCGATTTTGATTACTACCCAAGTGATTATCAGCCACTTACATGCAATAGCGCAGAAACTCCATCCAACGAAGATCTAAACAAAGGACTCCTTCATCTTACTTATGGTAGGGTTAGAAATAAAACAAACAAGCCTTGGTCGAACCCTATCATTCAACATCTTCTCCCTTTGACGATCGCCTTTATGCAACATATCCGAGACAATCCTATTCTCCCAGGAGGCAGCGAACTCTTCACGGGAACCGACGAACGGGAATTATGGCTCCAATTGCTGAATTGCCTAATGCAATGCCAGGACGGTTGTCGTCTGCGGTTCAGTTCTGGCTTCGGAGACCAGCGAAAGGATTTTGGGATAAGGCATTCAACAGTCGGCACTCCGAGCGTTTGGTACAAATTCTTCACGGAGCCTGGTGACGTTGCCAAGCTCTATGGGGATGAAACGCGTGCTCCACTCGATGGTGCTCTGTGGACAAGTTCGATGACGAACACAACACAGAGTGGCTTTATAGTAAGCCGTTCTGGCAAGTTGATGGAATCGAGAGAGCATCGACGCTAGGCCCTCCAAGCCTGCTGCTCCGAGCGGGCTCAACGTCCGGACCGGGATTGAGACGACCCCAGCCACCCCGGGATCGGCGATTGGCGAGGGGCGCGAATCACCGATCACGAGATGGGGGTGGCCGTCGCCGGCAGGGCGATCGGATCAGCCCGGGAGGGTCTGGTAGCCGGGGGTGATCTCGGAGACGTTGGGGGTGAAGTCGGCGTCGGCGCGGCCGGTGACGACGTTGAGGCCGCCGATGAGGAGCCCCTGGTACTTAGGGTTGGTCCAGACGTCTTCGCGGTGGCCCATCGAGGTGTAGAAGACGCGGCCGTCGCCGTATTTCTTGACCCAGGTCATGGGGTAGTCGGGCCGCTCGTAGTCGCGGGCGCGGCCGGATTGCATGCCGTCGGTGAGCTGGACCATGATGCCGTGGATCTGGTCGGACATGTTGCGGAAGGCATACCACTCGTCGTTGATCTCGAACTCGGAGCCGAAGGCGTCGGCGCCGGGGAAGGCGGGGTCGACGACCTTGATCTTCGAGACCTGCTGAGGGCCGTGGGAGATGAACTCGCCGCCGATCATCTCGATGTAGGGGGTGCGGTCGTCGGGCCCGCTGTGGAAGGTGTCGGTGGCGCAGTGGATGCCGACGAACCCCTTGCGGCCGGACTGAATCGCGTCGAGGAAGGCCTTCAGCCCCTCGGGGGACATGGGGGGCTGGCCGTCGGTGCCGGGCTGGGTCAGGTCGCCGGTGGTGTAGAAGACGAAGGCGTCCCACTCGTCGATGCGGTCGGGTTCGAAGAGGCGGCCGTCCTTCGAGGCGGTCACGTCGAAGCCGTGCTCGGCGCCGAGGTCGATGAGGATCTTCTCGGAGTGGGCCAGCTCGTCGCCGTCGCGCGCGATGACCGAGTGCTGGAAGCCGGAACTCTTGGTGAAGTAGAGGATCTTCTTGCGGTCGCCGTCCTGCGCCGCGGAGAGGGTGCGGGCGAAGGCGGAGGCGCCCAGGGCGGCGGCCCCGGAGGCCACGAGCATGCGGCGTCGGTTGAGGATCATGGGTCGTTGCTCCCGGTGGTTCGGTTCGAATCGCGATCGGATCGCCGACGGGTCGGGGTCGAAGGGGGCGACGCGTGGGTCGGGACGACCGGCCGCGCCCCCGCCCATCGAGGCGCATGATACCCCGAGGGCGCCGGGTCGCCAGGGGGTGCGCCGAGAAAATCGCTTGTCGAGCGGGACCGACCCGGTTAAGCTCCAACGCTCCATCGAGGAACGCCGAGGACATGCGCATCGTTGCATGCTTCGGCGGCCCCCGGACCAGGCGCCGTCGGTTCTGTGCGCTGGTCCGGCCCGTTGGGCAGGTTCCCTCTCGTCGAGCACCGACCCGCAGGGTCGGGGAGATACGGATGTCGCACCCTGCTTCGACCGCCCTGCCACCCTCCGCCGAGGTCGAACTCGGCCAGCTGGATCGGCTCTGCACCTCGATCCGGGGCAAGCTCCAGTTCATGGATTACCTCGTGCGGGCCGCCGTGGCCGACGTCGAGCGATTCGAGGGGGAGGCGGACCCCGGGACGCGGATCTTCCTGCGTCAGTTGATCGAGATGCACGCCTCGAACCTCGCGGTCGAGTGCGAGAACATGCGGCTCGTCGGCGAGCTGTGCGGCTCGCTCGAATCGCTGGTCAACAGCGAACCCAGCTTCGGCACGGAGGACGCCGCATGAACGGCCGACCCACGGATGCGAACCCCTCGGCCACGGCGCTCGATTCCCGTCCGGACTCGGACGCGGACACGGAGACGGTGACCGCGAGCCAATCGGAACTGGCGACCACGAGCGATCGGCCGTCCGACCCGGGCGGATCGCCCGAGCTGCACCGGGCGTTGGCCGAGGTGAAGGGTCAGGCCCAGTTCCTGCTCTACCTCGCCGATCAGATCGAGGAATCGTTGCAGCAGTTCGCCGAGGAGGCGGATGCCTCGCACTCGGCGTTTTTGTGCAAGGTCTTGAGCATGTACTCCGGCCAGCTCGAGGTGAAGTATCAGAGCCTCGGCGAGCGCATCGCCGAGACGTGTCAGGAGGTCTACCTCACCGTCCGCGAGCGCGACGCGGGCTGAGCCCGCCGGAAGGCAAGCACCCCGACCCGAGCCTCGCTGGAGATGTTACCGCTGCGCGCCGACGAGGTGATCGGGGCGCCGGTTGGGGTATACGCGACCTGGCAGGGCGGTTCTCCACGCCAAGTTTCTGAGATCATCACCCCGGCGGGTGGGTGGCCCGGACAACGTGTTGTCCGGGTCGCGCAGCGACAAGAGGGGCCGCTAACCGCCCGGCAGGCTTGCCTTGGCGAGGCCCGCTCGACGGCCTCTTGCGGCTTCGCCGCCCGGACAACACGTTGTCCGGGCCACCCAGCGGTCCATCAGGACGGCCAAATGACTGCATCGCCCCGCCCGAGGCTCCGGTTCTCGCTCAGCCAGCTCATCAGGCTGGTGATCTATTGCGCCGTGATCCTCGGGTGCCTCGTCCCGATGATCCGCCCTGGCGGGTATGGCCGGGGCTGGGACCAGGTCATCTTCCTGGTGACACTCGAAGCGATCGCCCTCCCGCTGGCGCTGACGGCGTGCACGATCGCCTTGGTGCGGCCGGGCCCAGGGAGGTCGATCGCCGTCACGAGCCTGTTGCTCTGCTCGACTGCCGCTGTCTTGGCCTATGCGCTCTTCGCCTCCTGGAGTCTCATCGAACCGCAGCTTGCTGCCATGCGTTCCCCGCTGAAAGTGCCACCGAACCTGATCGCCCGTAGTATCGTCGTCCTCCTGGACCCGGCGATTGGGGCAGCGTTCGTCCTCTTGGCGAGTCGCCTGGCGCGTCTCCTGCGGGCGGGGAGGTCCGCATCGCCCGTCCGCGACAG